>NZ_LTAB01000044.1:0-23528 GCF_001580035.1 Sphingobium sp. 22B | reverse complement strand
GATCTCTCATCAGCATGTATTTATTAAGTAAAATTAGCCTGGCCGCCCAGGACTCCACATAATCCCACGCGCCGCATAACGCCGCATGTCCGTGTGCCCTGTTGCAATCCATATCCGAACGCCGGAGGGAACTGGGATCACGGCTTGACCGACCGCAGCACTGCCGAAACTAGCCCAGGYGATGCGCCAGCGGGAATGCGCACGATCGCCCGCTCGAACTCCACGACAATCGCCGTCCCAATGACCGGTGCCGGATCAGGATGCACCTGCACCTCGGCAAAGCCCTGCGCTGCCTACCCCCTGTCGCCGCCACCTGTAGATCTGGTTCGGCCGAAGATCAGCACGGCGGGCAATCTCCGCTACGTTCGCCCCCGGCGCCGAGACTGCCGCGACCAGCTCTCGCTTCTGTTCGTCGCTCCACACCCGGCGCCGCTCCGGCCCTGAAATTACTGTGATCTGGCTCATCGCACCGTCCTTAGTATCGGTGCAAACACCGGCGCTTGCACCAGTGCCATCTCGAAATATCAGCCGATCACCGCAAGGCGGCCCTCACCGGCTTGCGATTACCCATAAGTATTTGAATCACTTACCGGCCTGAGCACGAAATTTGTTGAATCGGATGAATCGCTTATGATTCATTCACGGGCACCATGGTGTGTTCGTGAGGTGGGCGATGTCGGCCGGAGGGGATAAACAGCGGGCTCTGGGTGACCATTGGTCGCACAATGAAGTTGATCAGGCGGCGTTCAAGGATGCTCGCCTTGGGCGCCGGTTCAGCGATCTTCTCTGCCGTCTGAGCGACAGAATGGGAGGGACGATCCCCCTCGCTTGCCAGGATTGGGCGGGCACCAAAGCCGCATATCGGTTCTTTTCAAACCCGAAGGTGGAAGAAGGAGAGATTCTCTCGGGCCACATGGCGGCGACCAAGGCGCGGTATGCAGCATCCGAAGGGCCGATCCTGGTGCTGCAGGATACGACGGAGTTCACCTACCAGCGTCGAAATCCGCATGACATTGGCTTTACCAAGAGCGTCAACAGCGGCCGCGACAAGGATGGCCGTCTCCGGCATCACGCTGTGTGCGGAATACTGATGCACTCCAGTTTGGTTGTCACCGAGGAGGGACTTCCCCTCGGCCTCGCGGCGGTCAAATTCTGGAACCGTGACAAGTTCAAGGGCACCGCCCAGCTCGAGCGGAAGATCAACCGGACGCGGATTCCAATCGAAGCAAAGGAAAGTGTCCGCTGGCTCGATAATCTCCGCCAGTCGGTTGCTCTGCTGGGACAGCCAGATCGCTGTGTCCATGTGGGAGATCGAGAGAGCGACATTTATGAACTTTACTGTCTGGCCAAGAATCTCGGCACCCACTTCGTTGTCCGCACCGTTGTTGACAGGCTTGCTGGTGATGGCGACCACACCGTCAAAAGCGAAATGCATGAGGCACCATCTGCGGGCACCCATAGTATCGATGTGAGGGTCGATGACGATACGATCGAGCGCGTGACCCTCGATATCCGGTATAAACGGATCCATGTCCGACCGCCTATCGGGAAGCAAAAGCGCTACCCGGAGCTTGATCTGACAGTGATCCACGCGTTGGAAGTCGGCGTTCCATCAGGCCGCAAGCCGATCCTGTGGAAGCTCGTCACCGATCTGGAAGTTGCCGACCTCGATGCAGCGATCGAAAAAATACGTTGGTGCTCATTGCGCTGGAAGATCGAAGTCTTCCACAAAATCCTGAAATCGGGATGTCGTGCCGAGGATGCCAAGCTTCGCACAGCCGATCGTCTGACCAACCTTGTTGCGTTGTTTTGTATCGTTAGTTGGCGGGTCTTGTGGATGACCATGATGGCACGCACCGTTCCTGAGGCCAGCCCAACAATCGTGTTTACGGCGACAGAAATCACCATTCTTGATCGCATCATTGCCGATAGCGGAAATCGCGGTGCAAAGCCGGGTACGCTCCAGCTCTATCTCAACAAACTATCGCGACTTGGCGGTTATCTCTCGAGGATGTCCGATCCACCACCCGGAAACACGGTCGTCTGGCGCGGACTACGACGCCTCATCGATATCCAGATAGGCGCCGAGCTCGCGACTTATGGGTAATCGCAAGCCTCACCGGAGCGATACGGCTCTCCCGCATCCATTCTTCCATATCGGCAACCAGCGGTGCGCTGAGCTACTGCCGAAGGGCGAGGCGCTCCTGGGCCGGTCTGCCGTCGATTCTGTTGAAAAACTCGCCGAGGTCGAAGCTCGCCGACGCCACGTGTAACATTCGTACGTTCAGATATGCCCCCGCGACATTTTTGATCACCGATGCGCTTAGGATGTGAACATATTATAACTCTGCGGCCGCTGAATGACGCCACTAGAGTTTTTCAACAAAATCGATCGATGGTGGTCGCCCGCCCTTGTTCCGGGGGCCGCGTCGCAGCGCCGCCACCAGCGGACCCCGGAATAGCTCAAAGTCCACCACCCCCGACAGCCGTTCCAACGGATCGCCCGCCGCGCTCAACGCCTCATATCGGTCCGAAAGATCAAAGAAACCCGGCTGTCCCGCCATCCAAGCCTCCGCTGTCATACCAAGACATTGAATCATCTCAGGTGAGAGAACGCCACCGGTTTTTCGAGATGTCCAGCTTGGAGGAAAATCCGGGGATCAGGTCACAGGCGCTTTATTCGCTGTCGGATGATGCAACGGAATTCCAGATCAAGGATCGGCTCTCGTTCCAGCGTTTTCTGGGCCGGGGGCTTGACGGAACGGTGCCCGATGCAACGACGGTGTGGTTGTTCCGGGAGCGCCTGGTGAAGGCCAAAGCGATCGACAAGCTCTTCGCCCGCTTCGATGCCGCGCTAACGGACAGGGGCTATCTCGCCATGGGCGGGCAGATCATCGATGCGACGGTCGTGCCCGCGCCCAAGCAGCGGAATACCCAGGAAGAGAAGGCAGCAATCAAGGAAGGCCGGATCCCGGAACGCTGGAAAGACAAACCCGCAAAGGTCCGGCAAAAGGATCGTGATGCGCGCTGGAGCGTGAAGTACACCAAGGCTAAGGTGAAGGAAGGCACCGATTCCAAGGCGTTCAAGCCGGTCGATCTTGCCATCCCGATGTTTGGCTACAAGAACCATATCGGTATCGACCGCACGCACGGCCTGATCCGCACTTGGGACGCAAGCGCCGCCAATGCCCATGACGGCGCCCGGTTGCCCGACCTGGTGAGCCGCGCCAACACTGCCTCGGGCGTCTGGGCGGACACGGCCTATCGCTCGAAGAAGAACGAGGCGTTCCTGGCCAAGGGCATGTTCAAGAGCAACATCCACCAGCGAAAGCCGCACCGCCGGGCAATGCCCGAGCGCATCGCGCGCGCCAATGCAAAGCGCTCAGCCGTGCGCTCGTCGGTCGAGCACGTGTTCGCCGGGCAGAAGCATCGCATGGGCCTGTACGCACCATCGGCATCGCCCGTGCCCGCATAAAGATCGGAATGGCGAACCTGGCCTATAATTTCCAACGGCTTGCCTGGCTCGATGGGCGTACTGCGTCCGCATGACGGCAAACAGCGCTGAGACGGCGCCAGTCACGCAGAAAATCAGTAAATCCTACAGGGTTATGAAACCGCCGAAGGCCTGCTCACCCCTGCTGCTGCTGCAGGTCGCGGCTGAATAGGCGGTTCTTCGAGGTGTCCAGCTGGAATTCTTTGCCTGCAGATAACAATGGCGGCGATATTTTCAACAAAATTCGATGTGTACTGATCAGGCATATATCGAACGAGGCGCAGTTCGAAAATGCTTTTGGTGTGCTCGAGTAGCGAGTAACAGTCTGCAAAAATTTAGGCCGTCGAATCACCCTGGCTGGTGACTCAAATGAGGAAATAGCGTTGATTATGAAGCTTGATCGTGGCCGTTTGGTGCGTCGTCCATTGGGTCTGGCGATGCTCATATGCTCACCTTCGTTGTTGGCGGGGTGTAGCATGATGAGCGCTTCCGGCCCATCAATTGCGAACATACGAAATTCTGCTGAAAGCAAAACGGGTTCTTCGGTCTATTTAATTGATTTGGATATGAAGCGAGCGAATGCGGCACAGGCCGCGCAACGCTTTCCTCGCTTTTCCAGTTCGCTATCTGAGGCGGCTCCAGTCGGAACTGTGATTGGAGCAGGCGATGTACTGAGCATTTCTATTTGGGAAGCCCCTCCCGCAGCGCTTTTCGGTTCCGTCGCTTCATTATCGAATCGCCCATCAGAAGATGGAAGTTCTGCGCTCAATAGCGCAAATGTGACCATCGCTCGTGCTTCGGCATTTCCCGACCAGGTCGTCAATAACGATGGTGTGATCTCGGTACCCTTCGCAGGCCAACTTTCCGTCATCGGCCTGACGACGCATCAGGTGGAGACCGAAATCACCCGCAGGCTCCGCAATAAAGCACATTTGCCACAAGTAATGGTAAGCTTCGCTCGTAATGCTACTAAAACTGCGACGATTGTTGGTGAAGTAGAGCGCAGCGGTGTAATACCGCTGACCGGTAAAGGTGAGCGCGTTCTGGATGCATTGGCCTTATCTGGAGGAACACGTCAATCAATTGAAAAGATGACTATTCAAATCAATCGGGGAAATATTGTAGGCTCACTGCCTCTTGAAGCGATTATCCACGATCCTCTGCAAAATATCATTTTAGCTCCGGGCGATGTCATCACCGCTTATTACCAGCCACTTAGCTTCACGGCTCTTGGAGCTACGGGGCAAAATAAAGAGGTGCAATTTGAAGCCACAGGCTTGACGCTTGCCCAGGCTTTGGGGCGCGTTGGCGGATTGGACGATCAGAAGGCAAATCCTTCAGGTGCGTTCATTTTTCGATTTGAGGACCCGGATTTCCTCGCCCGCCTTCCAATGCATTCAACGTCAGAGAGTGGGAAGCTACCGAGCAGCCAGGTACTCGGCGAGGCAGGGCTAATCCCCGTAATTTATCGGATCGACCTTCGTGACCCTGCATCTTTTTTTGCTGCACAGGTTTTCGCTATTAAAAATAAAGATATTATCTATGTCTCGACCGCACCGATTGCTGATGTTCAAAAATTTGTAAATATAATTTCTTCGTCTGTTTTCCCTATTGTTAGCCTTTCAAATTCATTGAACAATAATTAACAGCGTTTAGAACTTACGGAATTTCTCATGAAAAAGCTCATCGCCTTTGATCTTGATGGAACTCTTGCCGAGAGTAAGCAGCCACTTCAAGCTCCCATGCAGAAAGCGCTTTCAAATCTCCTTTCAGTCGCGCATGTGGCAGTTATTTCTGGCGGTGATTGGCCACAGTTCGAAAAGCAAGTGGCGAGCCGCTTGCCCGTGCAGGCTGATTTGTCGAGACTTTGGCTGATGCCAACCACCGGAACTAAGCTATTCACATATAAGGGTGGAAGCTGGAGCGCTGTGTATGCTGAATTATTCCACGAAGCGCAAAAGAAGGAGATCCTTGAGGCCTTCGACGCTTCGCTTACGGCAACGGGCTTTGTTCCGGAGAAAGTATGGGGCGAACGCATAGAGGATCGCGGTAGCCAGATCACCTTTTCCGCCTTGGGCCAGCAGGCGCCAATCCATGCAAAGGAAGTATGGGATCCCGATTTTGCCAAGCGCAAGATCATACAGGCTGATTTGCGGTGGCGCCTGCCCGAGCTATCGATCAACATGGGCGGGGCAACCTCGATCGACATCACGCGTGAGGGTGTCGACAAAGCATATGGTCTCCAGAAGTTACACGACGAAAGTGGCATTTCACTGGACGACATGATGTTCATCGGCGACGCAATTTTTCCTGGCGGTAATGATTATCCAGCGAAGGAATTGGGTCTTGATACGGTACGCGTGCGTGATCCTGAGGAAACGCTGGCTGTCATTGCTACGATAGTCGCCTGTCAAAAATGAGGTGCTCCCTCCTCCGAGATCGTCTTCCCACCCAGTTCGAGTGCGGCCCCGAGGGGGTTATGAGACCTGTGCGCGGGTGGGCGCAGGGCATTGCGATGGCCAAGTTTTTCCGAATGTTTGGCCTTGCCAGCGCCAGCTTCGATGTGGCCGGCTCTGCCTCCGCTGTCGCGTTCCGGCAGTGAATCACCTCAAGCCGTCAAACGCCACCGGTTTTTCAAGGTGTCCGGCTTCCAGCCCTTGGGGATACGGCCTTCCTTGATCGCCGTCTTCTCCTCCTGCGTGTTGCGCTGCTTGGGTGCGGGCACGACGGTGGCGTCGATGATCTGCCCATCCATGGCCAGATATCCCCGATCCTTGAGCGCGGCATCTAAGCGCGCGAATAGCCGGTCGATTGCCTTGGCTTTTACAAGCCTCTCGCGGAACAGCCAAACTGTGGTCGCATCAGGCCCCGTGCCTTCCAGGCCAACACCCAGGAAGCGCTGGAACGAGAGCCGGTCCTTAATCTGAAACTCGGTCGCCTCATCGGACAGTGAATACAAGGCTTGCAGGACCAGGATTTTGAACATCAGCACCGGATCGAATGGTGGTCGCCCGCCCTTGTTCCGGGGGCCGCGTTGCAGCGCCGCCACCAGCGGACCCCGGAATAGCTCAAAGTCCACCACCCCCGACAGCCGTTCCAGCGGATCGCCGCCGCGCTCAACGCCTCATATCGGTCCGAAAGATCAAAGAAACCCGGCTGTCCCGCCATCCAAGCCTCCGCTGTCACACCAAGACATTGAATCATCTCAGGTGAGAGAACGCCACCGGTTTTTCGAGGTGTCCAGCTATGTCACACTCGCTGTCGGAACAAAGAGTGTGTTTGTTCTAACGCTTTCTGATGAGCTATTTTTTGGGGTCGATCGCTTCCTCATCACATATTACTCTCGAAGCATCGGCAATTTCCGAACGGATGTCGAGCCCTCTGGTAGGTGCAGCTCTAGTTGCACTCTCCTCAATCAAATGACGGAAAAAAATGCGCATCACATGTGCCACTCCGGCCGGATCTATCGACCGCAAGTCATCCTCATAATAGCGGTTGCCATTGGATAAGCTCGTAATGATTTCATAAGAAGGAAAGTACATTGTCTGATGAAAGTTCGCGCAAAGATCTTCCGCTGCTGCCCGAAGTGCAGATTTGCTGTATGTATTGGATATGAGAATGTGACGATCAACACTAGTAGCAATCAGTGGGACCGGTGACACTGTAAGAATTATACGTGAATCTGGATTGACCTCACGAATAATTTCTATTGCTTCCTTCATATCCACTATAATCTCACTTACAGTGAGATTTCGAAATTCATACAATTCTGGATCCCAATCGCCACCGGCAACGCCCGGGGCAATAGGCACCGCCATACCATCCGGCTTATGAATCCACGTCTCCGTCAACCCAAGGGTAAAAATAAAAACATCCAATTCTCGAAATAATTCTCTTACTGCCTCAAGATGTAATTCACGTGCATATTGAAGATCTTGAATATTTAAAAACCCGCTTTCATTAATCTGCGGACGGAATGGATCAATATATGCTCCATCTGAACGTGTCCAGGCAGATAGTTCCGGGGAAAGCCCATAGAATGCTCGTTTGAGCAACTGAACAAATTGACGAGATGTATAGACATTGCCGTAGCGTGCAGAAAAGACACCGTAATTTTCGGCCTGGGCAGCTTCAACTGGCATGTCGGAAGGAGCCTGCTCCGTGACAAAATAATTAAACCCGACCCGGGTAAGGTTCCGGCTTATATGCTGAGCAAAACAGGAGCCCGCAGTTGCTACTTTATCGTGACGCGTAATTTTGAAAGGAACAACTGTTACCGGATCGAGGAGAAACGGCGGGGTTCCTACCAACGCTCGACGCCAGAAACGATAAGGCGCCGCACCGGTAAAAGGTGTCACCCTCATTTTAGAGGATGCTTTTTCAGCGGCGACCTGAGTTTGCGGCCTTTCAATCGGAGTGTCCATGGTGATCGTTAAACCTCCTCGGTTGCAGACTTACTATGCCGCCGCTATATTCGAAATGAAGCGGCATAATTCTTCATCAGCCAACCATCCGTCTACACGATCAGATCTCAGGCTCTTCGAGGTGAAATATCCATAGGAGGCCATGCTTTCGGCCACGAAATTCCAAAGAGTCAAATATTGCCTCACATTGCCTCCCGCATGATTGGGCCGCCTGAATACCTGACTACCTGAAAAACCCATGTGCGCAGCAATCTCCGGATAGACCGGCCAGACCGCATCGGCCTGAGCGCTATCCTGAACATACCCAAGACAGTTCGGCTCCTGAATCCGGACACCCTTATCGTTTAGCAAGGCACGAGCTAAATCTGCGAGCACGTAAATTTTTGCATGATTGATTGAGTGCATGAAACACCCAGACCGGACCCACTTTGCAAGCAAATTGCCGAGAGGAAACTCAGCTTCTTCTCCGCACTTTAATAGTGCATCTACGGAATCCTGCCAGGTGTCGAAATAGCCCAACCGTTTATATACGGGCTCCGAAAATAGTTTGAGTGCTCCGCATGTATCAATTCCAAGTTTGTAGGCAAGTAACGAAATAGCAGAACTGTATGGACCGATCGGCGAATTAAAAAACGATGTTTCTTGGCCATCCACGGCAATATATATTAGATCTGGATGAAACGCGGGGAACACAATTATCGGAAACAGGCGAGCCTTCGGGACATTGTTTTTCAACTCAAGAAAGTTTTTTATACCTGTACCAAGCAGCTCTACGTCGTGACTGAATACGTAATCAAAGCCATTTAGGTCTTGGATAAAGTCAGCATCATTTTCATGCCAACGGGAAATTTCCCAAGACAAATATGATTTTACATAAGAGTCAGGCAGCATGCCGCGCATGCATTCGGCGACACCAAGCGCCTGACAATTTCCAATGACCGCAATTCTTGGCATAGCTCCACCTGTAAAAGCCAACGATTAGAAGAGCTAAGCGTTCCACGATAAGGCAACGCCTAGAGCGATTTTCGCCCGTTTTGAATCTTTGGGGGATTTCCCCCGGTCCGATTGCGTGATTGTCATGTTCGTGGTCAAGATCGGAGGTCGAGCTTGTTCGCTCCGCAATGGCGGCGAGGGCTTGTAGCGCTGCGCATGGTAGGAAGCGGCGCCGTTGGACGACGGTTGATCAGACTGTGATGCGCGGATTGGATACCGCAAGACCGCGTATTCGTCGCGGGCCTGCCTCTGTCTCAAGTCGGGCGTCGGCGTTCACCGGCCACAGAATCACATCGAGGGATGCCCTACCGTGCCGCCGCTTCCATTGATGAGCAGCGCAGTGTTGTTTAGCGTAGGTACTCCTTTTGCTGCTGCGGATTGATTAGACTGGTTGTTCAAGGCTGGTCGCGATGTCCCAGACGAAGGGGCCAATTCGCGTGCGATGCCGACGTTGACGACATTCGCCGGTTTGCCGGGGCGGGTCATGCGGCGAGGCGACAACTGGGCGGTCATCGCCACGCTCATCGAAAACTGCAAGCTGAGCGGCATCAATCCTCATGACTGGCTGACCCAGACTCTAACCGCGCTCGCCCACGCCCATCCCGCCAATCGCGTTCATGAACTCATGCCCTGGATCAACGTGGCTGAGAACACCGGTTACCCTTCCTACGCAATCAGACAGAAATCACCCGGTTTTTCGAGGTGTCCAGCTTCATCCGTGGCGGACGCGCCAACGTGCGGCAGGCTCTTTATATGCCGGCCCTCGTCGCCGCCCGGTACAATCCCGACCTCAAGGCAAAATATCAGCAGCTCGTTACTGCCGGGAAGCCCGCCAAGATCGCCATCACCGCCGTCATGCGAAAGCTCGTCATCACCGCAAACGCACTGCTCAAGGCGGATAGATGCTGGGCGCAATCTCAGGCTTGATCATCACGGATACTCTAGTCCGCCTAGTCTTCCGAAGATAGAAACAGAATAGCCTGCATCTTTCCATTGCTTTGTGTCCAAATCTTTTCTTTTTTCTCGTGCATTGCCAGCCAAGCACGCCCGTAGTTGCGGCGTTCTTCCAGATATCGATTGCGTAAATCCCACCCACCCGCAACAGGGGATCTGAATTGTTCGTGCATGACGGTGAGTTCAGGCTGATTTTTCTCTAGCCGTTCAACTTCTAATTCGTCATTAATATCTACAATCTGGCAGTGAACTTGTGGTAATGCAAGGAGAGCCCGAAGCACTGCGCGGCGTCCACCCTCCTCATATAGACGTTCGAAATAGAAAACTTCCAATGCGGTAGGATCACGCTTCAGCAGCGAGCGCGTTGCGGTGAACAGGAACTCGTTACCAGATAGCTGCCAGAAATCAGATAGACAGTATAAAGTTCGCTCGAAATTTACATGCCCAACAATAGGATGATCAAGAAGACAATAATCAGAAATTCTAATATTTGCAATCCCGAGTTTGTTAATTATGCTTGCGTAGCGAGCTTGCGCCGAAACGTCTTTCGAAATTTCAGATACATTGCTTACGGTGGGAAAAATATTTCCCAAGCTGCTCTCAAAAAGGTGGGTCGGCAAGCTTAATACGGAGAAAATATTTAGATCTTCTACATAGCCATGCCCTCGGTGACCACTGGTTCCCAATAGGGGAATTCCTTCTGATTCTTCTTCCCAGAATTTCGATAAGCGGTTTCCAATGTCAGCCGCAGTTTTAGCATCGAAAATAACGGGCTCGCCCGCATCATATATTTGGATTGCTGGAGCAAACGGCAGAACATTTTTTTGCCGAAGAAGAGAAGTAATCAAGACAGAAATTTGGTCAGTACGGCTAGGGCTTTCCAATGCATGGACATTCATTTTCCACAAATTACTTACATATATACCATCATAAAGGTCCGGATCTCTCTTCAAGATACTCCGGTAGGCATTTAGAAAAGCTTCATACGCCGTCGGGAATAGGAAGTCAGAAAGTTCGTAATGATCGCGCCAGTATTCAATCTTAGGAACCGACGAATATGTCTGTTCAAAAAGGCCCGGATATTGTTGACGTAGCTTTGCAATTTGCCGGAACCGTTCTGGCGACCGAGCTGAAGATTCTTCAAATGAGATAATCGTACCGGTGCGATAACGCACTCGAGAGACGAATGCCGCGAAGGGGCAACGAGCTAATGACAATGCACAAAACGTGTTGGCACTAATCAATTGTGCGAGCCCATCTTCCGCCTGTATTTCATCTAGGTCTGTGACAAGGCGCACCATTTCCCGGGTCATCGGATGATCGTGCCCGTAGCGGATAGACCGCTGACATGCTGCATCATATTTCTTATCATCGCGCAGATGTGCAATGATTGCTGGCAGATCATGTTCGTCTGCAAATAATGCCCACTGTCTGAGATCCAAGAATGGATTATGGGGTGGCAGGATGACCGGCTTGCCGAAGTTCATCGCAAATCGCGCTGTCCCACTATTATTCCAGTGGTCATAGTCATATTGAGGGAGATAATGATAATCTGCTTCCGATAGACGGATCGCGAGTTCACTATCGTCGACCCAGCCCGTGCCAATGTTGCAACGAATCGTGCGTTCAGTCAGCAACTCTTCAAGCTTTGCAATATCATGCGGCGAGCCAGCAACAGAACCAACTAGTTTTCCCTTCACGCGCTCGGCGAGGGTGAGCAGAGCGTCGAAGTTTTTGCCTCCAAACTGGAAGAAGCCGAAAAAGCCAATCGTCGGATAGTCGCGGGAGAATAGCTGCTCGCCGGCAGGTGTTCCATTATTCACAGCCGCCGACGCGATAGGTTGCATACCGTGTTCGACCCGAGCGATATTGAAGGTCTTAGCCGCTGCTTCGATCGTCGTAGCGATTGGAATAGGGCTTTCCATCAAAAACTGCTGCCTAGGGAACATCACCGTGTTGTCGACATCAAGTAGCGAATGCATGAAAATGATAGGACGACAGTTATGCGTTGCGAATAGGGACAGCAGGCAACTTACCATGTCGGACGTAGCTTCGCCTTCCGACAATTCGGGATTATAACCGTCGAACAACCCTGGGCCGTGGTTAACAACAACCACTGCATCCTTAAGAATAGAAGCGTCGAGCAATGCCACTTCCTGGGTCGTGCGCAACCGCAGGGTTTCGAGACCTGATTTCTCGATGGAATCCGCAAGGTAGCGCGCATGTTCACCAATCCCGCAGCGCTTGAAAAAGCTAGGGCACACCACGATAGCGCGCGACGGTCGCGTTTCAGCCAGAGTGGCGAGAATTTCGCGACCTTGCCGGTAGCCATAATGTCGATAATGTTGTTCGGCCGAATGGATGATGCCGAGTTCTTCCAACTGGCGAACGTCAGCGAACCGGCTGCGGTATCGATCGAAGAACGAGGCATCCTTCTCACCAGCAACCTGATGGTTCTGCTCCAAGCGAGTTACCACATGTGTGAGTGCCCGATCCTGAACGCGGAGCATTTCTGTGCGCGCCACTACATCAAGACCCAACATCTTCAGCTCAAAATTGACGTGCCGGTTGTCCGGGTCGAGCTTGAAAGCATCAAGATAGGTAATGGCTGCCCGTTCGCTATTTCCATTCGATTTAAAAATATGGCCCAGATGCAAGCGAGCATCGGCATCATCGGGGCGTAAAGCAACTGCCTTACGATAGGCCGCTTCTGCATCGCCAAGCTGGCCCAACTCCTTGAGGGCGTGTCCGTATTGCACCCATATCGGCGCGAGGTGGGGATTTTGCTTGAGGCCGCGATGATATGCTGCGGCAGCAGCCTCCCAATCACGGCGGTCGCGTGCCCGGTCACCGCGTGCAATGTCTCTTACCTTTAGCTTTCTAAGAGATACTCTCAGTTTCATTAGGTTCCCCTCGGTAGCTGGATTACTGCATCAGAGAGTTGTAAATAGAAATCGTATCATCCAAGTTCCCTCCCCGGATAATACGTCCTTCGTGCAATATATATGCTTCAGAGCAATGGCTTCTTATATAACTCTCGTCGTGAGATACTATTATCATTGCGCGATCAGCACGCTTTACAAAAAGTTCATCATGACATTTTCGCTGAAAACGCACATCGCCCACAGCCATAATTTCATCAATTAGGAAGCAATCAAACTCAATTAGCATGGAAATTGCAAATGCTAGGCGTGCTCGCATGCCTGAAGAATATGTCTTAACAGGCTCTCGCAAATAACGTCCGAGTTCTGAAAATTCCTGGACATAGGCTTCGGCATCTTTGGGGCTCTGGCCATATATACGGCAAATAAAACGAATATTATCAAGACCAGTCAACGACGCTTGGAAGGCGCCACCAAACGCTAGAGGCCATGACACGCTCATGTTCCTCGTGATCGCACCACTGCTTGGTCGTTCCGCCCCACTTATGATGCGGATTAACGTCGATTTGCCCGCGCCATTGCGGCCGAGAATACCTACTTTTTGTGAAGGCATTACCGAAAAGCTGACATCATCCAGGACGAGTGCTCGCCCAGAATGTGTCGGATATTCTTTCGAAACATGAGCAAGGGATATCATTCGGGTATAACTGTCCGGCTGATTTTGCGCATTTGGGCGAAGCCAAGCACAGTTAATATTGCAGAGAAAGTGGCCATGTATCCGACATCATAGTGTGCTCGAATTTCACTACCGAAAAAACCGTCGCGAACGAATTCGACACCATGAACCATTGGCAAATAGAGAATATATTTTTGAGCCTCCACTGGCCAAGAATCGACCAGAAAAGCTGCACCAGATAAAGGGAAAAGTAGGTAGGAAAAGGGATGCCAGAACTTGTCCACAAGTTCCGACTGTTCTGCCAGTGCACCCAGAAGGATGGCAAGCGCAGCGCCGAACCAAGCAAGCATGAACCAGCCTTCAATCACCTTGGCGACATCTTCTGGAGGCTTAAGCCAGCCAATTGCGATGAACATGATGCTCAGGCCCATGAAGGACGAGGTAGCACCCATTGCCTCGAGCAGCAGGCGGGAGAAAAATATATCTTCTACCCGTACTTGCCGGTGAAACAGTAGTGAAAGGTTTGGCTGGATCGCGCCAATGCAACGCCCTGGCATATTCCGCCAGAGCAGCACGCTAGAATAGCCGGTAATAGCGAAAGCTACGATAGGGAGGCTTGACCCGTGGGTGGCTTTTGTGACCGTCCAGAGAGTTGTCACTCCCAACGTGAAAATCATCGGCTCTGCGAACAGCCATAGGAAGCCTATATTATGTCGACCGTAACGGGTTAGTACCTCCCGAAGCAGAAGAGCACCGATAACACGCCGCTGTATCAGCCAGCTTGTTTTGAGTTCGCTGAAGCGGGCTAACGTCTTCATCACTTATCCCAATTTCTTAACCGCCAGAAACGGGATTTCTTAGCCTGCGCCTGCCGGATGCTTACTCCTTTAAAATACATAAGATAACTGCCTTCTCGCACGATGGCTACCCGAAACTCCAATCTATCTCGATCTCTTTCTACGGTGAAAGGGATCGAGGCAGCGAGCTTCCCTCGGCGCCGCACGTTGATTCTGCGGCTTGCCAGAATATTATCACCTTCGCCGCAAACATCGATGCCTACGCGCCCGCTCTGATGCACGTCCTTCACATCAAAGTGAAATATCACTTCATAGCGTCCATGGTCGCACGGAGCAAAGGGGCCATATATAATGTGACCTAACCGGCGGCGGAGGCCATTTATCAGTAAGCCATTCGAATCTGTGTGAATGTCCAGAAAATCAAATTTAGCTGCCGACAGCCATACTATCTCGCGAAATCCGTCAAACTCTCGCGACAGGTCAATTTTGCCTATCTGATTAGATAGGAGATAGTCATACGCCTTTAGGTCATAGCTGGTTACGAAACGATAGGGATCATCGACGCAGTCGGGGTTGATTTGGTGACCGGCGGAAGACCGTGAATTTTTCAAATTGAGCAACCATCGGGAAATTTCTCCGGATACCAGAGCAGCGTCGCCTTTAAGGCGAAACATCTTGTCTGCGCTACTGATCCCCAATATCTGCTTTGTGATTACCGATGTGGAATAATCGGAGGCAATCCGATGTTGAAGCTCGATAACCCGACTTCGCATAACTTCATTTCGGGTTGCAAGAATAGCCTCAGCTAGTTGGGCGTCCGTACCGTTAACGAAACAAAGCGGATGATCTTTTGTCAATTCGATTAATGCGGTGGTTGCGCGAGCCACGACAGGAAGACCAACGTGCATTGCCTCGAAGATTGGCAAGCCAAATCCCTCATGCTCGGACATGCATAGATAAGTTGTCGAAGTTGCATAGAGTTGAGACAGCTGTGCCTCATCTATTTCGCCGTGAAATACGATCCGAGCGGAAGATGCCTGAGCTCGTTGGTTCAATTCGGCGTTGAATTGCCGCATACCTTCATCGCGTCGGCCAGCAAAATGGACCTCCACTTCCACGCCATGACGTTTGGCGAGGATGTCGGCGACGCGCATGATGTGAAAATGTCCCTTATGAGGCACCACGCGACTAACGAACAATAGCCGGATGATCTCATCCTGTGAGGGATGAGCATCTGGCATGCCGGTGGAGATTGCCGATGCTTCTCGGGTTGAGGCATCCAAATATCGACTTGCCGGGAGTACGGTTCTTATTCTGTCAGGATCGCCACCAAGTTGCTGTAATTGTTGGGCAGTATAGTCTGAATTAACCCAATAGAAAATATGCGCATGTTCGCATAGCCCAGCTATTGTCTGAAATCCTCGGACAGAGCGCTCAGCAAACCGGAGGGCTTCAGGGATATAGAACCAAGGCGGCGTATTATTGTGCCAGCGCAGAATAACGCGAATAGGAGATCGCTCGATAAACTCGTCAAATGCAGGCCAACCATCACAATAGTGATAGATGGTGATAAAGCTGTCATCAACGCTGGAAAAAAACAGAGAAATTGGTTCAATGTTGATGTCGGGGTAGAGCGACTGATTGAAGCGTTCGGAGAAAACCCGGACCTGCCCAGGGTATATTTTTTCTAATACCCGAGCCTGGAAAACCGCATCATAGCCAATTGAATCACTTCGTTCAAATAGACCCTGTGAAACAATTGCTATGGTGCGGTTGGAAGGCAATCCTCCGAGCTGCTCGAAAGGCATTAGTGATTGTGCTCTTTTACGCCTGCCAGCAGCATACTCAGAATTCCCCATGCGATCAATCCGAGTACCAGCGTAGCAAGAACTCCGCGCAGTCGGCGGGGCTCAAGTGCGCTATCGGGGCGGCTAGGCTGAACGATGCGCTCTACATAAGCCTGCTTGCGGCGGGCTTCATTGCGAGCTTCCTGCAATGCCGCCATCGCCGCGCCGAGTTGACGGTCCGCAAACTGACTTTCCAACTGAAGTCGTTGAAACTTCGCGGCTGCGGCGGCCAGTGACCTGCGATCGCCTGCAACCATGCCCAACTGGCGGTCAATCTCGCCTGAAAGCTCTTTAGACCGAGTTATCAATGAAGGAATCTGCGGGTTCTCAGGTGTAAACCGTCGAAGTTGAGTCACTTGCATTTGGGTTGCAATCAATTCGTCCTGTAGTTTGGAGATCATCTGCAATTGAACTGTTGCTTGTTTCTCCGGATCGACGACTCCCTCGCGGTTTCGGTAATCTGACAGCGCCAGCGCAGCGTTTGATGCTTCGTTCTTGGCTTCGCTTACTTCGCTTTCGGCATATTGTATCAGGTCATCCCGTCCACGACGGTTTAGTCTGTTTACCAACGCCTCGGCTTGCTCAAGTAGCCCTTCATTTAGCGCAAGTGCATCCTCTGGCTTAAAAGCACGTACGGTCAGCGTATTTATAGAAGAAGCTGTTTCATGCTTCACTTCTACTTTGTTCCGATAATATCTATAAAGGTCTTCAAACGATCCGTTTGCGCCCAAAGGATTGAAACGATCGAATATCGAAATGGACGAATTTCCGTAAGCCTTTTCCACAAATTTTGTTTTGTTTAGAGCAGCGAGAGCGTCGCGCGATTCAACATAATCTTGTGATGCATAAATTTCGTCGCCCGCGTTGGCAAAGCCTGCTCCTTTCAAAAAGGAGCCAAGCGGAGAAGCTGCTGGCTTCTCAGGACTGCGCACAACAAAACGAGACTCAGATATATATACATCTGACGCAAAAAGGCCAAAGTATAATAAAGAACAAAAGGTCGGAATTATGACACAGATTATAAAAAGGCCATCAATCTTATTGTATAGGTTCTTTATACGCGCGATCATGCTAAAAAGCTCTCAATTTCGCTTGGGTGGTAGATGGCCGCTCTTGAAAAGTCTAGAGCATTTTCATGCCTGCAGTCCTCAGCCCCTGCCTATGCTGGGAGGGTGGAAGTGGCGGTGCTGGGCCCCTATGCGGTGTAGGGAATAGTGCATCGGGGGTGCCTTGGGCAAGATGGGGCCAGAATCGATGCGCAGGACGGGTGAAAGCGAGAGTGATGAACGCTTCGGTCGTTTTTTTGACCAATTTGTCGAACCAAGCGTCGCGACGCGCTGCAATGATAATTGGTGTTTGTTTCCCCAACCCCTCACCCTGTGTCACAACCAGACAGCTAAGAGCGAATGACTGCCGTCATGCGTTGCGGCGTGTATTTTCAACATAGGGCCACGTGCCACGCAAAACGCTTTGGGCTGCGTACTCGTCTGTAAGACACGGACCCTCGGTAATGAACCGTTGCGTAGGCAAAGCCGGTTTAACGCTGGAGTCCTGAGTAACGTCCATTCCCGTCATCAAGTCATGGCTATTCAAGTTCTCTTGCCCGCATTCCGTAGCGGCGGCTGGTGGCGACGGAATGCTGGGCGCTGATTCATCTCCGAGATAAAAGCGTTTCCATGGTTAATCGAGACTAGGGGCCTTAGCGGGGAGGATGCTGTCACATTAGGAAAAGGACATCGTCATATCCATGATGCGCTACCAGATCTTCAGTTTGTGCGCGGCTAAGCATTTGCGGGTCATCCAAACCCTTAAACCTCCAGGGGCTGTAGCCAAAGGCCGCCATCTGCCGCAGCAAATCATCTACGGAATGTCCTGAAACTCCGCTCAGACCATCTCCATTGATCTCCATGATGATCTTCGGTCGGTGCTTTCGCAAAAGATCAGCGCCGCCTGCAATCGCGAGCGGTTCGGCACCTTCTATATCCATCTTTATAAGATCGATCCGCGGTACATCCGCGAGAAGAACGTCTAAGGGCAGCGCGGGCACGACATTCTTGTTGGTATTTCCTGATAATGGGGCAATACTGAGGCCGCCTACATTCCCCTGCTCACTTACGCTCATCTCGACCACGTCGATCCTGTCTGAAACTGCGTAGGGCTTCAATGAAATGACATCCGCAAGGCCTGACTTGACGATTGACGCGCTGATATGAGGAACAAGTGTTGGATTGGCCTCTATAGCGATGACGCGTCCGGAGCCACTGCGGGCGAGGAAGTCTCCAGCCAACAGCGAGAACCAGCCTATGTTCGCACCGACATCCAGGAAGGTGTCGCCTGGGCGAAGCATCTTAAGTATTTGGCGGCCCACCGCCGGTTCCCAATCCCCCGTCAACATGATCGTCTTGGAAACGGCAGCATCGGACAAGCAAAGCTGAATCTGCCGACCAAAGTAAGTTGGCCGCTGAACCCATACGCTCCCGAGGCGCGGCGTGATACTGTCGTACAGCGTACTTCCAGCTTCGGCGGAACTGACCATCTCTTTGCGGAGGGCAGCCAGATTTGGATACCGATTGCAGGCATCCTCATAATTTAGATCTTCGTCCGGCTCACGGCCGAGGATTAGGCGGTACGCCGCACGCACATCATCAGCGGAAATCACAGGTCGATGCTCGTGCTGCGAGACTGACTGCGCATTTTGACCATATCTAGGTTTCGGGTCCAATCTGTTGCCGGGGAGTTTGTATACATTGCTTTCCGAACGTCTTGCGTGAAAGCAGCATAAGCGGGGTGTTCCTGATAGGTTCTCCAGAAGGCATTAGCCTCCAGATTGGCTTTCGTGCGTTCAGTCGTACGGGACAAAATCGCGTCTCCACCTTAAACAACGTCAGGATGAGTCTTGGTCGTCTATCGTCTGGGTAGGAGCGGTGTCTAGTTAAAATTTGGTAGTGTGCGGCAAGTCCTGCAAATAGCGGCTGGTCATGCTGGCTAGGCGGCTTGTCGCAGTCGACTTTCTTCATCTCCTTGAGGTCATTCATATTGAGGTAGCGGTTGTCCGAAGACGGCATCGAGTGCCTTCGCGACCTGCTCAGCGAGCATAAACGCGATCACCAGTAGCCCGCGGTCTTCACCGAATGCCTACACAAGGTGCGCCCTTCCGCTGCTTGAAACGGACCGATAGAAGCCATCCGCCGACGCATCTGTTATAATCAAGATGTATTAAGAAATGAGCCTGCGTGCGGCACCATCAGGTGCCGAATTTCGGCAGGGTAGAAACTAATGCTCAGTTGCACTATTGTCAGGGTCGAAATCACCGCGAATGAAAGAGCCATTTTGGGAAAATCTGATCTTTTAGCCGAACGGGGCAAATTCCGGGCACGGGCGCTTGGCGTTAGAAGCAACCCTTTGACCCGTAATAGAAAAATCACCACCGCCCATCCGCCGCCTTGACATCGCAGGCATCACAAGTTCAATCCTTGCCACGCCCATCACCGCTCAGCCGGCGCGGTAGAAAGCGAATAGGGCCGGGTTCCCGCTCCCCTCCCCCATTCCCGGTTCGGCTTTGCCTGCATGGTGAAGCGCAACGTCCCGCCCTTGCGGATCTCCCCGTCCGCGATCCAGCTTCGCCGCAGCGGCCGTCCGTTTAGTTCGACCGCACCCACATAAACATTGGCGGCGGACAGATTTTCCGCCTCCACCGTGAAGCGCTTGCCGTTGGGAAGCGTCAGTACCGCGCGGCGGACGAAGGGGCGACCGATGACATATTGGTTCGATCCCGGCGTCACGGGATAGAAGCCCAACGCCGTGAACAGCAGCCAGGCCGACATCTGCCCCAGATCGTCATTGCCAGACAGTCCGTCGGGTGTCGGCTTGTACTGGCTCTCGACGATCTGCTTCAACCGCGCCTGCGTCCGCCAGGGCGCGCCCGCATAAGCATAGAGATAGGCGACATGATGGCTGGGTTCGTTGCCATGGATATATTGCCCGATCAGCCCGGCAATATCCTCCGCATGGCTGTAGTCGAGCTTCGACACATCATAGTCGAACATGGCGTCGAGCTTCGCGATCGCCCTGGCGTCGCCGCCCAGCAAGCGGAACAGCCCCGCCTGATCCTGCGGCACGAACCAGCTATATTGCCAGGCATTGCCCTCCGTATAATCCGAACCATAGTTGATCGCGGCCGGATCGAACGGCGTGCGAAAGCTGCCATCGGCCTTGCGCGCCCGCAGCCAGCCGCTCCCGACGTCGAAGCCGTTGCGCCAGTTGGACGAACGGGCGAGGAAGCGCTTCGCCACATCGCCGCGCCCCATGGCCTGCGCCATGCGGCCGATCACCCAGTCGTCATAGGCATATTCGACCGTCTTCGACGCCGCCTCCGGTTCCCGGTCGATGGGCACATAGCCCAGTTTCATATAGTCGCCCAGCCCGCCATAGGGCGCGTAATCCGCGCTGGCGACCATGGCGGCCAGCGCCTTGTCAGGATCAAATCCCCTGAAGCCCTTCAGATAGGCGTCCGCGATCACCGGCACCGCATGATAGCCGATCATCGTCCATGTCTCCCGCCCGGCGAACTGCCAGACCGGCAATATGCCGTGCGGGCTGTGTTCCCGGCTGGCGATCAGCGAGTTGACGACGTCGGAGGTCGTCCTTTCCGGCTGGACCAGCGTCAGCAAGGGATGTTCAGCGCGGAAGGTATCCCAGAGCGAGAAGGTCGAGCGAAAGGTGAAATCCTTCGCCGCATGAACCTGATCGTCCGGCCCCCGATAGCGGCCGTCGACGTCGCACCAGATGCTGGGCGCCAGCAGCGTATGGTAGAGCGCGGTGTAGAGATTCCTGAGCATCGGCTCCGGCGCATCCATCTCCAGCCGCCCGAGCGCCTGCCGCCATGCGTCCTCGGTTCTCCTCCGGACGGTGTCGAAACCGGCGCCTTCGGCATCGAGATTGGCGATGGCCCCGCCCTCATCCACCCCTGAAAGCGCGACCTGGACCTCCAACGGGCCATCGAGCCTGCCGAAGTCGAGCCTTGCCTCCAGCGCCTTGCCCAGCTTCTCGGCCAGCGCGTCGCTGCCCCGCCCCGGCGCCTGGAAGCCTTTATAGGGAACCGCCTGGTCCCGGTCGATGAAGGCATGATCCTTCAGGGGTGCGGAAAAACGCATGGCAAAGAACAGCTTGCGGCCCGCCGCCCATCCCCGCGTCTCGCGAAAGCCCGTCAGCGTGCCGTCCGGGTGGAGGTGCAGACCGGACCAGAGGATCTTGCCCGGATAATCGTAAAGAGAGGAGCGCAGGTCGATCAGCAGATGCGCCTCCCGCCCCGCCGGAAAGGCATAGCGGTGGATGCCCACCCGCTCGCCCGCTGTCAGCTCCGCCCGGATGCCGCTATCGGCCAGCGTCACCGCATAATAGCCGGGCCTGGCCGTCTCGCTGTCGTGTGAGAAGCGCTGGCGATAGCCGGAGCCCGCCTGTTTCGGATCGCCCGGATCGAGCCGGACGGCGCCCGTCTGCGGCATCACCAATATGTCGCCCAGATCGGAATGGCCCGCGCCGGAGAAATGGGTGTGGCTGAATCCCTGGATCGTCGGATCATGATAGCTGTAGCCCGCCGCATGGGCATAGCAGTCGCGCACCTGGCAGGTCGTATCGGTATCGGGCGAAAGCTGGACCATGCCGAAAGGCGCGGAGGCTCCAGGGAAAGTGTGGCCTTCCGGGCCGGTGCCGATCAGCGGATCGACGAAGCCCAGCGGATCGGCAGGCGTCTGCGCAGCGATGGGCCAGGCCGAAGCCGTCAGCAGCAGCGCGCAGATGAGCAGCGGCGCCCTCATCGGGCGGCAACCGGCACGGGGTTGAAGCACGGGTTTTGCCGGATCATGATCCATTGCCTCCAAATCATCGGGTTGCGTTCGTCGCGCCCTGCCCTGTTCTTCCCGCCCTGATAGCGGTCGGCAATGGAAAAGCCGCCATCCCATTGTACAAATGTTGAATTGGGCCACGCATGACGGTGCGCTCCGCACTTGCAGGGCCTGAGGCAATATGATTGGACGGCGATGATGGATGCTGAACCGATGCTGGCCGGAATCGAACTGGGCGGGACCAAGGTCCTGGTGCTCCGCGCGCGCGGCGGGACGATTGTCGACCGGGAGACGATAGCGACCACGACGCCGCGAGAGACGCTCTCCAGAGCCGTCGCGGTGCTGAAACGCTGGCATGCGGAGGCGCCCATCGCCGCCATCGGAATCGGCAGCTTCGGCCCGCTTCGGCTCGACCGCCGCGCCCCGGACTTCGGCGTCATGCTGCCCACGCCCAAGCCCGGCTGGGCGGGCGCGGACATATTCGGCACGCTGACCGCGCCCTTCGATTGCCCCGCGATGATCGACACCGACGTCAACGGAGCCGCTCTGGCGGAGCTGCGCTGGGGCGCGGGCGCGCTGGGGGACGCGCCCTCCGACAGCCTGTGCTACATCACGATCGGGACCGGCGTGGGCGCAGGGTTCGCGTTCAACGGCCGCACCGTCCATGGCGCCATGCATCCGGAAATCGGCCATATCCGTGTTCCGCGCGCTCCCGGCGACGGCTTTGCGGGCCGTTGCCCCTTTCACGGCGATTGCATCGAGGGTCTGGTGTCCGGGCCCGCGCTCGCCCACCGCTTCGGCACGCCGGGCCATGAGATCGATCCCGCCGACCCCCGATGGGACGATGTCGCCAGCGACATCGCCCATCTCGTCTCCACCATCCTGCTGGGCACCGCGGCGCGACAGGTGCTGATCGGCGGCGGCGTGGGCATGGGGCGGACCGGTCTGCTGGCGAAGGTCCGTCGAAACGTCGTCGTCCAGCTTGGGGGCTATTTGCCGCATGTCGACGATTCCAGCATCGGCCGGATCGTCATGACGCCGCTGCTTGGCGATCAGGCCGGTCCTTTGGGCGCCGTGGCCTTGGCCATGGATGCGCTGAGCGCGGAGGGCGTCAGTTGACGCCCTTCTGCCGGAGGAGCAGCGGCAGGACCATCATCGGCGCGACCATGGCGATCACGCTGGCGACCAGCAGATCGTCGACCCACCGATAGACCGTCGTGAAGAACATCAGGAAGGCCATCGTCGCCAGAACGGGAAGGATCAGGGGAACCACCCCGCCCCCCATCCGCCGGCCAAGGACGCCGATCGCATCATCCATATGGCCCCTGCGGCGCTGGCCTTCAGGGCGTGCGCCGCCGGCGCCGCTTCTCATCGGCCGGTTCATGTCCTGATCCTCACTGATCTGATCGGTTTCATATAGAAACCAATAAACGAACTTCCAGACGGGAAGATCGATACGGACCGTTTCCGATCTCGACAGCCAGGCGGACGCGGGTGGGATGTCCCGCACTTCCGTTGACCGCTAGGCAGTAGTGACGATTTAATCATTTGAGCCATAGCATGATGCTGGCGAGTTTGACGAAGCCGAGGAAGTTTGCGGCGAGTTTGTCATAGCGTGT
>NZ_LTAB01000043.1:0-24036 GCF_001580035.1 Sphingobium sp. 22B | reverse complement strand
ACACGCTATGACAAACTCGCCGCAAACTTCCTCGGCTTCGTCAAACTCGCCAGCATCATGCTATGGCTCAAATGATTAAATCGTCACTACTGCCTAGCTCTGCCGCTGGGATCAGGCCGCCTTGCGCGCCTTGGTCAGCTTCTTCATCAGCATGTCCCGCTTCAACCGCGACAGATGGTCGATGAACAGCACGCCCTGCAGATGATCCATCTCATGCTGCAGGCAGGTGGCCAGCAACCCTTCCAGCCGCTCCTCATGGATGCGTCCGTCCCTGTCCATCCAACTCGCGCGGATGCTCGCCGGCCGCTCCACTTCCGCGAACTGGTCGGGGACAGACAGGCAACCCTCATTATAGACCGACAGGTCCTCCGATCCTTCCAGGATTTCCGGATTGATGAACACCATCGGCTTCCTGACCGGCGGCGCGCCCTCCTCATCGGATTCGGGTTCCTGCAGGTCGATCACCAGCACCCGCTTGGGTACGCCCACCTGGATCGCGGCCAGGCCGATGCCCGGCGCGTCGTACATGGTTTCGAACATGTCGTCGATCAGACGCTGCAAATCGTCATCGATCGCCTCCACCGGAGACGAGATGGTACGCAGGCGCGGATCGGGCGCCTCCAGGATGGGAAGAATGGCCATGGAACCAAAATAATCGGACGGCCGGAAAATTTCAAGCGACCGCCACATTCACCCGACGGGGCGTCGCGCCCTCAGCGCCTGGGCCAACGTCCCCTCGTCCAGATAGTCAAGTTCCCCGCCCACCGGCACGCCATGCGCCAGTTGCGTCAGGCGCACGGGAAAACGCTCCAGCCGTTCGGCCAGATAATGGGCGGTGGTCTGTCCCTCCAGCGTCGCGTTCATCGCCAAAACCACCTCGTCTATGCCGCCGGCCTCCACCCGCGCGACCAGCGCATCGATGGACAGGTCCTCCGGACGCACGCCTTCCAGCGCAGACAGCCGACCGCCCAGCACATGGAATCGACCCGGGAACAGTCGCGACTTGTCGAGCGCCCACAGGTCCGCAACATCCTCCACGACGCAAAGCGCCCGCGCATCCCGGCGCGGATCGGCGCAGATGCCGCAGGGATCGACGGTATCGACATTGCCGCACAGGCTGCATGTCACCAGCCGTTCGTTCACCGCATCCAGGGCGCGCAGCAGCGGCTCCAGCGCGGATTCCCGCTTCTTGAGCAGGTGCAGCACGGCACGCCGCGCCGAACGCGGGCCAAGGCCGGGCAGGCGGGACAGCGCCTGCGTCAGCGCTTCGATCTCGGGAGAAGCCATGGAACCGGAATAAGGGCTTGCAAGTCGCGGACACAAGGGGTTTGAGAGGCGTCTTCGGAAATACGCCTCCCAGCGCATTTCAGAGGCGGCGCCGGCCGGCGCCGAAACCCAACAAAAGGCCCGCCATGCGCATCGTTTATATGGGAACCCCGGATTTCGCCGTGCCGGCCCTGGCGGCATTGGCAAAGGCCGGGCATGACATCGTCGCCGCCTACAGCCAGCCGCCCCGCCCGGCCGGACGCGGCAAGGCGCTCCGTCCGTCCCCCGTCCATGCGAGGGCGCTGGAAATGGGCATAGAGGCGCGCACGCCGGTTTCGCTGAAGGATGCCGGGGTGCAGGCCGCCTTCGCCGCGCTGAACGCCGATGTGGCGGTGGTCGCCGCCTATGGCCTGATCCTGCCTCGCCCGATCCTGGAGGCGCCGCGCCTGGGCTGCATGAACATCCACGCCTCCCTCCTGCCTCGCTGGCGCGGCGCTGCGCCGATCCAGCGCGCCATCCTCGCTGGCGACAATGTCACGGGGGTCACCATCATGGACATGGAGGCAGGGCTGGACACCGGCCCGATGCGCGCCAAGCATGTGACGCCCATAGAGGACAAGACCGCCGGCGCGCTGACGCAGGAACTGGCCGAAGCCGGCGCGGAACTGATGGTGGAGGTGCTGGACGACCTCTCCCTCCACCCGCCGGTCGCCCAGCCGGAGGAAGGCGTCACCTACGCCTCCAAGATCGAAAAGGCGGAATCGCGGATCGATTTCAGCCGCGACGCGCATCAGGTCGAACGGCAGGTGCGCGCCTTCAACCCCATGCCGGGCGCCTTCTTCGAATATCGCGGCGAACGGTTCCGCATCCTCGCCGCCCATGTCGAGGAGAATGACGGCCCGGCGGGCGAGTTGCTCGACAACAGCCTGCTGATCGGCTGCGGCCATGGCAGCATCCGCCCGGCGCTGATCCAGCGCGCGGGCAAGGGCGCGATGTCGGCGGGCGAATTGCTGCGCGGCTATGACATGCCCGCCGGCAGCCGGATCGACGCCTGACCCCATGACCCGTTTCGCCTTCACCGTCGAATTTGACGGCCGCCCCTTCATGGGCTGGCAGCGGCAGGCCCATGGGCCGAGCGTGCAGCAGGCGATGGAGGACGCCATCTTCGCCGTCACGGGCGAACAGGTCGCCGTCCATGCGGCGGGGCGGACCGATGCGGGCGTCCACGGCCTTGGCATGCGCGCCCATGCCGACATTGCGAAGGACATCGCGTCCTTCCGCCTGATGGAGGCGCTGAACGCGCTTCTCCGGCCGGCGCCGGTCGCGATCCTTGCCTGCGAGGCCGTGGCGGACGACTGGCATGCGCGCTTCTCCTGCACCGGCCGCTCCTATGTCTATCGCATCGCCAACCGCCGCGCGCCGCTGACCTGGGAAAATGGGCTGGTCTGGCGGGTGATCCAGCCGCTGGATGCGGACGCGATGCAGCAGGCCGCGCAACTGCTGGTCGGCCGGCACGACTTCACGACCTTCCGCTCGGTCCACTGCCAGGCGGAAAGTCCGGTGAAGACGCTGGACCGGCTGGATGTGGAGCGTGCGGGCGACCGCCTCGCCATCCATGCGGAGGCGCGGTCCTTCCTGCACCATCAGGTGCGGTCGATGGTGGGATGCCTTGCCATGGTGGGCATGGGGCGCTGGTCCATAGGCGATCTGGAGGCGGCGCGGGACGCGAAGGACCGGGCGGCCCTGGGATTGAACGCGCCGCCCGATGGGCTGTATTTCGTGCGGGCGCGTTACCCGGGCGAGTAATCATGCTCCTGCGCAGGCGGGAACACCATGTCCTAGAGGCTTGCCCGGAACGGCGTGAAATTCGTGCCCTCGTCGAAGACGTCCAGCCCCTCCGCGCGCTTGAGGCGATTGACCACCACATAGGTCACGGGCGTCAGCACCGCTTCCCACGTCACCTTCATCAGCCAGTTGGTGACCATCACCGTCGCCACCTGCGCGTTGGTCCAGTCTCCATAAAAGGCGAGCGGATAGAAAAGCAGGCTGTCCACCCCCTGCCCCACCACGGTGGAACCGATGGTCCGCATCCACAAATGCCTGCCCTGCGTCAGCAGCTTCATCTTGGCGAGGACGAAGCTGTTGGCGAACTCCCCCGCCCAGAAGGCGGTGACGGAGGCGAAGACGATGCGCCACGTGCTGCCGAACACGGCCTCATAGGCCTTCTGGTCCGGCCATCCCTCCGCCGGAGGCAGCTTCACCACCACCCAGCTCATCAGCGCCATGAACAGCATCGCGCCAAAGCCCGCCCAGACGCATCGCCGCGCCCGCGCATAGCCATAGACTTCCGTCAGCACGTCGCCCAGCACATAGCCCAAAGGAAAGAAGAGGATGCCCGCGCCAAAGGTGAAGCCGCCCAGCGTCGACAGCTTCGCCGCGCCGATCAGGTTGGACAGCAGCAGGATCGCGACGAAACCGGCCATGCAGAAATCGAAATAGCGCAATGGGCGCGCACCCAGCGCATAGGCGTCGATTTTCCTTACCCCCGCATCGCTCATGCGCCCTTGCATATCGGGCCGGCGCGCAAATGCAATGCCGCCCATGATTGCAAGCCGGTCAAAGCCCCGCTATCGAACGCGCCGACGGCCCCGTAGCTCAGCTGGATAGAGCATTCGCCTTCTAAGCGAATGGTCACAGGTTCGAATCCTGTCGGGGTCGCCATTTTCCGCCAGTTCAGCGCTTTTCGCGGCGGTCGGCCCGTTCCCGGATCGGCCGCATCGCTTCATGGACCATGCCGCTCAGCAGCAGGCTGCCCTGCCGCGACAGATGGTCGTCGTCGGAATAAAGCGGCACGCCATGCATCATCGTCGCGCAATGGCCGGTGCCGCAGAGAAGGCGGTGCGGATAGACGACGCCGGCCGCGAAGCGCCGCCGCATCTCGTCGAAGGCGCCGAACACGTCGCGCTGCCGCCGCAGATAATCCGCCAGCGGCAGGTCCAGTTGCGCCGGTTCGCTGTAGAGTTCCGCCCGCGCGAGGCTTTCCGGCACGTTGCGGCGGAATTCCGGAATGGGCGCGACCAATATGACCCGCTTGCCCATGCCGGTCAGTGTCCGCACCGTTTCCTTCAGCCCCGCGCGAAACAGCAAGGCGTCGCGCTTGAGGCTTCGGTCGTCATTCCCGTCCCGGCCGAGATAGCAGGGCGTGCCGCCTTCGGGGCGGCGTCCGTTGGCGCACAGGCCCCAGCGGGACACCAGGAAGACCGTGTGGACCGTCGGACTGTCGCGCAGCATCGCCAGCACCTGCGCGTTGAAGGCGCTGCAATCATGGCTGGCGGGCTGGTCCAGCCGATCCAGCCCCAGCAGGGTGGGGCAGGCAGGATAGGATGCGATCCGTCCGGACAGACCCAGCGCATCGCCTGCCTGATCGAATGCGGGTTTCAGCGCATGGGCGTGGGAATCGCCCCAGAGCAGGAAACTGGGCGCCGTGCCGTTATGCGCGCCCACCGCGCACAGCGCCCGGTGCCGCACCGCCGCCATGCCCGAACAGCGCTCCGGCAGATAGGCCATGCTCCGGCTCGCCGCATCGAGCGCGGCGACGGAGGGCGCCACTCGCGCGGGCAGGCCGCCGGACAGGTAGAGCAGCGCGCCCGCTCCGCACCCCGCCGCCATCATCGCGCCGGCGAGCGCGAAGGCGCGGCCTGCCGTGAAGCGACGGGCCCTACGGAACGGCTCCTCGATGAAGCGCCAGGAGAAAGCGGCGAGGAGGAGCGAGAGCAGGATGATGAGCAACTGCTCCCGCAACCGCCAGTCGCCGTCCGTGCGATAGGTCCAGAAGACGACAAGCGGCCAATGCCACAGATAGAGCGAATAGGAGATGCGGCCGACCGCCACGGGCATCGCGCCGCCCAGCAGATGGCTGACCGCCGACCCGCTCTGCCCCGCATGCAGGATCAGTAGCGCCCCCAGCACCGGGTAAAGCGCGTTCAGCCCCGGAAAGGCCGTCGCGCTGGAAAAGCCGAACAGCGCCCAGCCGATCGACGCCACCCCCGCCAGCGCGCAGAGCTGCGCCGCCCAACGGTTCCGCAGCGGCGGCAACATATCCGTTGCCAGCAACGCGCCCGCCAGCAACTCCCAGGCGCGGGGAAAGGGAAGGTAGAAGGCCAGCACCGGCGCACGGTCGACCAGCAGCAGCGCCGTGGCGAAGGACAGAAGCGCCACCACCCCCAGCAGGAGCCGCGTCCGCCCGCCCGCCCGAAAGGCACATAGCATCAGCAGCGGGAAGAGGATGTAGAATTGCTCCTCCACCGCCAGCGACCATGTGTGCAGCAGCGGCGCTTCTTCCGCGGCGCTGCCGAAATAGCCGCTATGCCGCGCGAAATGGAGGTTGCTGGCGAACAGCACCGTCGCCACGGCGCTCAGGCCAAGCGCGCGATAGTCCAGCGGCAGCAGGATCTGGCTGCCGGCGATGATGGTGACGGCGATGGTCGCGAACAGGGCGGGGAATATCCGGCGGATGCGCCGCACATAGAAATCGGTGAGGCTGAACCGGCCTTCCGCCAGCTCCCGCGCAATGATCGAGGCGATCAGATAGCCGGAGATGACGAAGAAGATGTCGACGCCAACGAAACCTCCGGAAAAGGGCCAGAGGCGGACATGATAGAACAGCACCGGCAGCACCGCCAATGCGCGCAGCCCATCGATGTCGCGCCGATGGGCAACGGACGGGCTGGCCTCCAGCGCGGACGGCGCGGGCAAGGCCGGACAGGATGCGCTGGCGGCGATGCTTTCCCTCCTCTTTTCCGGGATCTGGCAGGCGCTGATGGTGATAGAGCCTGGCTCGACCGGCGCATCGGCGCATCGGGACAGCCGCCAGGGTCAAAGGTGTTAGGGGGCTGGCTGGAAGGCGCAAGGAAGGGACGCGCAAGGGAGGCGCGCCTAGTCCGATCGGTCAGTCGCCGCCGCCACGCCCCTCCGCTGAACGCAACAGCAGGTCGTCGGTCACCGTCATGGTGAAGATGGGATCGGCGTCCGGCGGCACCTCCGCTATGGCGTCGACGAAGGCGGCGCGCGTCTCGGGATCGTCATAGACCATCTTCTGATCGAAAGCCGCGCGCCAGCTCGCCTCGTCCGGCCATTCGGCATAGCCGACGAAGCGCCCGTCGGCATCACGATGCAGGCGCGAACCGTAGCTGCCATATTTCTCGCGGATCAGGTCGGTTCCCCGGCGCCAGGCCTTGCGGAACTGATCCTCCTTGCCGGGGTGAACGCGCCACCAATAGACCGCGACGAACATCGTGCCTCTCCTTTGCGCAGGAGAATGACGCTCCCCGGCGAAGGTTGCGACAAAAAAGGCGCGCAGGACCGGCCTGCGCACCCTTCCTCAAACCCCCAACTCGGATCAGAGGACCGACTGGCCGGTCTTTTCCCAGTCCGCCAGGAAGCCGGCAATGCCCTTCTCGGTCAGCACATGGTTGAACAGCGCCTTGATGACGGACGGCGGCGCGGTCATCACATCGGCGCCGATCTTCGCGCTTTCCAGCACATGGATCGGGTGACGCACGCTTGCGACCAGGATTTCCGTGGCGAAGGAATAATTGTCGTAGATCAGGCGGATGTCCTCGATCAGCTTCATGCCGTCGAAGCCATTGTCGTCATGTCGCCCGACGAAGGGCGAGATGAAGGTCGCGCCCGCCTTGGCCGCCAGCAGCGCCTGATTGGCGGAGAAGCAGAGGGTGACGTTCACCATCACGCCATCCCCGGTCAGCGCCTTGCAGGTCTTGAGGCCATCGATGGTCAGCGGCACCTTGATGCAGACATTGCCGGCGATCTTCCGCAAGACCGCGGCTTCCTTCATCATCGTCTCATGGTCGAGCGCGACGACCTCCGCCGACACGGGGCCTTCCACGATGCCGCAGATTTCCTCCACCACTTCCAGGAACTTGCGGCCCGACTTGTGGATCAGCGAGGGGTTGGTGGTGACACCGTCCAGCAGGCCGGTGGCGGCGAGTTCGCGGATTTCATTGGTGTCGGCGGTGTCGACGAAGAACTTCATGGATCTGCTCCGGCAGAGGAAGGGACGAATCGCGTTTCCTTTAGCGGCTCCATGACGGATTAGCCATTATTGCCGGAGGCTGCCCCTTTACCTTCCGCCCGGCGCAACATTATGACGGCGGCACCTTTCCAAAGGACCGATCCATGCCCCGCCGCCAGCGTCCCCGCCACATATCGGACGCGCTGATCCCCGTCGGCCTCCTGGCCGCCTCGCCCGCCTTAGCCGCCAGCCAGGAAAATCAACTGTGGACGACCGAATCGCTGGTCGTGCAGGCAAGCGATGCGGACCTCGTGTCGCTCGACCTCAGCCAGCGCTTCCGCCAGGCATCCTCCAATGGCGGGCAGCAGACGGTGCGCGTCCTGATCGACCATCGCGTCGCCAGGGCGGTGCAGATCGGCGGCGGCGTCGCCTTTTTCCGCTCCGAACCGGAACAGGAAATGCGGCTGTTCCAGCAGGTGACGCTGACGAAAGGCATCTGGATGAGCCGCACCCGCATCGAACAGCGCTTTTTCGACACCGCCGACAGGGCAAGCTGGCGGCTGCGGCAGCGGGCGCAGGCCTCGGTGCCGCTCGACGCGGCGAAGCGGTGGACGCTGATCACGGCGGCCGAGCTGATGTTCCACCTGAACCGCGCCCGCCCGGGCGACAGACGGGGCCTCGCCGTCATGCGCAACCAGATCGGCCTGCGCCATCCGATCGGCAGGGCGCTGGACGCGCAATTGCTCTATATGCGGCAGCAGACGTTCCGCGACGGTCGCCCGGATGCGGTGGCGCATATCCCCTGGCTGACATTGAGCTGGAAGATCTGACGCTTCTGCCTTGCCTCGCCCGCCCCTGCCATTAGGGAGAGGGCAATGAGTTCGCGCGCCCGTGTCATCCTGCTGAACGCCGCCCTGGGGCCGCTCGACTATCGGGTGCCGCACGGAATGGCGGTCAAGCCCGGCAGCATCGTCGTCGCGCCGCTGGGTCCGCGCCAGATCGTCGGCGTGGTGTGGGACGAGGACAGCTTTCCCGAAATCGAGACGGTGGGCGACAACCGCCTGCGCAACATCGTCGGGCCGGTCGACGCGCCCCCGGTGCCGGAGACGCTGCGCCGCCTGATCGAGTGGACGGCGGACTATTATCTCGCCCCCATCGCCGCCGTGCTGCGCATGACGCTGGCGTCCATGGCGGCGCTGGAGGGCGCGCGCACCGTCATCGAATATCGCGCCACGGGCGACCTTCCTGACCGCATGACCGAACAGCGCACCCAGGCGATGGAGCGCATCGGCGAACGGCAGGGGCTGATCCGCGAGCTGGCGATGATCGGCGGAGTCAGCGACGCGGTGATCCGCGGCCTCATCAAGGCGGGCGCCTTCGAAGCGGTGGAGGTCAGCGTCGACACCCCCTTCCCCATGCCGAATCCCGATCATGCCCCGCCGCTGCTGTCCGATGGGCAAGGCGCGGCCGCCGACCAGTTCATCGAAGCGGTCAGGGAACGGGCCTTCGCCCCCTTCCTGCTCGACGGGGTGACCGGATCGGGCAAGACGGAAGTCTATTTCGAAGCTATCGCCGCCGCTATCCGCGAGGGACGGCAGGTGCTGGTGCTGCTCCCCGAAATCGCGCTGACCGAGCCCTTTCTGGAGCGTTTCGAAAAGCGCTTCGGCACGGTCCCCGTCAACTGGCACAGCGGCCTGCGCCAGAGCGAGCGGCGGCGCGCCTGGCGGGCGATCGCGGCGGGCGAGGCGTCGGTGGTGGTCGGCGCCCGCTCCGCCCTGTTCCTGCCCTATCCCAATCTGGGCCTGATCGTGGTGGACGAAGCGCATGAGGCGAGCTTCAAGCAGGAGGATGGCGTCCACTATCATGCCCGCGACGTGGCGGTGATGCGCGGCCTTATCGAGAAATTCCCGGTCATCCTCGCCTCCGCCACCCCCGCCATAGAGACGCGGCATCAGGTCGAGCTTGGCCGCTACAGGGAAATCAAGCTGCCTTCCCGCTTCGGCGGCGCGGCCATGCCGGACATAGAGGGCATCAACCTGCTCACCGACCCGCCGGAGCGTGGCCGCTGGATCGCGCCGCCGCTGGTCCGCGCCATCGACGAGACGATGGAAAAGGGCGAGCAGAGCCTGCTTTTCCTCAACCGGCGGGGCTATGCGCCGCTGACGCTCTGCCGCCATTGCGGCTATCGCTTCCAATGCCCCAATTGCACCGCCTGGATGGTCGAGCACCGGCTGACCCACCGCCTGGCCTGCCATCATTGCGGCCATGTCATCCCCGCGCCGCGCTTCTGCCCGGAATGCAAGGAGGAGGATTCGCTGGTCGCCTGCGGTCCCGGCGTCGAGCGCATCGCGGACGAGGTGAAGGCGCTCTGGCCCAATGCGCGCACCGCCATCGTCACCTCCGACACGCTCTGGTCGCCCGCCAAGGTCGCGGAATTCGTGAAGTCGGTGGAGGCCGGCGCGGTCGACATCATCATCGGCACGCAACTCGTCACCAAGGGCTATCACTTCCCCAACCTGACGCTGGTGGGCGTGATCGATGCCGATCTGGGCCTCGAAGGCGGCGACCTGCGCGCGTCGGAGCGCACCTTCCAGCAGATCGTGCAGGTCGCCGGACGCGCCGGGCGCGGGCAGAAACCGGGCCGCGTCTTCGTCCAGACCCGCATGCCGGAGGCAGAGGTCATCAAGGCCCTGATCGCAGGCGATGCAGAGCGCTTCTACGAGGTGGAGACGGAGAATCGCCGCCACGCCAACGCCCCGCCCTTCGGCCGCTTCGCCGCGATCATCGTGTCCAGCGAGGATGCGGACGAAGCCGCCGAGGTCGCGCGGCTGATCGGCAAGTCCGCGCCCTCGATCGACGGGATGCGCGTCTACGGCCCCGCCCCGGCCCCGCTTTCCGTGCTGCGCGGGCGGCACCGCCACCGCCTGCTGATCCACGCGACGCGGCAGGTCGACGTGCAGGACGCAATCCGGGACTGGCTGGGCAACCTCAGCTGGAAATCAGGCACAAGGGTGGCGGTCGACGTCGACCCGTACAGCTTCATGTGATGGCCCGAACACCCATGGAAAGCCCCTGCGTCAAGATCTGCAAGCTCGACAAGGCCGGGCGGATCTGCACCGGTTGCGGACGCACGACGGACGAAATCCGACGCTGGGCAGGGATGAGCAAGACCCAGCGCCGCGCGATCATGGAGCGGTTGAAGGGTTTTTCTTCCTAGCGGCCTCGGCATCGAAGCGCTTCTTGAGCGCCAGCGCGGCGTCGCGCGTGCCGGAGGGGTGCGGCGAATAGGCCAGCGGGTCGAGCAGTTGGGATGCCTTGGCATAGTCCCCCCGGAATGCCAGCGCCTGCACATAGGTCATCCGATATTCCGGGCTTTGCGGCAGCAGCAGAAAGGCCTTGGCCAGGCCGTCATAGCCGATGTCCGGCATCAGCCCGCCCTTCATCGCATGATAGCGGTAGAACAGCGCCAGCGGCACCGGGTCTTCCGTATCCGCGCGATTCGCCTTGACGATGGCCTTCAGCGCAGCCTTCCAATCCTCCTCCTTGTCATCGTCCTGCGCCCGCTCCAGCAATGCCCGCGCCCGCGCGCTATAGGCCCGCGACAGTCCGGGATCGAGCGCGATCGCGCGATCGGCGTCGGCCAGCGCCGCGGCCTTCTCCTCCGCCTCCCACTCCGCCTCCGCCAGCAGCGCCAGCGCATAGGCGCTGGACGGGAATTTGGCGGCGGTGGCGCGGATCGCACGGACGATGTCGGGCAAATCTTCGGTGCGGGGATGGTTCATCAGCCGCAACTCATCCTCGATCAGCGCGCCCTGCGCCGGATCGACCGGGCCGATCGTGATGGCTCCCACCGTCACCGCGCTGGGATCGAGCCGCGATGCCGACAAGGGACGGCGCATATAGGTCTTCAGGTCCTTTTCCAGCCCCTCGACGCCCCCGGCAAAATAGCCATCCAGCTTCATATCCGGCACGCCGGCCGCCAGATCCTTCAGATAATGGCTGATTTCCGCCCGCCGGTCGGCCTTATACTGGAAATAATGGGTGAGCAGCCAGGCCGTGCCATAATAGCGATCCCCGTCCCGCAGCCCCAGCCCGTCCGTATCGCGGGCGAACAGGTCCTTCAGCGGATAGGGCGAATCCTGCACCAGCGTGGGCGCCCGCGCCATCGGGATGCGGCCGAACTGGATCGACCCGTCCTTGGGGAATTTCACGGCGGAGAAAAATTCCGCGAAACCCTCCACATACCAGGCCGGATAAGCCGCCGGGAAATGATGCAGCATGAAATGATGGGTATATTCGTGAAACAATATGTCGTCGGCACCCACATCATAATCGCTCGTCTTCGCGCCCCGCGCCAGGACGGCATAAGCGAAGCGATCCGACGTCGTGTAGAAACCGCCGATATTGGGATTGCGCGCCAGCGCCTTCACCTTGGCGTCGTTGGACAGAAGATAGACATGGACCGGGCTGCCCGCCTCCGGATCGTCGACGCCAGTCACGCGGCGCAACAGGCCGTCGAATTTTTCCAGCTTCTCGGCAAATTCATGCAGCCTGGCTTCGCTGCCGTCGCTCATGATGGTGAAATGCCGGCTGTTCGCCTGCAACCACGCCGCCTGCGCCGTACCCGGCATGATCGCCAACGCGCCCGCCAGGAGCAGCAGCCCCTTCAACACCCGAATCGTCACGCCACCCCCTGCAACGGCGTTGAACCCCGGCGGCACTCATGGCCGACAGTCTGCTGAAAGAAAAGCGAAAAGCGTGGTTTCAGCCCCGGCTTTCGCGCTCCAGCAGGGCCTGCTTGCGCCGCGTGCCATAGGCGTATCCGCCCAGGCTCCCATCGCTCCGCAACACTCGATGGCAAGGGATCAGCACGGCCAGATTGTTGTCGCCGCAAGCCGTCCCGGCGGCCCGCACCGCGCCCGGCCTGCCGATGGCCGCCGCAATTTCGCCATAGGTGCGCGTCTCCCCCGGCGGGATCGCGCGCAGGGCCGCCCATATCGCCTGCTGAAACGCCGTCCCGCACACATCCATCGGCAAGTCCGGCGGCTCCGACGGATCGTCGATCAACCGCACGACCTGCGCCGCCAGGGCCGAAAGCCCCTCGTCGGCGGGCAGGATCTCCGCCTTGGGGAAGCGCCGGCGCAAATCCGCCTCATCCTCGTCGAAGCTGATCCGGCAAAGCCCCCGCTCGGTCCCCGCGACCAGCGCCGGCCCCAGGCCGGTCTGCACCACCGCATGGCGAATCGCCACGCCCCGCCCGCCATCCTTCCAGGCGCTGGGCGTCATGCCCAGATGCCGTTCCGCATCGGCATAGGCGCGGCTGGGCGCATTATAGCCCGCCTCATAGATTGCGCCGGTGACGCTGCTCCCCTCCTCCAGCGCGCTTTTCAGCCGTTCGGTGCGCAGCGATCGGGCATAGGCGGCCGGCGTCATCCCCGTTTCGCGCTTGAACAGCCGGTGGAAATGATGCGGCGCATAGCCCGCATGCGCCGCCACCTCCTCCAGCGAGGGCGGGGTCTCGGCGGCAGCGATGAAGGCGATGGCCGCCTCCACCGCCAGCCGGTCGCGCCCGACCTCGTCGGGGCGGCAGCGCAGGCAGGCGCGGAAACCCGCCGCCCGCGCTGCCTCCGGGTCGGCAAGGAAGATCATATTCTCCCGCCGGGGATGCCGCGCCGCGCAGCTCGGCTTGCAATAGATGCCGGTGGTCAGCACGGCGCCCACGAACCGCCCATCGAAGCTCCGGTCGCGCCCCAGAAAGGCGTCCCAGCAGGCATCTGCGTCCGGCATGGCGTGGATCGGGGCTTCGGGCTGTCTCATCTCGGTCATGAATAAGGGATAGCCGCGCCCGACGCATCAGCCTTCCCGCCGCTTGCGCTCAAAAAGCGGCTCCACGCTTTTTTGCGCATTGCCTCAATCCCACCATCGCATATGAATGCCGCCAACCATGGTCGCACTATTCCGTCGCCTCGCCCCTGTTCTGGCCGCGCTCCTGGCTCTTGCCGGGCCCTCCGGCGCGCATGCCGAACAGCAGGACATCGCAGCCGCCGCCCGCGGCGTTGTCCGCGTCGTGCTGGTCGCGACCAACGGCTCCGACGCCTATTTCGTGGGCCATGGCAGCGGCTTCGCGGTCGCGCCGGACAAGATCGTCACCAACGCCCATGTGGTCGAACTGACGCGGGAGGAGAAGGACCTTGTCATCGGCGTCATCCCTTCGGAGGGGACGAAGACCTATGGCGGCCGGATCATCGCCTTCTCGCCCGGCAATGACCTGGCGCTGATCCAGTTGGAGGATGGCAGCCTGCCGGTCAGCACCTTCTACGCCGGGGCGGTGAGCGACGGGCAGCATGTCACCGCCATCGGCTATCCCGGCACGGTCGACCGCGCGCAGGGCCTTGGCCTCAAGCAGTTGGTGGAACCGCTCGGCACGGTGAAGACCAGCGGCACTGTGTCCTCAGGCAGGGCCAGCCAGAATTTCGATACGGTGCTGCACACCGCGCCGCTGGCCGCAGGCAATAGCGGCGGCCCGCTGGTCGACGATTGCGGCCGGGTGCTGGGGGTCAACAGTTTCGGATCGGTCTCCGACGGCAATGATGCGGAGTTCGGCTTCGCCGTGTCCTGGCGGGAAGTCGCCTCCTTCCTGCGGCAGGCCGGCATATCGTCGCTGCACACCATCGTTCCCTGCCGCTCGATGGCGGAGGCGGACGCCGCCGAAGCCGCCCTCGCCCAGCGGGAGGAAGCGCGGAACGAGCAATCCGAACGCGCCCGCGCGGACGCTCGCGAAGCCGCGCTGGACAAGGCCCGCGACACGGCCGAACGCGACGTCATTTCCGCCCGGGAAAATGCGATGGCGGGCGCCGCCGTGCTGCTGGCGCTGGCGGTGCTCGGCCTCGGCGCAGGCGGCCTGTTCTACAGCCAGGGCCGGGAACGGCGCGCCACCTGGTGGCTGGCGGGCGGCGGCGTCCTGCTGTTCGCGGCGATCGGACTGTTCTTCCTGAAGCCCAGCTTCTCCAGTATCGAAGAACGCATCGAACTGCCGCAGGACGCGAACGTCATGGGCAACAACGCCTATGCCTGGGCCGGCGACAATGTCTGCCGGGTGGACGTGAATCGCAGCCGGCTCACCATATCCCAACCCAATGACATCGGATTCCACTGGGCGGAGGGGGGCTGCGTCGACGGCGACACCCAATATGTCTCCTCCGGCACCGGCTGGCAGCGCGCGGCCGTTCCCGACGACCATAATTTCGTGACCGTCAGCCGCTTCGATCCGGCAACGGGCGCGCTTCGGGTCCAGCGCTGGCTGCCCGACATCGACACCATGGCAAAGGCCCGCGCCCTGGGCGGCGGCGCGATCAAGGGCTGTGGGAGCGATTCTGCCCTGCTGGGGAAAATCGCCACGCTGCAGAACGATCTCGCCGCCCTGCTTCCGGCCCAACCCAATGAACGGATCGTCTACCATTGCCAAAAGGGTCGGCTCACCCCCGAGGGGAAATAAAAGCGGGGCGGCGACCGGCGATTCGTCCCATATAAAAACTCAGTCAAATCGCGATGATTTCATACTGACGGTCGAATCGCGTTCCATGGCTTGCATAGTCACAATCCCACTGCTAACCGGCCCCCCAACAGGGGACCGGGACGGACAGAACCGCGCCCCCTTTTTGCATGACCGGCAATTCAAAATGCCAGAATCAAATGGAGGACGGTAAGCGCGTGGAGACGACCGGCGGTATTCAGGCCAGCCTCAGCGGCCGCTATGCGGTGGCGCTGTTCGATCTGGCCCGCGACGGCAAGACGCTCGACACCGTCGCGGCGAGCTTGGCTGCGCTCAAGACGGCACTGGCCGAATCGGCCGATTTCAAGGGCCTGGTGAACAGCCCCGTCCTCAGCCGCGACGCAGCGGGTAAGACGATCGCCGCCGTCGCATCCTCCATGGGCCTCGACCCGCTGACGACGAATTTCCTGGGCGTGCTGGCCCAGAACCGCCGCCTTTCCCAACTGCCCGCGATCATCCGCGCCTATGAGACGCTGCTGTCGAATCACAAGGGCGAGGTTCGCGCCGAAGTGACGAGCGCCCATCCGCTCGACGCCGGACAGGTCAGCGCCCTGCAACAGGGCCTGCGCGCCCGCGTCGGCCGCGACGTCGCGCTCGATGCCAAGGTCGATCCCGCGATCCTGGGCGGGCTGGTCGTCAAGATCGGCAGCCAGATGATCGATTCCTCCATCCGCACCCGTTTGAATAGTCTCGCCCACGCGATGAAAGGCTGAAAGGCTGAACATGGATATCAACGCCGCAGAAATTTCGAAGGTCATCAAGGACCAGATAGCCAATTTCGGCACCGAAGCGCAGGTGAGCGAAGTCGGTTCCGTGCTGACCGTGGGTGACGGCATCGCCCGCGTCCATGGCCTCGACAACGTCCAGGCGGGCGAAATGGTCGAGTTCGCCAATGGCGTGCAGGGCATGGCGCTCAACCTGGAAGCCGACAATGTCGGCGTCGTGATCTTCGGCTCGGACGCCGAGATCAAGGAAGGCGACACCGTCAAGCGCACCGGCACCATCGTGGACGTGCCCGTCGGCAAGGGCCTGCTGGGCCGCGTCGTCGACGGCCTCGGCAACCCGATCGACGGCAAGGGCCCGATCCAGTACACCGAACGCAAGCGCGTGGAAGTCAAGGCGCCGGGCATTATCCCCCGCAAGTCGGTGCACGAACCCGTGCAGACCGGCCTCAAGGCGATCGACGCCCTCGTCCCCGTCGGCCGTGGCCAGCGCGAGCTGATCATCGGCGACCGCCAGACCGGCAAGACCGCCGTCGCGATCGACACCTTCATCAACCAGAAGGGCATCAACGCGGGCGACGACGAGTCGAAGAAGCTCTACTGCATCTACGTCGCCGTCGGCCAGAAGCGCTCGACCGTCGCGCAGATTGTCAAGCAGCTCGAAGAAAATGGCGCGATGGAATATTCGATCGTCGTCGCCGCGACCGCTTCGGAACCCGCTCCGCTCCAGTATCTCGCCCCTTACACCGGCGTCACCATGGGCGAATTCTTCCGCGACAACGGCATGCATGCCGTGATCGTCTATGACGACCTTTCCAAGCAGGCCGTCGCCTATCGCCAGATGTCGCTGCTGCTGCGCCGTCCTCCGGGCCGCGAAGCCTATCCGGGCGACGTCTTCTACCTGCACAGCCGCCTGCTGGAGCGCGCCGCGAAGATGAACGACGCCAACGGCGCCGGCTCGCTGACCGCGCTGCCCATCATCGAAACGCAGGCGGGCGACGTGTCGGCCTATATTCCGACCAACGTGATCTCGATCACCGACGGCCAGATCTTCCTCGAAACAAACCTCTTCTATCAGGGCATCCGTCCGGCCATCAACGTCGGCCTGTCGGTGTCGCGCGTCGGCTCCGCCGCGCAGACCAAGGCGATGAAGAAGGTTTCCGGCTCGATCAAGCTGGAGCTGGCCCAGTATCGCGAAATGGCGGCCTTCGCCCAGTTCGGCTCGGACCTCGACGCTTCGACCCAGAAGCTGCTGAACCGCGGTGCGCGCCTGACCGAACTGCTCAAGCAGGCCCAGTTCTCGCCCCTGCCCTTCGAAGAGCAGACGGCGTCGATCTTCGCGGGCACCAATGGCTATCTGGACAGCATCCCGGTCAAGGACGTGACGCGCTATGAAGAGCTGATGCTCGCCTATCTGCGCCACGACCATCCCGAGGTGCTGGCCGCCATCCGCGACAGCAAGGATCTGGGCGACGAGCCCAAGGCGAAGCTGAAGGCCGCGCTGGACTCGTTCGGCAAGACCTTCGCATAACGCACCACCCCGTCATTCCCGCGAAAGCGGGAACCCATCTCCCGACCGAGCGCCCAGACGCAACGCAAGGGAGATGGCCCCCCACGGGGATGACGGAAAAAAGGAAGAACGAAGCTGCGATAATGCTCACCGCCCATTCCCTCCTTGCCTGGACCGTGATGTCGATCGGTCTGGTGCTGCTGCCGGGACCGGACACCATGCTGGTGGCTGGTCACGCGGCGCGGCGCGGGCTGAAGGCGGGAATGGCGGCGATCGGCGGCATCCAGCTTGGCGGGCTGTTCTACATGGCGCTCTGCGGCTTCGGCTTCCTCAGCGTGTTGAACGCCGTGCCGGGCCTGTTCATGGCGGTGAAGATCGCGGGCGCTATCTATCTCGCATGGCTCGGCCTTTCGATGCTGCGCGGCGCGGTGAAGCCGTCGCCCGCATCGGAAGCGCCCAGGCTGCGGATCGGCGGATCGCCCTTCGCGCAGGGATTCATCAGCACCGTGCTGAACCCGAAGGTCGCGATCTTCTTCCTGGCCGCGCTGCCGCAGTTCGTCGGCACCGGTCCGGACGCACCATGGCAGGGCATGCTGCTGATCGCGATCGTCTATGGACTGGGTTTCTTCTGGTGCGCCCTTCTCGCGATCCTCGCCACCAAGGCGGGGCGCAAGGTCGGGCAGAGCAGCGCGATGCGCTGGTTCGAAGGCGCCATGGGCGTCGGTTTCTTTGGTCTCGCGGGCCGTCTGGCCCTTGCTCGGAATGTTTGAACTATGGCTAGCCTCAAGGAACTGAAGCTGCGCATCGGGTCGGTCAAGTCGACCCAGAAGATCACCAAGGCCAAGCAGATGGTCGCCGCCGCGAAGCTGCGCAAGGCGCAGGCCGCCGCCGAAGCCGCCCGCCCCTATTCCAGCCGCCTGGAAGCGGTCGTCGCCAGCCTCGCCTCGAAGATCGCAGGGGGTTCGGGCGAAGGCGCCTCCCCGCTGCTGGCCGGCACCGGTAAGGACGATGTCCATCTGCTGGTCGTCGCCAATTCGGACCGTGGCCTTGCCGGCGCGTTCAACGCCAACATCGTCAAGGCCGCCCGCGCCAAGGCGGACGAACTGATCCAGCAAGGCAAGACCGTCCGCTTCTACCTGATCGGCCGCAAGGGCCGTCCGGTCATCAACCGCACCTTCCCCGGCATGATCGTCGCCCAGTTCGACACCACCGGCGTCAAGGAACCGGGCTATGCGCAGGCTGAGGAGATCGCCCGCGAACTGACCGACATGTATCTGAACGGCAAGTTCGACGTCGCGCATCTCTTTTTCTCGCGCTTCAAGTCGGCGCTCGCCCAGATCCCGACCGAGCAGCAGATCATTCCGGTGAAGATCCCGGCCGACGCCGACCGCAACGCCATCGGCGCGACGGTGGAATATGAACCGAGCGAGGAAGCGATCCTCGACGACCTGCTGCCGCGCAACGTCACGGTGCAGATCTTCAAGGCGCTGCTGGAAAACAATGCGTCCGAACAGGGCGCGTCGATGACCGCCATGGACAATGCGACCCGCAACGCCGGCGACCTCATCAACAAGCTGACCATTCAGTACAACCGCAGCCGTCAGGCCGCGATCACCACCGAACTCGTCGAAATCATCTCGGGCGCCGAAGCCCTTTAAGTGCAGGCAAGGACAGTAGTCATGGCAACCACCAACAATGTAGGCCGCATCAGCCAGGTCATCGGCGCCGTCGTCGACGTCACCTTCCCCGATGCACTTCCGGCCATTCTCTCGGCGCTGGAAACCAGCAACAACGGCCAGCGCCTCGTGCTGGAAGTCGCCCAGCATCTGGGCGAGAACACCGTCCGCACCATCGCGATGGACTCGACCGACGGCCTGACCCGCGGTCAGGAAGTGACCGACACCGGCGCACAGATCAGCGTTCCCGTCGGCCCGGCCACGCTCGGCCGCATCCTGAACGTCGTCGGTGAACCGATCGACGAGCGCGGCCCGGTCGGCACCACCCTCTCCGCCCCGATCCATGCCAAGGCGCCGGAATTCGTCGACCAGTCGACCGACGCCTCGATCCTCGTCACCGGCATCAAGGTCATCGACCTTCTCGCTCCCTATGCGAAGGGCGGCAAGATCGGCCTGTTCGGCGGCGCCGGCGTCGGCAAGACCGTGCTCATCCAGGAACTGATCAACAATATCGCGAAGGGCCATGGCGGCACCTCCGTGTTCGCGGGCGTCGGTGAGCGTACCCGCGAGGGCAACGACCTCTATCACGAATTCCTCGACGCCGGCGTCATCGCCAAGGACGCCGACGGCAACGCGATCAGCGAAGGTTCGAAGGTGGCGCTGGTCTACGGCCAGATGAACGAACCGCCGGGCGCCCGCGCGCGCGTCGCCCTGTCGGGCCTCACCATCGCGGAATATTTCCGCGACCAGGAAGGTCAGGACGTGCTGTTCTTCGTCGACAACATCTTCCGCTTCACCCAGGCGGGCGCGGAAGTGTCGGCTCTGCTCGGCCGCATTCCTTCGGCCGTGGGCTATCAGCCGACCCTCGCCACCGACATGGGCGCCCTTCAGGAGCGCATCACCTCGACCAACAAGGGTTCGATCACCTCGGTGCAGGCCGTGTACGTCCCTGCGGACGACTTGACCGACCCGGCGCCGGCCACCAGCTTCGCGCACCTCGACGCCACCACCGTTCTCAACCGCGCCATTTCGGAACTGGGCATCTATCCGGCGGTCGACCCGCTGGACTCGACCAGCCGCGTTCTGGAACCCCGCGTCGTGGGCCAGGAACATTATGAAACCGCCCGCGCAGTCCAGGCGATCCTCCAGAAGTACAAGTCGCTTCAGGACATCATCGCGATCCTGGGCATGGACGAGCTGTCGGAAGAGGACAAGCTGACCGTCGCCCGCGCCCGCAAGATCCAGAAGTTCCTGTCGCAGCCCTTCCACGTCGCGGAGGTCTTCACCGGCATTTCGGGCAAGTTCGTCCAGATCGAGGATACGGTGAAGTCGTTCAAGGCCGTGGTCGAAGGCGAATATGACCATCTGCCCGAAAACGCCTTCTACATGGTCGGCGGCATCGACGAAGCCATCGAAAAGGCGAAGAAGCTGGCTGCGGAAGCGGCGTAAGGCAAATGACGGGAGGCGTCGTCCTTGCACTAGCTTTGCTGCAATCGGCAACACCGGCCAAGACGACGGCCTCCCAGTTGACCAGCGCGCTGGAAACAGCATTTCGAGCCTGCGCGCAACAGCTTACCGAGCGGGATCATTTGACCGCGAAGAACGAAAAGCTGTTGAAGAACGTCGGTATCACCTTGGCCATTCCTCCGGCCGATGTGGAGACCATGGCTAGCCGCTTATTCGGCAAGGAAGGCATCTACGCTTCCGTCGCCGTGCCCGAAGGCAAGATGTGGCTGGCTACTTCCGCTTCGGTGCCGGCTTGTAAGGTGACGCTGGCCGACACCATGCTCTCGCTGACGGCAAGATATGATTGGACGACCAAATTACGGTCGATCGAAGGCTGGACGATCGACAAAAGCCGATCCGGAATGCAAGGCAATTTCATGCGTGATCTGCTGGTACTCAATGCGGAACGTCCCGGCGGGCATATGATCGTTATTCTTGACGGTCCCAACATCGTTTACAATGAAGGCAAGGGCATTCAGATGATCATGACCGTCGCCCTTGATGCAGCAAAGGCTCAGTAAGACAATGGCACTGCATTTCGAACTCGTGACCCCGGAAAAGCTCGTCCGCTCGGAAGAGGTCTATCAGGTCGTCGTCCCCGGCACCGATGGCGACTTCGGCGTGCTAGAGGGCCATGCGCCCTTCATGTCGACCGTCCGTGACGGCACGATCCAGATCTTCGCCAACGCCGGCGCCGCCCCGGAAATCATCCCGGTCCGCGGCGGCTTTGCCGAGGTGAACGAAAAGGGCCTCACCGTCCTTGCGGAACATGCCGGCTGACAAGCCGAATCTGACCGCTGCTAAAAGCCAAAGGGCCCCGTTCCAAGTCGGAACGGGGCCCTTTGGCATTCCAGACTGGCCGAACATGGCTCTCATCAGGATCATCAACGACCGAAATGCCCTATCGTTGAAGACTGGATGTCAGCCACCACGCCAACAGTTCGCCTCTTGTGGGCAAGCATCGTCCTCCCGCCAGCCGAACGCAGACGCCATTCGAATGCCCAAGCAGGCCCCGCCCCGCTGCGGCGCCCGGCCACCCGACGCATTAGCCATTTATCAAAGTTTCCACGCTATTCACCTTTAACAACCATGGCTGATGCACATCATTTCGGCGGAGAATTATGAGCGCGTTTGGACGGAAAAATGGACCTGCGGGCATCAAGCCGGGTTTCGGCCTTGCCCGACCGATGCAGGGAGGCGCGCCCAAGGAAGAGATCAAGGGCGGCGAGCAGTTCCCGCCCCTGGACATGACGGCCCTGCCCCCGGAAGCCCCGCTCGATCCGCTCTCCGCGCCCACAAGCCAGATGCAGCGCAATGCCGACGCGATGCAGCGCCTGTCGGATCGCGCCAATGCCGAACATGCCGCCGATGCCGGACCGCAGGGGTTCGAAGCCTCGGTCCACAAGATCAAGGAGCAGGTGCTCCCCCGCCTGCTGGAGCGCGTCGATCCCGAAGCCGCCGCCACGCTGACCAAGGATGAGCTGGCCGAGGAATTCCGCCCGATCATCATGGAGGTACTGGCGGAACTGAAGCTGACCCTCAACCGCCGCGAGCAGTTCGCGCTGGAAAAGGTGCTGGTGGACGAACTGCTCGGCCTGGGCCCGCTGGAGGAATTGCTGGCCGATCCGGACGTCAGCGACATCATGGTCAACGGCCCGGAGCAGACCTATATCGAAAAGAAGGGCAAGCTCCAGATCGCGCCCATCAAGTTCCGCGACGAGGAGCATCTGTTCCAGATCGCCCAGCGCATCGTCAACAAGGTCGGCCGCCGCGTCGACCAGACCACGCCGCTGGCCGACGCCCGCCTGCCCGACGGCAGCCGCGTCAACGTGATCGTGCCGCCGCTATCCCTGCGCGGCACCGCCATCTCCATCCGTAAATTCTCCGCCAAGCCGATCACGCTCGACATGCTCGCCCAATGGGGGGCGATGAGCCAGAAGATGTGCACCGCGCTGAAGATCGCCGGCGCCTGCCGCTTCAACATCGTGATTTCGGGGGGTACGGGTTCGGGCAAGACGACCATGCTCAATGCCCTCTCCAAGATGATCGACCCGGGCGAGCGCGTGCTGACCATCGAGGACGCGGCCGAACTTCGCCTGCAACAGCCGCACTGGCTGCCGCTGGAAACCCGCCCGCCGAACCTGGAGGGCCAGGGCGCGATCACCATCGGTGACCTCGTCAAGAACGCCCTGCGCATGCGCCCCGACCGCATCATCCTGGGCGAAATCCGCGGCGCGGAGTGCTTCGACCTGCTCGCCGCGATGAACACGGGCCATGATGGCTCCATGTGCACGCTCCACTCCAACTCCCCGCGCGAATGCCTCGGCCGTATGGAGAATATGATCCTGATGGGTGACATCAAGATCCCCAAGGAAGCGATTTCCAAGCAGATTGCCGACTCCGTCGACCTGATCGTGCAGGTGAAGCGACTGCGCGACGGTTCGCGCCGCGTCACCAACGTCACCGAGGTGATCGGCATGGAAGGCGACGTCATCGTCACCCAGGAACTGTTCAAGTTCGAATATCATGACGAGGACGACAGCGGGAAGATCATCGGGGAATATCGTTCCATGGGCCTGCGTCCCTACACGTTGGACAAGGCGCGGCAGTTCGGCTTCGACCAGCCTTTCCTGGAAGCCTGCCTGTAACGACCTGCCCATAAGCGCATATTGCAACAATTGCTGCCGGCGGACATATTTCCCGCCGGCCTGCTTGCGCGGAGCTTGCATCACCGGCACATCGGACATTCCCCAGAAAGAGAGGAATGCCGATGAACCGTCTAGCCCGCGCCGCCCTGCTGCTGACCGGCCTGTCCCTGCCGCTGCTTCCCCTCGCCGCGCAGCATGCGCACCATCATCAGGCGGCCGATCCGATCGCGGCCGCGGTCGCCGCCCCCAGCCGCACCCCGGCCAATGCCGCTCGCGACACCTACCGCCATCCGGCCCAAACCCTTGCCTTCTTCGGGGTGAAGCCGGACCAGACAGTGGTCGAATATGCGCCCAGCGGCGGCTGGTACACGGAAATCCTGGCGCCGCTGCTGCGCGAAAAGGGCACCTTCTACGCGCTCCAGCCGACCGGCCGCTCTCTGGACGGCTACAAGGCGTTCCTCGCGGCAAAGCCGGACGTCTATGACAAGGTGAAGGTCGTCCCCTTCCCCGACCAGACCGGTCTCATTCCGGCGGGCAGCGTCGACACGCTGCTGACCTTCCGCAACGTGCACAATATGGTGATGGGCGGGACCGAGACGGCCACGTTCAAGACCTTTTACGACCTGCTGAAGCCGGGCGGGACGCTGGGCATCGTCGACCATCGCCTGCCCGAAGGGCGCGATACGGCGCTGGAGAAGACCAGCGGCTACCTCAAGGTATCGACCATCCGCCGCCTCGCTGAAGCGGCCGGCTTCGAATATGCCGGGTCGTCGGAGGTCAACGCCAATCCCAAGGACACGGCCGACTGGGAAAAGGGCGTCTGGACGCTCCCGCCGACCCTGCGCAATGGAGAGGTCGACAAGGCGAAATATCTCGCCATCGGGGAAAGCGACCGGATGACGCTGCGTTTTCGCAAACCGGTGAAGTGAAACGGCGCAGACAAAATGGGGGGCATCCCTGTCCTGAGCCCGTCGAAGGACGGGAACCGGTTCTGCTTGAAAGGATGCGACACGGAAAGCTGAAGCGCGGCCTGCGTCCGATTTAACGCCGCACGCTCCTTAACGCGCCGAGCGGCTGATTGGGATGGAATCAGGACATTCCCCCTCCCGCAGGCGGGAGGGGGAA
>NZ_LTAB01000042.1:0-26804 GCF_001580035.1 Sphingobium sp. 22B | reverse complement strand
GGCGCGACATCAGCGTGAATTTTCAACGGCTAAGCTGGAAGCTCGCTGCGCTCGCACCCACCCCTAACCCCTCCCGCCTGCGGGAGGGGAAGGTCTTGAATTGGCCAATTTCCCGCATTCCGGACCCGTCCATCCCTCCTTGGGCGGTTGCGTCCTCCCGCAGCGGGGCTAAGGCGTTCGCATGCCGCCCCCACCCCCATCCAATCGCCCGCATCGTCCGTTCACCGCCATTGGCCTGCGCCTGGTCGCGGTGATCTGCCTTTCGATCATGTTCGTGACGGTCAGGCTGGCCGACGCGCGCGGCGTCCATGTGGTGGAATCGCTGTTCTACCGCCAGGCCCTGGCGCTGCCGGTGGTATTCGCCTGGATCGCCATGACAAGCGGCATGGGATCGATCCGCACGCGACGCATCGGCGTCCATGCCACCCGCATGATCATCGGCCTGACGGGCATGGTGCTCAACTTCCTGTCCTATATCCTGCTGCTGCCGGCGGAAGCGGTGACCATCGGCTTCACCATGCCGATCTTCGGCACGATCCTGTCCGCCCTCATCCTGCGCGAAGCGACCGGCATCCACCGGTGGAGCGCGGTGCTCATCGGCTTTCTCGGCGTGATCGTGATGGTCCGGCCGGATGCCGGGCACTTCCCCGCGATCGGCGTTGCGGTCGCGCTCGCCGCGGCTTTCGTCACCGCCTGCGTCAGCCTGGTCCTGCGCGAACTGGGCCGCACGGAAAGCGCCGGGGTGATCGTCTTCTGGTTCACCCTCCTCTCCCTGCCGCCGCTGGGCGTGGCGATGCTGTTCCACGGGCAGGCCCATGACGCCATGACATGGGGCCTGCTGCTGCTGATCGGCGTGACCGGCGGCATCGCGCAGATCTGCATGACCGCGGCGCTGCGCTGGGCCCCCGTTTCCGTGGTGCTGCCGATGGACTACAGTTCCATCGTCTGGACGACGCTGCTCGGCTGGGCGATCTGGGGCAACTGGCCGATCGCGACGACGTGGATCGGCGCGGCGCTGATCGTGGGGAGCGGCCTGTACATCGCCTGGCGCGAACATGTCCACGCCAGACGCACGCCTTCAGCCTAGCAGTTCCGCGTCCAGGCTGATCTCCGCATTCAAGAGCTTGGACACGGGGCAATTGGCCTTCGCCTTGGCGGCCAGTTCCTGGAACCGCGCATCGTCCGCGCCGGGGATGGTCGCCTTCAGGCTCAGCTTGCTCGCCGTGATGGCAAAGCCGCCTTCCTGCTGTTCCAGCGTCACGACGGCGTTGGTCTCCATCTTCTCGGCCGTCAATCCCGCTTCGCCCAATATCAGCGACAGCGCCATGGTGAAGCAGGAGGCGTGGGCCGCCGCGACCAACTCCTCGGGATTGGTGCCCGGCACCCCTTCGAAGCGCATCGCAAAGCCATAGGGATGCGCATCCAGCGCGCCGCTCTGGGTCGAAATCGCGCCCTTGCCGTCCTTCAGGCCGCCACTCCATACCGCCGATCCGCTGCGATTGATCTTCATGACCGTCCTCCTGTTCGCATATCATCTCGTCTGCCCCGGGGAACCCGTCCGGTCCCCCTTGGTTCGGTCAGCATAACGCGATTTCTTCGCAGGAGAGTGACGATGTCTGACATGGCGAGGGAAAATCATGGCGACCTGATCGCATCCGACCGGATCGAAGGCACCACTGTCTACAACCGCCAGGGGGAGCGGCTGGGCCACATTTCCAACTTCATGGTCGACAAGCGCAGCGGGCAGGTCCGCTATGCCGTGCTGTCCTTCGGCGGCTTCCTGGGCATCGGCAACGATCATTATCCGCTGCCCTGGTCGATGCTGAGCTACGACACGGACAAGGGCGGCTATGTGGTGGACCTGGCCAAGGACATATTGGACCAGGCGCCCCGCCATCTGCCGAACGAACGACCCGATTATGACGACGCTTACGGCCGCAGCGTCTTTCACTATTATGGGCTGATCTACCCCTGGTAAGGGGCGTTTCGGCGGTTTCAGGCGGCGCAAAGGTGGTAGTCCCCGACCCTTTCCACTATATGAACCTCAGATGAATCGGGTTGCCCAAATTCCGACACATTTTGCCGCTTGACCATTGTCTACCGGATAAATAGAATTATCTCTCCCTCGACAATAGGACGAGGATTTGACCATGGAGCGATTCGGACATTCGGGAGACGCGCGCCAGCCGGTCGTGCTGACCATACCGGGTCTCAACAATAGCGGGCCGGGTCATTGGCAGACGCTGTGGGAAAAGACGCGCGGTGATTGCGAGCGGGTCGACCTGGGAAGCTGGGCCAGCCCCAGCCGCAATAGCTGGGTCACGCGGCTGGACGCCGCGATCCGGGCGGCGGAGGGGCCGATCATCCTGGCCGCGCACAGCCTGGGTTGCCTTGCGGTCGCCTGGTGGGGCGCCTTGCAGAGCCAGGCCTATGGCTGGCCCGTGACCGGCGCGCTGCTGGTGGCGCCGCCCGACTGCGACCGGATGGAAACGCCCGAGACGATCGGCGGCTTCGGCCCCACGCCCCGCGCGCAACTGCCCTTTCCCTCGATCGTCGTGGCGAGCCGCAACGATCCCTATATCTTCTTCGAACGCGCCCACAGCATCGGCAAGAATTGGGGCAGCAGCTTTGTCGATGCGGGCTTTTGCGGCCATATCAACGCGGATTCGGGCCTGGGCGAATGGCGCTTCGGCCAGGCTTTGCTCGAAAAACTGATCGACAATGCGCATGAGCAGGCTTCTGCAATGCGCCAGTTACGGCCCGCCATCCCGCTGGCGCATCAGGAGCGGCGATTGGCGGCGCTGCGGGTCAACGGCTAGTCTATAGTTTTTGTTATCGCATCGTTTTACGGAAAAACCGGACCCATTTTCCGAACGATGCTTTTGGGGCGCGACAAGAGAAACTTGAGCGCCCCTTATATTTGCTTTTTTGTCTATCAATACAGTTGAGATAAAGAGCGGCTAAGAGGTGTTTATGAGTGAAAACCGATCGATTGAATTCGCCCGCAACGGCCGCAGTGACGGGCAGCGCCACGACATTGCGGTCAGCATCGAAAAGGTGCGCAGCGTGCTGGAGGCGCTTCGTTTCGGATCTGTCACGCTGACCGTGCATGACGCACGCGTCGTGCAGATCGACGTGACGGAAAAGACGCGCCTCACCGCCTGAAACAAGAGCGGGGGGAGCAAGAAGATTCAGGGTTGCTGAACAAGGCCCGCAAAGGGCCGGATAACAGGTGGCAAGGGGTGGGCCACATTTTCCATTCCCAGACCAACGGCTTTGAGCGGATCACCGCAGGGGCCGCGATCAACATTCACCGGACATCCGGAAGGGGAATATACAATGATTGCGCGTTTTCTGTTGCTCGCCGGCGTGGCGAGCGCATCCTTTATTGCGTCCGCTGCATCCGCGCAGGACGCGGCTCAACCCGTTGCGGACAGCGCCGAACAAGCCACTGCCCGCGGGGAAGTGATCATCGTCACCGCCCGCCGCCGTGCGGAAACCGCGCAGGAGGTGCCGCTGGCGATCTCCGTGATCCGCGGCGACAGCATAGAGGCGACCGGCAATTTCAACGTCGTGAAGCTCCAGCAACTGGCGCCGACGCTTCAGGTCTACACCACCAACCCGCGCAACACCTCGGTCAACATCCGCGGCCTCGGCGTGCCGTTCGGCCTGACCAGCGACGGCTTCGAGCAGGGCGTCGGCATCTATGTCGATGACGTCTATAACAGCCGCGTCGCCGCCGCGACCTTCGACTTTTTGGACGTCGCCCAGGTCGAAGTGCTGCGCGGTCCGCAGGGCACGCTCTACGGCAAGAACACCACGGCCGGCGCGATCAACATCACGACCAACCAGCCGACCTTCGATTTCGAGGGCCGCGCCGAACTGACCGTCGGCAATCTCAATTACAAGCAGGCGAAGGCAGCCATTTCCGGGCCGCTGTCCGACACGATCGCCGCCCGCATCGCCGTCGCCGCGACCAGCCGCCGGGGGACGATCTACAACGTCACCAGCGACCGCTGGATCAACGAGCAGGACAATCTGGGCATTCGCGGGCAACTGCTGTTCAAGCCGACCGACAATTTCAGCCTGACCCTGTCGGGCGATTACAGCAAGCAGGACCCGGAATGCTGCGGCACCGTGTTCGTGCGGGTGGGCAGGACGCAGCGTGTGCTCACGCGGCAATATGATGCACTGGCCGCCGCCCAAGGCTATGTCGTGCCCAGCCGCAATCCCTATGATCGTCTGACCGATCTGGACAGCACCCTGAACGCGGGCAACAAGATCGGCGGCGTATCGGCGCGGATCAAATGGGACGTCGGTCCCGGCACGCTGACATCGGTCACTGCCTGGCGCTTCTGGGACTGGAAGCCGGAGAATGACCGCGACTTCACCGGCCTGTCGGTCGTTTCGAAATCGCAGAACCCCTCTCAGCAGGACCAGTACAGCCAGGAATTCCGCTATAATTACGAAAGCCAGAAGATCGACTTCGTGGTCGGCCTGTTCGGCTTCAAGCAGCGGATCGACACCCAGGGCACGGAGCAGCAGGGCGCCAACGCCACCAAGTGGAGCCTTGCGCCATCGACCGATCCCAACAATGTCTATAACCGCAACGTGCTGAACGGCCTGACCGCCACCAACACGCAATGGCTCAAGAGCACCAGCGCGGCGCTGTTCGGCCAGCTGAGCTGGAAAGTGACCGACACCCTCACCATCCAGCCAGGCGCGCGCATCAACTATGACAAGAAGTCGGGCTTCTACGAACGTATCGTGACGGATGGCGCGGGCGTCGTCGTGGACTGCACAGCGCTGCCCTTGTCGTCGGTTCGCTCGGCACAGTGCGGCGTCTATCAGGGACAGCGCACCAATCCGTCCGACAGCGCATGGAACTTCACCTACGACTTCAACGTCAATTACAAGGTCGCTCCCGACATCCTCGCTTATGCGACCTATGCGAAGAGCTTCAAGACGCTGGGCATCAACCAGAACGGCCTGCCGCTCAACAGCAGCACCAACCTGCCCGACTACAGCGTGGGCACGGTGAAGCCTGAATCGGTCAATCATTTCGAGATCGGCCTGAAGACCCAGTTCTGGGATCGCCGCGCCACCTTCAACCTCACCGCGTTCCGCACGGACATCAAGAATTTCCAAGCGACGGTGAACGGCGGACAGTTCGGCACGGTGCGCGGCTATCTCGCCAATGCGGACAAGGTCCGGTCGCAGGGCATAGAGGCGGACTTCAAGGTCGTCGTCAGCGACCGTTTCACGGCCTATGCGAACGGCGCCTATACCGACGCCAAGTACAAGAAGTTCGCCAACGCCCCCTGCCCGCCCGAACTGTCCGGCGGCACGTCGCAGCCGGCCAATCAACCCGCCGACTATTCCAATGCGGGTGTTCCCAACACCCTCAGCCCGCGCGCATGCGACATTTCCGGCGAGCGTCTCCCCGGCGTGTCGAAATGGGCCTTCTCCTACGGCGCGGAATATAACATTCCGGTCACGCTGCTGGACAAGGACGGCCAGCTCTATCTGGGCGTCGACGGCAATTACCGGTCGCACTGGAATTCCAACGCCTCGCCGTCCATCTATACGGAGGTGAAGGGCTATGCCCTGACCAACTTCCGCGCTGGCTTCCGGGGTGAAGGGTTCGACATCTTCGGCTGGGTCCGCAACGCCTTCGACGTGAACTATATCGAAAATCTCCAGGTCGCGCCGGGCAATACCGGCCTGATCGCCGGTCAGCCCGGCGACCCGCAGACCTGGGGCGGTACGATCAAATTCTCGTTCTGACGATGCCCAAGGCCTCTCGATAGGGGCTGGCATCCAACGATGTTCACCCCCTGCGGGGAGCGACACGGCCCTGTCGCTCCCCGCATTTTTCAATGCCGCCCTGAACGGATTGGATACGGCCCCGATTTGCGCCCCGCGCCCCGCTGCGGTAGAGCGCATCCCATGTCCACGACCTTCACGCTCGACACATCGACCAGCCGCGCCAACCCCACCCCCGCGCCGATGAAGCGCCTGACGGTGCCCGCCATCCAGCGGCGCAAGTTCGAGGGGAAGACGGAACAGCCGCTGGTGATGCTGACCGCCTATACCGCGCGGCAGGCGCAACTGCTCGATCCGCATTGCGACATGCTGCTGGTCGGCGATTCGCTGGGCCAGGTGATCTACGGCCTCCCCTCCACCCTGCCGGTCACGCTCGACATGATGATCGCCCATGGCGCCGCCGTGGTGCGCGGCAGCTATCACAGCGTCGTCCTCGTCGACATGCCCTTCGGCAGTTACGAAGCCTCTCCCCAACAGGCCTTCGCCAGCGCCAGCCGCGTCATGGCCGAAACCGGCTGCGCGGGCGTGAAGCTGGAGGGCGGCGTCGCCATGGCCGAAACCATCAGCTTCCTCAGCCAGCGCGGCATTCCGGTGATGGCCCATATCGGCCTGACGCCGCAGGCGGTGAACGCGCTGGGCGGCTATGGCGCGCGCGGCAAGAGCCAGGAGGAACATGCCAAGATCATCTCCGACGCCCGCGCCGTCGCGCAGGCGGGCGCCTTCGCCATGGTGCTGGAGGGGGTGATGGAGGACATCGCCGTCACCGTCACCGACAGCGTCGACGTGCCGGTGATCGGCATCGGCGCGTCGGCCCATTGCGACGGGCAGGTGCTGGTGGCGGAGGACATGCTGGGCATGTTCGAACGGGTGCCCCGTTTCGTGAAGCGTTATGAAAATATCGCGGAAACCATCGGCAATGCCGCCGCCCGCTATGCGCAAGATGTCCGGAACCGGCACTTTCCGACCGAAGATCAGGTCTATCGGCCCAAAAAGTGATTTGCGTGAGCCAAGAGCCCCGCTAATGATCGCGCCTTCCGCGTGCCGTAACTGACGAATTTCTGGAGACCCAAGTGGCCCTGACGCCGCAAAACAGCGAAGCCTTCATGCGTGAGGTCGACGAAGCCGTCCGGCAGGACCAGTTGCTGACCTTCTGGCAGCGCTTCGGCCGCTGGATCGTCGCGGCGGTGGTCATCGGCCTCGCGGCCTTCGCCGGCTGGCTCTATTGGCAGCATTATACGAAGACGCAGTCGCAGGCCGTGTCGGAGGAAATGGACAAGGTGATCGCCACGGCGGTCGGCGGCGGCACCCCCGATGCGAAGGAACTGGACAAGCTGACCCAGGCGAGCCAGCCCGGCTTCCGCGCCTCCGCCCTGCTGGTGAAGGCCGGCGCCGCCGCGCGCAAGGGCGACAGCAAGGCCGCCATCGCCGCCTATAAGGCGATGGCGGATGACGGTTCGCTCGACCGGCCCTATCGCGACCTGGCGCTGATCCGCCAGACCACGCTGGAATATGAAAGCCTCGCTCCGCAGCAGGTGGTCGACCGGCTGAAACCCCTGGCCGTCGAGGGCGCGCCCTGGTTCGGCAGCGCCGGGGAACTGGTCGCCATCGCCTATATGAAGATGCGCAAGCCCGATCTTGCCGGGCCGCTGTTCGCCGCCATGGCGAAGGACAGGAACGTGCCCCAGTCGATCCGTTCACGCGCGCGACAGATGGCAGGCTTATTGGGTGTGGATGCAGTCGAAACGCCGGTCGCGGCGGGACAGGAATGATTGGGCGCATGGGAATGCACAGCATGACGAAATTTTCGGGCGCCGGCCGCGCCCTGACCGTGGCCATGATGATCGCCCTGCTGGCGGGTTGCGGCATCGTGGGCGGCAAGAAGGGCGGCCCCAAGACCCCGGTGGTCGGCAAGCGCACCTCGATCCTCAGCAATGAACAGGGGGTGGAGGTCGACCCGACGCTGGCCGACGTGCCCGTGACCCTGCCCGAACCCTATGTCAACGACCAATGGTCGCAGCCGGGCGGCAGCCCCGCCAAGACGATGGGCAATCTGGCGCTGGGCGCGTCCCCCTCTCAGGCGTGGACCGCCTCCATTTCGGGCAGCACGCCGCAGGCCCGCCTCGCCTCCGCTCCGGTGGTGGTCGGCGGCAAGCTTTATGTCATCGACGCCGATGCGCGGGTCATCGCCTTCGACGCCAACAGCGGTGCGAAGCTGTGGCAGACGCCCCTGCCCGCCGAAGGCAGCGGCCGGGCCCTGTTCGGCGGCGGCGTGAGCGTGATCGACGGCAAGCTCTATGCCAGCACCGGCGTGGGCGATGTCGCCGCGATGGATGCGAACACCGGCGCGATCCTGTGGAAGAAGCGCCCCGGCGGCCCGCTGCGCGGCGCGCCGACGCTCGCCAATGGCCATGTCTATGTGATGGGGCAGGACAATCAGATCTTCGCCCTCAACCAGAGCGACGGCGAGGTGCAGTGGACCGACAGCGGCACGCTGCAAGTAACCGGCATTTTCGGCGTGGCCGCCCCCGCCGCCGCGCAGGGCACGGTGATCGCGGGCTACAGTTCGGGCGAGCTGACCGCCTATCGCTATGAAAATGGCCGGACGCTGTGGGGCGACGCGCTCTCGCGCACCAGCATCTCGACGGCCGTCGCCACGCTCACCGACATCGACGCCGATCCGGTGATCGACCGCGGCCGGGTGTTCGCGATCGGCCAGGGCGGCCGCATGGCGAGCTATGAACTGGTGAGCGGCCAGCGTCTGTGGGAAATCAACATCGCCGGGATTTCCACCCCTTCGGTCGTGGGCGAATGGGTGTTCGCCGTCACCAGCGACGCCAAGCTGCTCTGCGTCGCCCGCGCCACGGGCAAGATCCGCTGGATCAGCCAGCTCCGCCGCTGGCAGAAGGAAAAGAAGAAGGACAAGGCGATCCGCTGGACCGGGCCGGTGCTGGCGGGCGGGAGGCTGGTGCTGGTGTCGACCCATGGCGACCTCAACTATGTCGATCCGACGACCGGCAAGATCCAGGCGGAAATCGATCTCGACCGGTCGATGTCGCTGTCGCCGATCGTCGCGAACAACACGCTTTATATCCTGGCCGATGACGGAAAGCTGACGGCATTCCGCTGACGCCACCGGCGATTTCAGGTAAACGTGCTCCTGCGAAGGCAGGAGCCCAGTCCAAGCGGTGGAACTGGGCTCCTGCCTTCGCAGGAGCACCCATTTTTTAAAGGATACGGGCCTCTCATGCTGCCCACCGTTGCCATTGTCGGACGCCCCAATGTGGGCAAGTCCACCCTTTTCAACCGGCTCGTCGGCAAGAAGCTGGCGCTGGTCGACGACCAGCCCGGCGTGACCCGCGACCGGCGGGAGGGGCAGGCGAACCTGCTGGGCGTCGATTTCACCATCATCGACACCGCCGGTTATGAGGATGAAGACCCGCAGACCCTGCCCGGTCGCATGCGCATGCAGACGCAGGCGGCGGTCGAGAACGCCGATGTCGCGCTGTTCGTCGTGGACGCTCGCGCTGGCATCACCCCGCTGGACGAGGAAATCGCCCGCTGGCTGCGCGAAGGCGACGCCCCCGTCGTGCTGATGGCCAACAAGGCCGAGGGCAGGGCCGGCGACGATGGCGTGATGGAGGCGTTCAGCCTGGGCCTGGGCGACCCCGTCCCCTTCTCCGCCGAACATGGCCAGGGGCTGGCCGACCTGTTCCAGGCGCTGCTCCCCTATATCGACCGTGAGGAGGAGGAAGAGGAGGCTGAACCCGAAGAGGCCGATCTCGAATCCGCGCCGCTGAAGCTCGCCATCGTCGGCCGCCCCAATGCCGGCAAGTCGACCCTCATCAACCGGCTGCTGGGCGAAAACCGCCTGCTGACCGGGCCGGAAGCCGGCATCACCCGCGACTCCATCGCCGTCGACTGGAGCTGGACCAGCCCCGACGGCGAAGAACGCCCCGTGCGCCTGATCGACACGGCAGGCATGCGCAAGCGCGCGAAGGTGCAGGACAAGCTGGAAAAGCTCGCCGTTTCGGACGGCCTGAACGCTGTGAACTTTGCCGAAGTCGTCGTGCTGCTGCTCGATTCCACCCGCGGGCTGGAGGCGCAGGACCTGCGCATCGCGGACAAGGTGATCGAGGAAGGCCGCGCCCTCGTCGTCGCGCTCAACAAATGGGACACGGTGGAGCATGGCTCGGCGCTCTATCAGGGCATCAAGCAGGCGCTGTCCGACGGTCTCGCGCAGATACGCGGCGTGCCGATCATGACCGTCTCCGCCGCCACCGGCAAGGGTCTGGACGACCTGATCCGCGTCGCCTTCGAAACCCGCACCGCCTGGTCGCAGCGCGTGTCGACCGGCATCCTCAACCGCTGGTTCGAACGCGCGCTGGAGGCCAATCCGCCCCCCGCCCCCGGCGGCAAGCGGATCAAGCTGCGCTACATCACCCAGAACAAGACCCGCCCGCCGACCTTCGTGCTGTTCGGCACGCGGCTGGACGAGTTGCCCGAAAGCTATCGCCGCTATCTGGTGAACGGCATCCGCAAGGAACTGGGCTTCGGCGCGGTGCCAGTGCGGTTGACGCTGCGCAGCGCCAAAAACCCCTATGCCAGCAAGTGAAGCGGTTCATATCGACGCCAGGGGGATGAAATGCCCCTGGCCTGCGCTGCGCGTGGCGCGGGCGATGCGGTCCGCCGATGCGGTGACGATCGAGGCGGACGATCCGATTGCGCCAGTGGAACTGGAGGCCTTGGCCCGGCAGCAGGGTTGGACCTTCATTGCCGAGAGGCCGCATCTCTTTGCTCTCGCTCGATCGCTCTAACGATCCTCCTCCCACCGTCATGCTGAACCAAGTTCAGCATGACGGTGGGGTGATATAGCGCCTTCTCCCCTCGCGCCGCAACTTAACCCCCTATTTACGCTCCTCTTCTATATTCCCCCGGCAGAACAGGGAGTGTCAGGGTGTCATATCAAGAGGCCGAACTGGTCAACTGGACCGATTTTGCCAAGTCCCGATCGGAGTTGGGGACCGCTTTCCTGCGGATTCTGGGCTATTTCCGCGAGGACGGCGCAAAGGCGATCAGCGCGATCGAGGAAGCCTTCCGCGCCCGCAACGCCGCTGCGCTGGTCACCCCGGCCCACACGCTGAAGGGCGAGTCGGCCCAGTTCGGCGCCTATCGGCTGAGCGGCATGGCCGAGAAGATCGAGATGGTCGCCCGCCGCTGCGTCGAAAGCCGCGAAGGCCCGGACGAACTGATCGAGGATGTCGTCGCGCTGCGCCCCTGCTTCACAGAGACGATGGCCCTGCTCGACCGCGAGGCCAATCCGCTGGTCGCTCGCCGACCGCAGGGCTTCGGCAGACGCGTCGACAGTCCGGTCCAGGGATTCGGCCGCGCCGCCAGTTAAATGCGCGCCAGGGATTTGTGGGCATAAAGCGCGCCGCGCTCCCGCGCGGGCAGGAGCACGCAAATCTCTCCGAAGACGTCCGCTTCTCATCCCTCCGAATTAGTATTGAAATAAAACCGGTCATCCCCCCATATGCGGGTCATGACCCGTTTCTCCGTTCTGGACCTTGTCCCCGTCAACGAAGGCAGTAGCGCCAGTGAGGCGCTTGGCCGCGCCGCCGCCTTTGCCGCCCATGCCGAAAGCCTTGGCTTCCACCGCTATTGGGTGGCGGAACATCATGGCATGCCGGGGATCGCCTCGGCGGCGACCGCCGTGGTCCTGGCGCATATCGGGCAGGCCACCAGCCGCATCCGCATCGGCGCGGGCGGCATCATGTTGCCCAATCATGCGCCGCTGCTGATCGCGGAGCAGTTCGGCACGCTCGCGGCGCTCTTTCCCGGCCGCGTCGACCTGGGTCTCGGCCGCGCTCCCGGCTCCGACCAGCGCGTGGCGCAGGCGATGCGGCGGACGCTGACGGGCGGCCCGGACGAATTCCCTCGCGACGTGATGGAGTTGCAGGCCTATTTCGCGGGCGACAGCCGCCTCGGCTTCCAGGCGACCCCCGGCGCGGGCGAGGATGTGCCGCTCTGGATTCTCGGCTCCAGCCTCTATGGCGCGCAACTGGCCGCCGCACTGGGCCTTCCCTATGCCTTCGCCTCCCATTTCGCGCCGGGCGCGCTGGATGAGGCCATCGCCATCTACCGCCGTGATTTCCGTCCCTCGGCGCAACTCGCATATCCCTATGTGATGGCGGGCTACAATGTCTTCGCCGCCGACACGGTGGAGGAGGCGCGGCTCATCGCCACCTCCATGCAGCAGGCCTTCGTGCGGCTGCGCACCGGGCAGCCGGGCAAGCTGCAACCGCCCGTGCCCGGCTATTATGAAAGCCTGCCGCCGCAGGCGCAGGCGATGCTGGCCGATGTGCTGAGCGCGTCGAGCATCGGCACCCAGGCCGATGTCGAGCGCGACCTGGCCGCCTTCATCCGCCGCACGCAGGTGGACGAGATCATCATCGGCGGCCAGATCCACGATTTCGACGCGCGCAAGCGCAGTCTGGAAATCGCCATGGCGGCAGGCCAGGCGGTGGCCGGCCGAATGGCGTCAGACAGCCATCAGGCGGCCCCCGCTCAATAGCTTCGCAAGCCCCGGCGCGGCGCGGCTGAGCAGCGATCCCAGCAGCACCACGGCGACCAGCACCAGCAGCGGCTGCACCAGCAGATAGGCGGGATAGAAGGGTGAGCCCAGCTTGCCGAACACGACCCCCAGCACCGGGCCGCCCAGCCAGATCAGGATGAGGTGGGAGCAGAAGAGGAAGAAGGCGAAAGGCTCGATCCGCAACAACATGCCCCGCGCCGCGCTGGCCGCCAACGACCAGGCCAGCCGCCAGAAGAACAACGCCGCCGCGACCCGCACCGCCATGTCCAGCACCGCCGTGCCGACGCCCGGCGGCAAGGCGCCCGGATGCAGGGAAATATAGAGCTGCGCGGTCATCAGCAGCGCAAAGGGCGGCGCCGCGACCATCCAGGGCAGCGCCGCCACGCGATCGGCCAGCCCCTCGCGCCGGGCGACGATGCCCATGATGAAGAAGAACAGAATCGACGCGCGCATCAGCACCGGCGGCCCCCAGCCCATGATCTGGCACAGAGCCGCCATCGCGGCGACCGCCCCCAGCGCCCAGCCCGGCAGGCGGACAAACAGGGGCGCGGCAAGCATGCACAGGAACAGGTCGCGCAGGAACGGCATCTGCACGTTGATGTCCGGATTGCGGCTGACGATGAATAGCTCCTCGAACATCCAGCCGGTGGACGAGGGCACGGGCGCGGACAGGCCCAGCATCCAGGCCGCACCCGAAACGAACAGGATCGCCAGCGCATTCCACAGGATCATCGGCAACAGGATCGTCCGCGCCTTCCGCCCGACATGGCGCAACCAGTCGTGGGTCCGCGACGACCCCTCGACCAGCCAGCCGGAAATCAGGCCCAGCAACGGCACGGCGCTGCGCCCGAAAACCTCCATCAGGCCCCAGCGCAAACTGTCCTGCGGCGTGCCCCTCAGGCTTTCCAGATCATGGCCGTTCAGGCCCGTCCAGGCATGGACATAGACCACGCCCAGAATGCAGATCACCCGCGCGATGGAGATCGCGTCGGAGCGCCGCGCCGCATCCGTCGTCAGCACCCGCGACACAGGGTTTTCCCGATTTTCGGCCAATGTTTCAACAGCCAAGCCTGACACGCATTTCCTCTGACCATCGCGGCGCCGGGCATGGCCGCACCATTAACATGGGTGAGCGATAAGCAGATTCTTTACCAGTCGCCGGTTAAATCGATCCGACGTGCCGGAATCCCGTCCGGTCGAAGGAAAACAGGTTCATGACCCAGATGCACGGTGCAGACCATTTCGCCGGCGCGCAGCCGCATGTCTTTCAGGCTCCGGTCGATGCCATGGGAATGGTTTTCCAGATTTCCGGGTCCAGTTCGCAATTGATCATCGACGCCTCGCGCATCGCCGCGCTGTCGCACGATCCCGATCCTTCGCTTGCCATGGCGGGGCAGGTCGGCAGCCAGGTGAAGATGCGCGTCGGCCAGGTCTGGCTGATCGCCAGCGTCCGCGCCATGACCATGGACCGGCAGGACAGCAACAGCATCATCGTCGACATCGACTTTCTGGGCGAAGGCGATGAGGAAAAGCTGACGGGCCGCATCTACCGCTTCCGCCGGGGCGTGACCCGTTACCCGACGCCGGGGACGGAGGTCTATCCGGTATCGAGCGCGGACATGCAGCAGATCTATTCGGCCGACGACCGCCCCCATGTGCAGATCGGCACCGTCTATCCCACGTCCGACACCCGCGCCGCGCTCTATGTCGATTCGATGCTGGGCAAGCATTTCGCGCTGCTGGGTTCGACCGGCACCGGCAAGTCGACCAGCGCCGCTCTCATCCTGCACCGCATCTGCGACCTGTCGCCGCAGGGGCATATCGTGATGATCGATCCCCATGGCGAATATGGCGCCGCCTTCCAGCAGAATGGCGCCGTCTATGACGTCAACAACCTCGCCCTCCCCTATTGGCTGATGAATTTCGAGGAGCATTGCGAGGTGTTCGTCACCTCCGAAGGGTCGGAGCGGACGGTGGACTGCGACATCCTCGCCAAATGCCTGCTGGCCGCGCGGTCCAAGAACCGGCTGGCGGAGAGCATCGGCCGGCTGACCGTCGATTCGCCCGTCCCCTATCTGCTGTCCGACCTCACCAACATCCTTCAGAACGAGATGGGGAAGCTGGACAAGGGCACCGGATCGCTGCCCTATATGCGGCTCAAGACCAAGATCGACGAGATCAAGAGCGATCCGCGCTACAGCTTCATGTTCTCCGGCATGCTGGTCGCGGATTCGATGCAGGAATTCCTCGCCAAGATTTTCCGCCTGCCCTCCGGCGGCAAGCCGATCTCGATCATCGACGTGTCGTCCATGCCGTCCGACATCACGTCCGTCGTGGTGTCGGTGCTGTCGCGGCTGGTGTTCGACTATGCCCTCTGGGCGCGGGATGAGCCGCAGCGCCCGATCCTGCTCGTCTGCGAGGAAGCGCATCGCTACATCCCCAGCAGCACGACCGGCGGCGGTCAGGCCGTCCGCCGCATCCTGGAGCGGATCGCCAAGGAAGGCCGCAAATATGGCGTTTCGCTGGGCCTCATCACCCAACGCCCGTCCGATCTGGCCGAAGGCGTGCTGTCGCAATGCGGCACGATCATCTCGATGCGCCTCAACAACGACCGCGACCAGGCCTTCGTGAAGGCCGCCATGCCCGAAGGCGCGCGCGGCTTCCTCGATTCCATTCCCGCCCTGCGCAACCGGGAGGCGATCATCTGCGGCGAAGGCGTCGCCGTGCCGATCCGCGTCGCGCTCGACAATCTGGAGGAGGAGCGGCGTCCCGCCTCAGGCGATCCGAGCTTCACGGAACTCTGGCGCCAGTCCGGCGGCGAAGCGGACATCCTCGACCGCACCATCACGCGCTGGCGCAGCCAGGGCCGGTAAGCGATTATCCCGCCGGGACGATCCGTCCGGCGGGCTCGCTCTCCGCATTGATGCTTTCGCGGCACTCCTCCTCGTCCACGGGGACGAGCAGCTTCGCCTTGCGCCAGCCGCCCTGCAGGTAAACCAGCCCCGCCAGCAGGAAGGACGACGCCGAACCCACGGGAAAGCTCAGCCACAGCGCGTCCGCCCCCAGATGCGGATAGCCCAGATGGTAGAAGCCCAGCCGCACCGCGAAGAGGGTGAAGATCAGGATCAGCAGCGGCCGCACCACCACGCCATTGGCCCGCATCACGCCGAACAGGATCATCGTGCCGCCGAACAGCACGAAGCTCCAGCTCGCCAGAAGCTGCATGTGCCAGGCGGCGGCGATGGCGGCCTCGTTCCGCCCCAGGAACAAGGCCAGCAGCGGCGCGTGGAACAGCAGGATCACCGCCACCATCGTGCCGGTGATCAGCAGCAGATAACCCATGCCATAGCCGGTGATCCGGCTGATCCGGTCCCATCGCCCGGCGCCGATATTCTGCGCCGCCATGGCGCTGACCGCCGCGCCCATCGCCATGGCCGGCATCTGGAGATAGGTCCAGATCTGCTGCGCCGCGCCATAGGCCGCGGTGACCAGAAAACCCTCCCGGTTGACGAGGCCGATCATCACCAGCCCGGACGCGGACATGACGATCATCTGCAATCCCATCGGCAGCCCCTTGCCGAACAGGACGCGCATCTGGTCCGGCGCGGGGCGGAGATAAGCCAGTTCCCGCCCGCGCAGGCGCAACGGCAGATCCTTCGCATAGGTGTAGAGGACAAGGCCGATCAGGCTGACCACGCCCGCCGCCGCCGTTGCCGCGGCCGACCCGCCTATGCCCATGGCCGGGATCGGCCCCAGTCCCAGGATCAGCACCGGGTTGAGCACCAGGTCGACGCCCACGCTCACGAACATGAAGATCAGCGGCGTTCGCGCATCCCCCGTGCCGCGCAGGCCCATCATCATCATGACGCTCAGCAGGGAGGCGGGCATGGCAACGAAGATCACCCGCAAATAGACGAGCGCCAGGTCGAACGCCTCCGCCGGGGTCGCCAGCAGCCGCAGCAAAGCGGGCGCGCCGATCCATCCGGCGGTCGCGACGACCAGGCCCAGCAGGGTGCAGAAGCCGACGGCAGAACCGAAGGCGCGGCGCGCCGCGTCCAGATCGCCCCGTCCCACCGCCTGCGCGATCATCACCGTCGACGCCATGCCGAAGCCGAAGACGATGGAGAACATCAGGAACATGGTGATGTTGGCGTTGGCGGTCGCCGCCAGCGCCTGCGCGCCCAGGAAACGGCCGACCCAGATGGCGTTGATCGATCCATTCAGCGACTGGAGGATGTTGGACGCCAATGTCGGAACGGCGAACAGCAGCAGCGCCGATGCGATCGGTCCCTGCGTCAGGTCCCTGGCCCGATGTTCCCCTGCAACCATGATCCCTCCTGCCCCCTTGCGGATGGGGACCGTAGGGACGCCGTATCCTTTCGGCGCGCCCCTGCCGGTCCTTTTGCCGGCGCACCCTGCCCGATGCGCCGGCCGTTCAGGCGAGCCGTTCCAGCGCCGCCTTCAATCTTTCCGCCTCGGCCGCCTTTTCGCCATGGTCCTCCCGCGCCTTGGCGACGGCCTCGGGCTTGGCCTTCTCGACGAAGCTGGGATTGGAAAGACGCGCGGACAGCGAATCCCGTTCCTTCTCCGCCGCCGCCAGCGCCTTGGCGAGCCGCGCCTTTTCGGCGGCGATGTCGATCACGCCCTCCAGCGGCAGGATGAATGTCGCCTCGTCCACCACGATCTGCGCCGCGCCGCCCGTGACGCTGTCGCCGAAGGACAGGCTTTCCACCCGGCCCAGGCGCGCCAATGCGGCCCCCTGGCGGTCGATGCGGCGGCGGGTTTCCTCCGACGCATCATGCACGACGACGCCCAGCTTCGCGCCCGGCGGCACGTTGAGTTCGGTGCGCGCCGTCCGCATCGCGCCGATCAGGCGGATCAGCCAGTCGATCTCCGCCTGCGCCTCGCCGTCGACGGCATAGAGCGCCTGCGGCCAGCGCGCGACGATCAGTTCGCCTTCCCGCGTTCCGGTCAGATTCCATAACTCTTCGGTAATGAAGGGCATGAAGGGATGCAGCATCACCAATATCTGGTCGAACGCCCAGCCGGCCACCGCCCTCGTTTCTTCATCCATGGAGCCTTTGGTCAGCTCGATATACCAGTCGCAAAACTGGTCCCATATGAAGTGGTAGATAGCGTTGGCCGCAGCATCGAAGCGCAGTTCGGCCATGGCGGTGTCGATCGCCTGCACGGTCGCCACCGTTTCCGCGACGATCCAGCGATTGACCGGCGCCTCCGCATGGGGCGCCTCATGGCTGGTCGAGGCCGTGACGCCGTTCGATTGCAGGAAACGGGCCGCGTTCCACAGCTTGGTCGCGAAGTTGCGATAGCCCTCGACGCGCTTCTCATCCATCTTCACGTCGCGGCCCTGGCTTTCCATCGCCGCCATGAAGAAGCGCAGCGCATCCGCGCCGAACCGGTCGATCAGACCCAGCGGATCGACCACATTGCCCTTGGACTTGGACATTTTCTGCCCGTCCGCGGCGCGCACCAGTCCGTGGAGGTAGAGCTTGCGCCACGGCACCTTCTCTCGCGGATCGCTCCGCTCCGGACCCATGAACTCCATCCCCATCATCGCCATGCGCGCATCCCAGAAGAACAGGATGTCGAAGCCGGAGATCAGCAGGTCGTTGGGATAGTGGCGCTTGAGCGTCTCCGTCTCTTCCGGCCATCCCAGCGTGCCGAAGGGCCAAAGCGCGGAGGAGAACCAGGTGTCCAGCACATCGGGGTCGCGGGTCAGCCTTTTATTGCCGGCAAGAGCCTGCGCTTCCTCTTCGCTTTCCGCGACATAGGGATTGCCGTCCTCGTCATACCAGGCGGGAATCCGATGCCCCCACCAGAGCTGGCGCGACACGCACCAGGGCTGGATATTCTCCATCCAGTTGAAGAAGGTCTTTTCCCAGGTCTTCGGCACGATCTCGATCCGCCCGTCGCGCACCGCCTGCATCGGCGCGACGGCGAGCTTCTGCGCATCGACATACCATTGGTCGGTCAGCCAGGGCTCGATCACGACGCCGGACCGGTCGCCAAAGGGCGTCTGGATGGTGCGTGGCTCGGCGTCGGTGACGACCTCCTCACCCTCCTTGTTCCTGGTGACATGCGGAACCAGCAGGCCAAGCGCCTTCATCTCCGCCACCACCAGTTCCCGCGCCCCGTCCACGCCGTCGTTGCGGAAGCGGTGCAGGCCCAGGAACCGTTCCGGGATCAGCCCGTCGGCGGTCTGGACGACATTGGCGTCGGCATCGAACATGTTGAGCATTTCGGCCGGCCTGAAACCCGCCCGCTTGCCCACTTCGAAATCGTTGAAATCATGTCCGGGCGTGATCTTGACCGCACCCGATCCCAGTTCCGGATCGGCATGCTCGTCAGCGACGACCTTGAAGCGGCGGCCAGTGATCGGCTGGAGGATGTCCTTGCCGATCACATCCCGGTAGCGCGGGTCTTCGGGATGAACGGCGACCGCCATGTCGGCCAGCATCGTTTCCGGCCGCGTGGTCGCCACGACGATATGGTCCGCGCCATTGGCAAGGCGAACGCCATCGGCCAGCGGATAGCGGAAATGCCAGAAGCCGCCCTTCACCTCCTGCGTCTCGACCTCCAGATCGGAAATGGCCGAGCGGAAGCGCGGGTCCCAGTTCACCAGCCTCTTGTCGCGATAGAGCAGCCCACGGCGGTGCAGTTCCACGAACACCTTGATGACGGCCTTGGAAAAGCCCTCATCCATGGTGAAGCGCTCATTCGCCCAATCCATGGAGCATCCCAGGCGGCGAAGCTGGCGCGTGATCGCGCCGCCGCTCTCCGCCTTCCACTCCCACACCTTCTCGATGAACTGCTCGCGCGTGTAGTTGGTGCGCTTGTCCTGCCGCGCCTCCATCTGCCGCTCGACCACCATCTGCGTCGCGATGCCGGCATGGTCGGTGCCCACCACCCACAGCGCATCCTTGCCGCGCAACCGTTCGTAGCGGATCGCGATGTCCTGCAACGTGTTGTCGAGCGCATGGCCGATATGCAGGCTGCCCGTCACGTTCGGCGGCGGGTTGACGATGGTGAAGGGCTCTGCGTCGGGCCGTTCCGGGCGGAAAAGCCCCTTCTCCTCCCAATGGGCGTACCAGCGGGATTCGATTTCGGCGGGGTCGAAGGTCTTGGGCAGTTCGGTCATAGGCTGGCCTTTACGCAAGGCGGCGGCGGCGTCAACTTTCCGCCGCCTCGGGGGAGACCTTATTTCTTCGTCCACCGGTCCAGCCAGCCCAGCGCCTCATCATACCATTGCAGCGAGTTGCGCGGCTTCAGCACCCAGTGATTCTCGTCCGGAAACACCAGCAGCTTCGACGGCACGCCGCGCCGCTGCAACGCGGTGAAGGCCGCCAGTCCCTGCGTATAGGGAATGCGGAAGTCCTTCTCCCCCGTCACCACCAGCATCGGCGTCTTCCACCGGGTCACATGGTTGACGGGGTTCCATTTCTCGAACTCCTGCGGATTTTCATAATAGGGTCCGCCATGTTCCCATTCGTCGAACCACAGCTCCTCCGTTTCATAGGCCATGGCGCGGGCGTCGAACACGCCGTCATGCTGGACCAGGCATTTGAACCCGTCGGGCCAGTTGCCCGCGATCCAGTTCATCATATAGCCGCCATAGCTGGCGCCGAGCGCGCAGCCATTGCCGGCATCGACCTGCGCATCCTTGGCCGCGGCGGCGGCCAGACCCAGCTTCAGGTCCTCCAGCGGCTTCCCGCCCCAATCCCTGTTGATGCTGTCGGTAAAGGCCTGCCCATAGCCGGTCGAGCCGTGGAAATCGACGATCACCGCCGCATAGCCATGGGCGGCGAACGCCTTGGGATTCCAGCGATAGGACCAGCTATCGTTGAAACTGCCCTGCGGCCCGCCATGGACCAGCAGAGCCACCGGCAGCTTGCCCGCCCCCTCTTTCGGCTTCACGATCTGGCCCCAGACGGTGTCGCCATCGGCGCCCCTGAAGCTGAAGCGCTGCACCGACACGTCGTCGATCCCGGCCAGCTTGTCCGCATTCACGCTGGTCAGCCGCACGGCCCTGCCCTTGCCGCCGGGCATCTTCCAGAAATCGGCGGGCGCCTGGATGCTGTCGAGCGAATAGACGAAGCCGCCTTTGGGGAAGGGCAGGACGCTGCCCACATGCCCGGTCGGGGTCAGCCGCGCGACCCTGCCCGACGCAGCGTCCACCCGGAACACCGGATGATCCAGCACATCGTCCGCCGTGACCAGAAGGCCCTTCCCGTCCGCCGCCCAGGCGATGGACGCGACCGACCGGTCCCACGCCTCGGTCAGCGCCCTCGTCTCCCCGGTCGCGATGTTGCGCAGCATCAGCACCTGCCGGTCGCTCTCATAACCGGGCCGCTTCATCGCTGCATAGGCCAGCCATTTCCCGTCCGGAGAGACGGCGGGCATGCTGTCCATCGCATCATTGCCGTCGGTCAGGTTGACCGGCGCCGCGCTGCCGTCGGCGGGAACCGCGAAAATGTCGAGATTGGTCGAAAGGGATTCGATCCGCCCGGCCTCACGCAGCGCGAAGAACAGGGTCTTGCCGTCCGCGCTCCACGCAATCTCCTCGGCGCCGCCAAAGGGCTTGGACGGGCTGTCCCCGACCAGCGCCCCCATGACCGACACCGCCTTGCCGCCGCCAAGCGGCATCACGAATATCCGGGAACGCTGGCCGTCCGCCCACATGTCCCAATGGCGTACGAACAGTTGGTCATAGACCCGGCCTGTGCCCGCGCCGGGCGGGGGGGCCGCCTTCACATCGTCCAATGTCTTCGCGCCTACGGGCCGGTCCGCCCACAGCGCGACCCGATCGCCCGCCGGACTCAGCAGGAAACCGGAAATCCCGCCGGGCGCCTGCGTCACCTGCTCGCTTTTGCCGCCGGTCAGGGCAACCCGCCAAAGCTGGTCGTCGCCGCTCTGGTTGGAGAGATAATAGAGCGATTTCCCATCCGCCGAAAAGGCAGGCGCGCTTTCATTCTTATCCGCGACGGAGGCGATCATGCGGGGCGCCGCGCCCGCCTGGCTCAGGTCCAGCAGGTACAGGTCGGTCCGCCCCCTGTTCCCCGCAAGATCGGTCACGCGCAACTGATAGGCCAGCCATTGCCCGTCCGGCGAAACCGCCGGCGCCGACACGCGGCGGAGGCCGACCATGTCGCTGGGCGTGAATGGCCGGGCAGAGGCCGGCGCGACGGCCAACGCCGATTGGGCCAGGGCCAGAGCGCCAAGTCCCGCCTGCAGAAGATATTTCATGGATGAACACCCTTGGATCGGATCGCGCCGCTCTCGTGCGGGCGGCGTCGACAGCTATGGACAAGGGTGTAGGCAGCGTCCCGCCATGGCGCAAGGATCAACCACCGGAGCGTAACAAAAGAACAAAGATCGCCGAATCATGATGCGTAAGGCACGCACCGCGCCCAGGACGGGCAACCGTTCGCCGCAAATAGGCGAATCAGCGCACGCTGCGGGCTCAACGGCCGGTGATGCGGGCGATTTCCTTGGCCACCATATCCTCGACCATCTGCGGCAGCCGCGCGTCCAGCCATTCCTTCAGCATCGGCTTCAGCATCGAACGCACCAGCCCGTCCAGCGTATTGTCCTCGCCTTCCCTGGGCGTTACCAGCATGGAGGACAAGGCGGACAGCGAATGCCGGGCCGCCACTTCGCTCTCGACGGACAGGATGGACGCATCCTCCTGCTCGGCAACGGGCCGGGGGGTGCGGGACGTTCGGTGGGCGGGCATGGGTTCCTCCACAGCAACCTCGTCGGTCAGTTCCAGCACTTCGTCGCTGGCAGGGTCGGACATCGCCTCCGCGACCGGCACGGGCCTGACCTTCTGCGCGGCCTCGCCGCGCACGCGGCGCGGCAGGGTCTGCACCGCTTCCTCGCCCTCTTCAGCGATGATCCGCTTGATGGACGACAGGATGTCCTCCATCGAGGGTTCCTTGCTCATGTCGCCCATGGTCAACCCCTGTTCCAGTCCCCGTTAACGCCATAGCACCAAAGGAACGCCTTCGGGGTTAAAATTGCGTTAAGGCTGCGCCAAACCGGGGTCCACATTGGCGTTTTGCGCCGGGGAGTCAACGGTCCGCGTCGATTGGACCTTCGGCGCCGGGTCGAAATCCCAATCGAACCACTTGCCCTTCACCCGCTCATAATTGACCATCGGATCATAGAGGGCGCCGGTTTCAAGGTTCAGGTCGTCGGCCTCCGCATGGCCCATGGCCGCCAGCAGGCTGAAGCCGGCGACATAGGCATTGCGCCGCGCCGTCACCAGTTGAACCTTGGCGTTCACCGCCTCCTGCTCGGCATTCAAGATGTCCAGGATGGTGCGGCTGCCCACGGAATTCTCCGCCCTCACCCCTTCCAGCGACAGGTTCGCCGCGTCCACCGCCTTCTGGTTCGACTGGATGCTCTCCAGCGAGGCCTGCCAGCTCGCATAGGCGGATCGCGTCTGCGCGATGACGCCGCGCTCGACCTCGATCTCCTGTTCCATGGCCTGCGATTTGAGCGCCTGCCGCTGCCGCACCTGCGCGGCCGGACGCCCGCCCTGGTAGAGCGGAACGCTGATCTGCACGCCCGCGGACGCCTGCTTGTTGATCTGCGATCCGTTGGCGCTGTTCACGGCGTTGAGCGAGTCGAGATAATTGGTGTAGCCCGCCTGGGTGAAGGCGGAGAGCGTGGGCGACACCGCCGCCTTCGCCGCCCTCACATCATAGGCCGTCGCTTCCCGGCTCTTGGCCGCGGCCAGGATGTCCGGATTGTCCTTCAGCGCGACCTGCACCGCGGCGTCGGGCGTCGCGGGCAGTCCGGGCAGTTCGGGCGGCGGCTGAAGATCGCCCGGCGCTTCACCCACCAGCGCGATGTAATTTTCCCGGCTGGCGATCAGATTCGCTTCCGCCGTCTGGAGATTGGAGCGGGCGAGCGCCAGCCGCGACTCGGACTGCGCGACATCCGTCCGGGTCACGTCACCCACTTCGAAGCGGTCGCTGGTCGCCTGGAGATTGACCTCCAGCGCCTTCACATTGGCCTGGTTGAGCGCGACCACCGCACTGTCGCGGATCACGTCCATATAGGCGGCCACCACCTGCGAGAAGACGCTCGCCTCGGTCCCGCGCAGATCGGCCTGGCCCGCGGCAACGCGGGTCTTCGCCGCCTTCACGCCGTTGCGCACGGCGCCGCCGGAATAGACCGGCACGGTCAATTGCGCGTTCGCATCCACCGTCCGCTGCGGCGAGGTGAAGCTGATCGTCGGCTTGAGAATGCTCTCCGTATAGGTGCCGGTCGCTCCCAAAGAGGGCCGACCCGCCGCCTTCTGCAGCGGCACATTCTCGTCGGTCGCCCGCTGCCCGGCACGCGCGCCCGTCAACGTCGGGTTGGACCGGTAGGCCTTGGCCAACGCCCCCTGCAACGTCTCCGCATGGGCCGCGCCCGCCAGCGTGGAGGACATCGACAGCAACAGGATGAGGGCGGCGCGCCCCGGAAGCTGAACTTTTGCCGTCATGTCCCCCCCAACAGGCCCTTTCAGAACACAAATCTTTCCGGCGCCGCGAAGCCCGGAAGCACAACCATTTCGATGTCGGCGAGGCGGGAAAGACCCAGCACGCCCGACACCACCCGGCCGCTGCACAGACGGGTGACGCCGCGCTCGACGATACCCGTCACCACCCGCGCGCCATCGGCAAGCTGCTGAACGAGCGCGGCGGGCACTTCCTCCACCGCGCCGTCGACAAACAGCACGTCATAAGGCGCGCCGGCCGCGGAACCGGCATTCAGGGGGCCGCGGACAAGGGTGATGCCGTCGACCGCGATCTGCGGCCCGCCCTCTTCCTCGACGGCGGTGACCTGCGCGCCCAGCGCCGCGAGCAGCGCCGCGCTGTAACCGGTCGCCGCGCCGATCAGCAGCACCTTGTCGCCCTTGAGGATCTGCGCTTCCTTGAGCAGGCGGCCCGTCACCAGCGGCGGATTGAGCGCACGCCCGTTCGCCAGCGGGACCGGCCGGTCGACATAGGCCATCGCCCGCCGCTCGGCCGGCACGAATTCCTCGCGCGCCACATGCGCCATCGCCGCGATCACGCGCTGATCATCCACATCGCTGGTGCGAAGCTGGCTTTCGACCATGGCGGTCCGCATCGATGAAAAATTCTGCTCGGTCACGACAATTCCTCGACTGGGATAGCTTTTAGAAAAGCTGTATTAGGAAAGCAATACAGCAAAGATATAATCGGACCTCTAAATCAGCGGACAAGCCACGCCAAGCGGCTTTGCGCGCCGCGGCGCCAGAATCTTGCGCCCCAATATAACAGCGCTGCTTGACTTTGCATCAAAAGCCGCACATTTGCGGCCACCCATGCCGAGGCCCGATGGCGGAGTGGTGACGCAGCGGACTGCAAATCCGTATACGCCGGTTCGATTCCGGCTCGGGCCTCCAGACAATTTCCCGTCAGGCGATCAACCGCCATCCCACCACCACCAGCACCGCCGCCAGCAAGGGCTGAAGCACACGGTCCGACGTGCGCGTCGCCAGCAGAGACCCGATCACGATGCCCGGCAGCGATCCGGCCAGCAGGTTGACCAGCAGCACCGGGTTGACGTTGCCGATCCACAAATGGCCAAGCCCGGCCACCAGGGTCAGCGGCACGGCATGGACGATGTCGGTCGCCACCAGCCGCTGCATCCGCATGCGCAGCGGGTATAGCGCCAGCAACAGCGTCGCGCCGATCGCCCCTGCCCCGACCGACGTCAGCGTCACCATCGCGCCCAGCAACGCCCCCGCCAGCACGGTCAATGCCGGCTGCCAGCGGGTAAAGCGGTCGGCCGTGCCGACCCGGCGGGCCAGCGCCCATTGATGGAACCGCCCGCGCAGCAAGGTCGCGACCGCCGTGCCGATCAGCACCACGCCCAGAGCGCCCGTGATCACGCCGGTCTTGATCTGCCCGAGATGCATCTGCGACAGGATCGCCAGGACGATCAGCGATGCTGGAATGCTGCCGATCATCAGGCGCTTTACCACATCATAGTCCGGGCCGCCCTCCGCGCCGCCCTGATGGTGGTGCACCGCGCCCCCGACCGCCTTGGTGATCGATGCGAACCACAGGTCGGTGCCGACCGCCGTGGTGGGCGCGACGCCGAACAGCAGGATCAGGATCGGCGCCATCAGCGATCCACCCCCCACGCCGGTCATGCCAACCATCAGGCCGACAAAAAGGCCCGCGATCGCGTGCAACCAATCCATATTCCGCCCCAAACTCATTACGTCGTGAAATCGACCGACGTGTAAGGCCGAAAAACCATGCCAGCCAGCCCCCTTTTGGATTGGAAATTTATCGTCGCCAAAACAAATGCTGTTGAATGCATGAATGGCGCGATCCCCTCGACTTTCCGCGCCCGCCTCGTCTAAAGACCATTGGACAATGCGCCTTCATGGTGCATGGCGTCGCCGGCCCTTTTCGCCTCCCGGCCACCCAGCGGCATCCTGATATGAGCGGGTGGGAGGGGCAGAGAACCGGCACCGCATCGAAATTGGCTCTTTCGCGCATTTCCAAACAGGCTCTAAAGACAGGGGCATGATGAAGCTGTTCATTGGCAACAAGGCCTATTCGAGCTGGTCGCTGCGCGGCTGGCTGGCGTGCAAGCTGTCCGGCCTTCCCTTCGAGGAAGTGGTCGTGCCGCTTTATGACGAGGCATGGGAGAAGCGGCGCGAAGGCGACGAATTCGCGCCCTCTTCCGGCAAGGTGCCCATATTGTGGGACGGCGATGACATCGTCGTGTGGGACAGCCTGGCGATCGTCGAATATCTGAACGAAAAGTCGGGCGGCGACAGGTTCTGGCCGGCCGATACCGCCGCGCGGGCCATGGCCCGTTCGATGGCGGCGGAAATGCATTCAAGCTTCGCCGCGTTGCGCCGCGAGCACAGCATGAACATCCGCCAGATCTATGCCCCCGTCCCGCCGTCCGAAGCGGTGACTCAGGACATAGCGCGCATCATGCAGCTCTGGGCGCAGGCCCGCGCCCGCCATGGCGGCGAGGGGGAATTTCTGTTCGGAGACTTCAGTGCGGTCGATGTGATGTTCGCGCCGGTCGTGACGCGCTTCATCACCTATCAACTGCCCGTGCCGCGCTTTGCGGAGGCTTATATGCGCGCGGTCATCAACCATCCCTGGATGCAGGAATGGATCGGCGGCGCCCAGGCGGAAGAATGGGTGATCGACAAGTTCGAAGCGCCGCCGCAATTGGGGTGAGGCCGGTTTTGGCCAATCCAAGACATTCCCCTCCCGCAGGCGGGAGGGGTTAGGGGTGGGTGCGAGCGCAGCGAGCTTCCAGCTTAGCCGTTGAAAACTCACGCTGATGTCGCGCCAGCCCACCCCCTAGCCCC
>NZ_LTAB01000041.1:0-50541 GCF_001580035.1 Sphingobium sp. 22B | reverse complement strand
TGCGGCAGGTTCGGCTTAGACACCCAGTTCCTAATTCAGATCAGAGGCTTACGCCACTCCCGCCAACCCTTCAGGACACTTTTGGTGAATAAGGCGGGTTAGATAAGCGGGCATCTCTGACAACGAAATCTCCTGCGATGAGTTGCCGCTGCGGACATAGAATTTATCCTGCAGCGTGCCATTTTTATCCTTCACCTTCAGGATGAAAGGTTTGCTCGAAGGTTGCACGTCGATTTTGCAAATCTCGGTCTCCATAACTTCTGGGAAACCGATCTTGACCTTATTGGTCACAAAAGCGGCTCCCAAACTGGAGTTCAACAGATTTCGGAGGTGCAGCTCGAACTTATCGCGATCGGCACCTCCGAGCGAAAGATAATCGGGTGCTAGGCCCAATATCTCGCCATCGTCCTTTACACCAATGAGAAGCGTCCCGCCTTGGCTGTTGGCGAAAGCGGTGACGGTTTTCACCACCACATCCTCCAGTTTCTTATTCAGAATTTGCTCGACCATATCCCAACGGAGAGACGACTTAAACTCCAATTCATCGTCCTCACCCTCTGCAATGAGCTCTTCGAGCGTGATAGCCGCTTCCGGCGGCCTTGTATCCGTAATGCCGGTCAGAAAGTCGTTCAGCTTTGACGCCAGCACGGCGCGCCGCTCCTGAAGGAAAGCCTCATAGTTTTCGATTTCCCACACCGAGGTGTCTTCGGGCACACATTGCAGGGCGAGGGCGTCCGGGAAGCGGGCCTGAACGTCGGCCAAATACGCTTTGGCATCCATTGCACCTTTGGCACGATTGGCAATCTGAGTAAGGATCGCGCGGTTCGTTAACTCCTGCGCCAGAGAATACTTCAGGCGATTTTCTTGGCCATAGCCCTTCGCCTTCAGTTTCGAGTACGGGAAAATATGATCGTTTTCGAGCGCATATTTTCTGCCCATCGCTTGCCGAAGTGCAACGCCGGTTGTGAAGCAGACGGCATTCTGGCTTTTGAGATACCAGCGCAGCAGGCCGAAAAGCGGGTGAGAAATTGAACGCCCAACAAACTCATCAGGGGTAATTTCCAGCCGACGCTCCTCGTCAATGACCGCAAGCAACTCGTCAAATGGGATATCAGAATCCTTGATGATACGCAGATCGCGATCAAGCTTCTGGGGCAGCTGACTAACGTAGCGCGTCCTGACCTGAGAGTAATAGAACCATTTGACAAGCTTACGAATTTCTGTGTCGGTTAAATGCTTTCCGCCCTTATTGAAACAATAAACAATGATCGGAACCAGAGCATAGACAGAGTTTATTTCATCCGTGTGATCAACAAAGGCACGCGAACGCATAACGCTAGCGACGTAATCCAAAATCTGATCATCAAGAAGCTTCCAAGTCGCACGCATTTTCTCGTTATTATCGGCATCGTGCAGTTTTTTCATCTCTGAACCAAGATGATAGAGACAACCGAGAAGAACATAGACGACGAAGTCCAGCTTTAAGACGAAACCTTTCTCTGCCAGATTTTTCAGCTTCTTCTTGAACACGTCCCTAGCTTCCGGCCAATAGCCAGAAATCTGCGCGAGCGCGAGTTCAGCATCGGTCAGCGACACTCCACTTGCATTGACCTTATAGAAGATGTCGATTGCTTCGCGAACGCTCGCCCGGACAGGGATGGTCTGCTCGGGAAATTCACGGTCTAGGATGTTCTCAATCGCCCTCGTATTGTCATCCATGATGTCATCACGCTCACGAGTGACCGTTTCACCCTTGGCTTCTAGTTCGCGCACAATGTCCTTGGCACGGATCTTCCGCTGAAAGATATCAGTGATATTCTGCCAACGGGGATCTTTCTCCATTTTAGTTTTAGAAAAGTAGGCCAGCTCTAAGGTCTCGACATTGACGTATAGACCTCGCGTATCATGAAGAATTTCAGCAGACGTATAATAGGGCGGTATTTCACCACGGACCAGCATATAAAGCGTGGTAATGCGCTGTTGACCGTCCAGCAAAATGCGTACAGCACCCTGCTCTGCGCTATATTTGCGAGGTCCCTTCAACTCCGGTGGGTTCGCAGTTTCCCACGTGAGCATTGTTCCGGTCGGGTATTCTTTGATTAGCGAGTCGATGAGTTGTTTGGCATCATCTCGTTTCCAAACATACTCTCGCTGGAAGGCGGGAACAAACAGCTGAAACTCATCAATTTTTTCCAACGCCGCCGAAATTTTCACAGAACGTTCCCCGAAATGCGTTCATCGATAAAAACACCGAGCCGACTACGGCCAAATGCTTAACCAAACAATATGTTAGCTGTTATCCGATTTCCGTCTTCGCTCTCCCTGAGGCGGTGATAGCGCAAATTAGCAACGACTTGCACAAGGCACTCCGAATTCGACCTAACCGAATGGCGGCAGAGGCCCGTCGTTCAAGCGATCTCGGATCGTACGCCAGCCTGGCATATGACGGTCAAGCAAGGTAACGAATCCTTCGCCGTGGTTAGGCACAACAAAATGGGCGATTTCGTGGAGAGCTATGTAATCGAGGCACTCCGGCGGAAATTTTGCCAATTCGAGATTCAGTCGCACGGTCTTCCGCATGGCATTGCTACTGCCCCACTTCGTTTTCATGCGCTGGATGAAAAAGCTGCTTAGTTCGACATGAAGCTGCTTCGCCCATTTCGCCAGTAGGGGGGCGGCGCGCTTGCGTAGTTCCACCCGATACCATTCAGATAAGGCCCCTTCCCTCGCGGCAGGTGACGCCCCCTGCGGCACCGTCAATTCCAGCGTGCGGACGCCAAGCGACACAGCGACTTTTGCGCCGCCTTCCTGGATCGTCAGCAGGTATCGACGCCCCCAAACATAATGGCTTTCGCGCTCCAGATATTCGCGCGGGGTTTCCCTCGGCTGTTCCTGGATCTTGACCTGATGCTTCCTGATCCAGCCGATTTTGGAAATAGCGAACAGGCGTACATTCTCAACGCTCATCCTATGCGGCGCAGAAATGTGCACGCGTCCTGTAGGCGGGTAAACGCTCAAATGGACGTTTTTGATATCCTTGAAGATAACATCAACTAATATTCCACCGATGTCCAGTTCGGTGTGCATCAATACTCCGCCTGCGATTTGATGATAGTGAAAAGCCGCTCAACTTCGTCCACATCGTTAAGAATTGCATACATTGCAGCCTTGATCGTGCGCTCTTTGGGTTCAACGCCGCGCCAGCCGTCCGGGCGATTGGCTTTTACCGCATTATCTATCTGGAGAGCGAGGTCTTCATTCTCGCCAAGGTTATTGAACAGGGCGCGCTTACCGGGCGTGTTCAACGTGGGCGGAGTGGAATCACCCTTACCCTGCGCAAGATTACCGATCAGATCGCCAATTTGTTGCAAATACTGTTCGTAATCGATTGCCTTCGCCTTCCGGACCTTGATGATCTCATCCAAAAGGGCAGAAATCTTGTCGTAATAGGCCGGATCGTTCAGATGCTCCTTCACGATCTTGCTACGGACGTTGTTTTCGATCGCCTCGGCTGCCGATTCCCGGTCCTTCATGCTGCCCAATTGCTGAGTAATCGCATCAGCGATGCCTGATTTCACGATCAGGTCGAGCAAGCCCACATTATCGAACGGTGAAATCGTTCGCGGTTCATCCGCCTCAATATAGGTATCAATCAGATGCCGCATATCCGCTTCATACGCCTTCAGGTCGATCACCTCACCAGCAGCTTGTCGCATCATATCACGGACATCGACCGCTTCCTGCACGGCCTTTTTGATCCGCGCAATGTCGGCGGTGGAATAGCCCGCTTCATCCATTTCATCCGCAATGCCAGCATAGGCGCGGACCAGCGAGGCCACAGCCTTGTAAAAGGCCGCGCGTTGCGGCTCACGGTCGGTCAGGTCGGTGGCGATCTCTGTATTGCCGCAAAAATGATGAATGTATTGCAGTTCGCCCTTCGGTTCTTCCACAGGTACGCAGATGAGGGCGACAACCTCCATCGCCTCGTCCAGCCGTTCCTTCCCTTTCACAAGGCGATCCTGCATTAGGATCGTGGGGTCGGTTCCGCCCGCGCTGGTGTCGATTTCGGACGTATAAACGGCAATCGCCTTTTCGACCTTTTTGAGAAGACTCATATAATCGACGATGTAGCCGAATTCCTTGTCGTCCCCATCTAGCCGGTTGGTCCGGCAAATAGCCTGAAACAGGCCATGATCCTGCATTGACTTGTCGATGTAGAGATAAGTGCAGGATGGGGCATCAAACCCGGTCAGCAGCTTATCGACAACGATCAGCAGTTTCATATTCGCAGGTTGCTTGATGAACTTGTCCTTCGCGTCCTCTTCATAGGACTCGGTCTTCGTCATACCGGGCTTGGCTTCGACGCCTTTCAGCATTTCGGTATAGCTATTGTAGATATACTGCTTGTCGGTATCGGAATTCGCGCCGGTTTCCTCTTTGGTCACGTCCTGCGCATTGGGATTGTAGGATGTAACAAGAGCGCATCGGCCTTTCAGTTCGGTCTTCTGAAACGCCTCATAATATTTGCACGCCTCATAAATGCTGGAAGCCACCAAAATGGCATTGCCACGCTGGCTGGACAGGCGCGGCTTCACGCTGAAATCGAAAATAACGTCGCTCACCACGCGCTCGATGCGTGACCGCGAACTCAGCACGCTTTGCATCGTGCCCCATTTCTTTTTCAGTTCATCCTTCTGCCAGTGGTTAAGCCCCTTGGTCTTGGCCTCAAACCAAGCCTCGATCTTGTCTTCGGACCCAAGGCGCTGGTCAATGTCTCGAGCCTCGTAAATCAGGTCCAGGACAACCTCGTCCTCTACGGCTTCGCCAAATTTGTATGTGTGGATGTAGGTCCCAAACACTTCTAGGCTGGATTGCTTGTCCTTCTTGAGAAGAGGCGTTCCAGTGAAGCCGATAAAAACGGCATTGGGTAGCATCGCTTTCATTATACGATGCAGCTTTCCGCTCTGGGTCCGATGGCATTCATCAACCAGGACGAATATATCGCCCACGGATTTTGTCGGCTGGGCCTCGATCTCCTGGATGAAGGCGTCAAAGTCATCAACATCCTTGTGTCGAAACTTATGCACGAGCGAGCATAAGAGACGCGGCTTGGCCTCGCCCAATTTTGCCATCAAATCGCGCCCGCTGCTGGTGCGGTGGATCTCTTCTCCCGCGTCGGTGAACACGCGTTTGATCTGCTTATCCAGTTCGTCACGGTCGGTGATGATGGCGACGCGGGCATTGGGATTATTTTCCAAAATCCACTTGGCCAAAAGCACCATGACGATGCTCTTGCCGGAGCCTTGCGTGTGCCAGATGATACCGCCCTCACGCTTGCGGACTTTCTCTTGCGCGGCCCTGATCCCGAAATATTGATGCACGCGGGGCAGTTTTTTCACGCCCCCGTCGAACAGCACGAAATCGTGCATCAATTCGATCAGCCGTTCCTTCTGGCACAGCTTGGCAAGGTATTTGTCGATCTTGAATCCGGTATTGTCCTGCTCATCCTCTTTCCATTTCAGGAACATTTTTTCCGGGGTTCCGATGGTCCCGTATTGCAAACCTTCGGAATCATTCCCGGCAAAAACGATCTGCACGGTTGAGAAAAACGGCGCGTTAAATGCGGGCAACTGGTTGGACAGAAGCTGGCGGATGCCATCGCCGATGGTGACGCGACTGTTTTTCAGCTCGATCACGCCGATGGCGATACCGTTGACGTATAGAACGAGGTCGGGGCGGCGTTCCATCCCGCCCTTGAGGGTCACTTCCTCAACGATCACGAAATCGTTTTTCTTGGGTTCGCGCCAGTTTATCAGCTTGACGGTATCGGTCGGCTTCCCGGCCTGAACCTGCACGTCCACGCCATAGCGCAGCAAGCTATAAACCGCCCGGTTGTTGTCGTAGAGGGAGCGATGTGTATTGAACGCCTCGGAGCGCAGCTTGAATAGAGCCGCGCTGACATGAGCATCGGAATATCCTGCGCCTTTGAGGTAGGCGGACAGCAAGCCTTCGTCGATGTTGGAATTGTTCGGTCGGTCGATCCAATCGCCCAAAAAGCGATAGCCCAGCTTGCCCTCGAACAAGCCAATGATCCGCTTCTGGGTCACCTTTTCCGGCTTGCCAACATAGTCGCTCATTTTCGCAGCCCCCCTCTGCGTAAAACATCAGATCAACCGGACATTACCGTTTAGCAATTCCTGCATTAGGCCCTGCTTGATCTGTCGGGTTTTGAGAAGTTTTCGTTCTAAGATCAGAATCTCATGATCCATATCACTGAGTCTGTCAGCAATACGCTTTTGCTCTTCCAATGGCGGCAATAGCACCTGATACTCCCCAGCGGCGGACTGAGAAAGCCCAAAAAATGTTGTGCCAGATTTGCTAATTTCAATAAAATCTTTAAATCTCTTAGATCCAAATTGATAATATAGATACTTTGGATAGTAACTTTCCTTAATTGGTCGAAGCAAAAGCAAATGGCTGTTTAATGAGGCCTGGTAAGGATAGGGAATTTCATCGACATAAAGAACTTTCCCGATAGTTCCATCTTTTGTCATAAGCAAATCTTCGGATTTCAGATGTATATCGGGCGCGATCTCATACCGACCTATCGGGATGTGATAAACCTCATCCCAACGAATCTCTCCATCCTTAAAATTCATTCCCGTAATTAAAAATGGGTCATCCGCATTGTTCGTAAATTCCGATTGTTTGAGGCCCTGCCATCCAATACGCCCTTTCATATACGAGATTTCTTTGAGTGGCCGAATCTCATCTTCGGGTTTCTCGCGCAATAATTCCTGCATCGCGCCTTGCTTGATCGCACGTTTCTTGGCGACAAGCCGCTCGATAGATTCAATCAGCACATCGGTATCCCAGAGGACCTCGGCAATTGCTGTTTGCTCCGTCGCACTGGGTCTTGGCACGAGGACAGTCCGAAGATCGGATTGCCCGATGTTGGCGCGAACAGCACCTTGCCCCTTAGACACAATTTGACTGCGAACGAACGCACTGCGGAATGCATAGCCCGCGTAAAGGGGATCGAAAGCATCATTACGCGGACGCCCGCGTAGAACAAATCCGCCAAAAACAGCTTCGCTGTCATCTAGATAAACTGCTGCCAGTCCCACCTCGCCTTGAGTTTCCGACGTGCGGTTAAACAAGACATCGCCTCGACGCAGGCCGAAGCCTCTGATTGCGTCTCGATGGAGCCTGATGCGTCCGGGGATGTGCTTCACGACCAAATGGCTGCATGTGATAATTTCCAGCACGTTCGCAAACGGGACACCGCTGCCATACAAAGCCGCATCCGCATTAACTCCGTTTTGGAAGTCGTAAAAATTCCCAAGAGGGGCAATCTCCCAATCATTTGGGAACTGGCATTTCCCAACGTCCGAACTGTCTGTTGCGGGATTCTTTTCGTTCAATGCTAAAACGCTCACCACGCAAACCCCATCGCTTTGAGGTGATCTTCCATTTTGGATTCAAGTTTTGCTACTCGTTCGGCCAGCTCCGGCATTGCACTTTCATAACGCTCCGCCAGAACTCCCACACGCTGGGCGAGGGCTTGGCTGATCCGGTCCATTTCGCCGTGAATGTCGGCGTCTATTTTCGCCATCCACTTATCATCAACCACAAGGGTTTTGATCTCGGCTTCGGTCAGCTTGGGATATTTGGCGTATGCGGCAACATCGAGGGCCGCTTCGGCCTTCTTCATCTGCTTCTTCAATTCCGCCTCGGCGTCGGAGAGTTTCAACCACTGCTTGAGGACTTTGGCTTCGTCCGCCGCGTCCTTGTCGCCCTTGATTTCCTTCAATCGCGCATTGACGGCGACCTTGTTGATCTTGTCGAGTTCGGCGAAGGCGCCATCGTCGCCGCCGTGTTCTTCCTCCAATTCCGCAAGGGATGCGCTGGCGGCTTCCAGTTCCGCCGTGAGGCGATCAATCTCCGCCTGTTCGTCGGCGAAGAAGCGGGCGACAATGAAGGACTTCGGGATCAGGTCACAGGTCCAACCCTTGTCCTTCTCTTTGCCCTTTTTATCCTTCTCGATGATGCGGTAGGTTTCTGCTTTCCACCCATCGAGGGCGATGGTGTAGCAGTCGTCCTGCATCACCTCGGCCCAATAGTCCATGAGGTGCTGATAGACGTCGTATTTGTCGATGAGCGGTTGGCCGGTGTAGTGGGCCAGCAATCCTTCGGACAAATCGGCGATCACATCCTTGGGATGGATGCCAGTTTTCAGGGATTTCAATGCGGCGGCATTTTTCACCCGCCATGCGTCAAAATGCGAGTCCATCTTATCCATGAATCCAGAGAATTCCGGGTGTTCAAAGATGGCCGATTTGATCGCGCCCTTATCCACCGTGAGATTGGCGTATCCGGGGCGGCATTCGGCCAGCAGCGCGGTTTTGAGGTTGGGGCAAACGTCCCAATAGGATTTCAGGGCGTCGATATCCGATTGCGGGATGCCGCCGCGAAGATGGCCTTCGATGTCCTGCCGGTCTTCTGCCTTCTGGCTGTCGATGTAGCGCGGGAGGTTGAGATTAAAGTCGTTCTTCTCGATCTCGGAAAACGGTACCGTGCGCGAAAAGCCCGGTATGTTGAGCGCCTTGGTGAAGGCGTCGACGATCTTGTGGATGTCCTGAGAGCGCAGTCGGTTCTTCGGCCCATCCTTCATAAAGCCCTGCGCGGCATCAATCATGAAGATGCCTTTGCGGGCTTGGGCGTCCTTCTTGTCCACCACCACGATACAGGCGGGGATGCCTGTGCCGTAGAACAGGTTGGCCGGAAGGCCGATAATGCCCTTGATGTAGCCCTTGCGGACAAGGGCCTTGCGAATATCGGCTTCCGCGTTGCCCCGGAAAAGAACGCCGTGCGGCAGAATGCACGCGCCAGAACCCGTGCTTTTCAGGCAGCGGACGATGTGCAGCAGATAGGCATAGTCGCCTTGCTTCGCGGACGGGATGCCGAAACCCGCAAAGCGGGTGTGCGGGTCGTGCAGCGGGTCTAGCCCCGTGCTCCATCGCTTATCGCTGAATGGCGGATTGGCCACCACGAAGTCGAATTGCTTGACCGTTTCACCGTCCTTGAATTTCGGATCGGTGATGGTGTTGCCCTGAGCGATCTGCGCCGTTGGGTTGTCGTGCAGGATCATGTTCATACGGGCCAGACCGCTTGTGGCTGAATCCTTTTCCTGCCCATAGAGCGAAACCTTGGTAATCGCCTCGTCCCCGACCTTGAGAAGCAGGGAACCGGAGCCGCAGGTCGGGTCGTAGACCGTCGTGTCCGGGCTGGTCTGCGCCTGTCGGATGCCAATGATCTGCGCCATCACGCGGCTGACCTCCGCCGGGGTATAGAACTGCCCCTTGCTCTTGCCGCTTTCGGTAGCGAAGTGACGCATAAGATATTCGTAGGCGTCGCCAAGAATGTCATCGCCTTCAGCCCGATTCTTGGAGAAGTCGAGAGCCTGACTTTCAAAAATGGCGATCAGATTGGAAAGCCTTTCGGCCTTCTCCTTGCCCTCGCCCAGCTTCGCTGCGTCGTTGAAGTCAGGGAAATCGGCTTGACTTAATTGGTCGTTGGCAGCGGCAAGCGGTGCAATGATTTTCTTGTTCATCTGGTCGCCGATGTCGGTCGCACCTTTTAGCGCAACCATAGCTTTGAAATCTGCGCCGGGCGGAATCGTTATCGGAGCGTAAGGAACGCCGCAGTATTTATCGCTAATGTATTTTATGAAAAGAAGAGATAGAACATAGTCTTTATACTGACTTGCATCCATTCCGCCACGAAGTTCATCGCAACTTGACCAGAGTGATCCATAAAGTTCAGATTTCTTAATCGCCATAAAACTTTCTAACTGTTACTATCTCTCCGCGTCGCCGTTGAGCGCCCGGTTTGATTTCGTTTTGGTACGAACTCCTTCAAAGCTCAAGCCCGTGTTGACGATCTTAATGGATCTGGATTATCGTCCACGCGTAGCAACGGCCAAATTGCGCCTCTGCGTTAGTACGCTCGCGCAAAGACGGGCCAAACATAATGGCCGTTATCAACCATCCGGTAGAATCCTGCCACGGCATCCGTGATCTGTGTCGATTCATTTCTCGTTGACGAACAACACGTAGGCCAGTCACCTACTCAGATCGGTTCGGGGGTGAACCGATTCTATTTCGAGGGGGTAATGGATGTTTATCAAGGCAATTGCGCTGTCGGCGATGGGACTGACGGCGATCGGTTCCGCACATGCAGCGGAAGCTGAATCGCAACCGATAGTGGCTGCGGCGGCCGTTGCGCCTGCGCCCGCTTCCAATATCTGGACCCTGCCAGCCAATACCGAACTGACGGTCACGCCCAACAGCGATGTATCGTCCAAGACCATGCGCGAAGGCGACGTTTTCACAGTCAGCACGGTCTACGACGTGATGATGAACAATTACATCGTCATCCCGAAGGGCACACGTGGGCAGGGCAAAATCACGTGGCGCACCGGCAAGGGTGCGTTTGGCAAGTCAGCCAAGATGGACTTGGTCATGGAGTGGATTGAACTTGGCGGTCGCCGCGTCACAATCGAAGGCAAGCATCGCCAGGAAGGCCAAGGCAACACGGCCGCTACTGTTGGTACAGTTCTCGCAGTGGGCGTGTTCGGCGGTTTCGTCACCGGAAAGTCCGCAGTGGTGCCCAATGGCATGCAATTGAAGGCTCATACCGCCGAACCCATTCAGTTCCGTTCCGATGCGTTGCAGCCTGCACCGCTTCAGGCTGCGGTTGTTTCTGGTGGCCCTGTCGTGTCACAGGGCACCTCGCCTGCTGTCACCCCGGTATCATCGAGCGACCACGCTCAATAAAAGAGAATGGAGGGCGCATCAAATTAGGTGCGCCTTCCTTTCGCCTGAAAGATAATCATGTTCTCTGGCCTCCTGCTTGCTGCCACTCTCACCGTGATTGACGGTGACACATTGCGCATCGATGGGAAGCGCTTGAGGTTAGTCGGGATAGATGCACCCGAAATCCACGCTTGCCCTAGCTACCGCAGGTGCGTTCCCGGCGATGGCCAAGCCAGCAAACGCAGCTTGCAGCGATTGCTAAGCGGTTCAATCAGCATCCGCCGCGTCGGGCATGATCGATTTGGACGCACCTTGGCGCACGTCTATTCTGGCGGCCGGAATGTTGCCTGTGAGATGATCCGGCTCAACCGCGCGGTGTATGTGCAGCGTTGGGACACAGGTAGTCAGTTGGCGCGAGAATGCCGATGAGCAGCGTACGACCAAGCTTATTAACGCGGTTGCCAACTGCGGTTGCCTTTGCGGCCTCGTTCATGTGGCTGACCCCGATGGCCAAAGCCCACCCCGGCGGGCTCAACGCTGAAGGCTGTCACAATAACCGGAAGACCGGCGATTATCACTGTCACCGCGCATCATCGGCACCTGTTCGGCGCCAATCCTTCTTGGCAGGCGGAGGAACATTCCCTAATTGCTCTGCCGCTCGCGCTGCTGGCGCGGCTCCGGTCAGGGTGGGTGATCCCGGCTACGGCCGCCACCTGGATCGCGACGGCGACGGAATAGGATGTGAGTAGTGCATCGCCCAACGCGACATGAGTTAGAAGGTGTTCTCCTACAAAACGCTCCCTTCCCCATCTTGCGTGTGCCAGATGGCGGCGAGTGGCGGCTCGAAATCTTGCAACGTCACCGGCATCTTTTTGGAAGACGCGTGAGAGTTTCGGGCACCCGAGATGGCTTTGACCTTCTGGCCGTGGACAGTATCGAACTGGCATGACCCGCGACCAAGAGCTATGGGGCATGGCCTCAATGCTTTTGCACAGACATGGCGAGCGCGCTCCGGTCAAAGTCGCTGAGCGGATAGGTGAGCTGGCTGTTGGAGGCGAAGCCCAGGGCGTGGCGCTATGGCGCGAAGTCGCTCACCGGTTAGACGCATTGATAAGCGGGAAGCACCGAACTTAAGCCGCCCAACGATCCAGATCAGGGAAAAGTGGCAGGGCCTGCGGAAGTGGCGGCTCAGCCATGTTAGCATCATAGATCGACACAGTTGCCCATTCCACGTGCCAATTCAGCCTTACGCCGTCGCTGGTGAATTGCACGATGCCCGCGCCTCCGCGAGCGACCTCCCACCTGCAGTTTAGCCGATCATCGTAAAAGCCGATCAGCAGCGTTCCCTCGCTAAATCCAAGCAAAAAGCGGTCATCATCCTCATAGGGCACTGAAAGCACCGTTTCGACATCCCCTGTGACGCGGAGCCGGACGCTATCGGGGATCGGCTGGACCAACACGCTCATCAACGAATCTCCTTTCCTACATGAGAACAAATGTGGAACATGCCTGACAGGAAAGGAGTCGGCAATGGTCATTATCGATGGTTCGTTCTTGCTCGGGGTAGCGGCTATTCTGACGAGCATCGCAACCCTGTGGCGCACAGCGCGGCGGCGCTAATCATGAACACCCCCATCCCGACCTCGAGGTAGCCGGGCCGGGATGGGGCAACTCACTTAACTCAAAAGACTGTAACGGCCGGCCCCATCAAGCCGCCAGCGATGACGCTCAAGATCAGAGCCAGTCGCTTTATTCAATGTGATCGCCACATGCGCTGAATTGAACCCCAGCTTTTTCATCGCGCCCACGATCCGAGGCCGAGTGTCCAAGCCTTCTTCAATGCACGCGGCGATCACAATGATGGCTTGGTCGTGCTTGCCGACCTCTGATTGGCATGAACGCATGAGACCGCGAAGGCGCTTGAATAAATCAGCATCGCTGGCGGAATTTTGGTCGGGCAGAACTTCGGCGTCAGTCATTAGATATCTCCGGAAAAAATATAAGGAAATGGCCCCCATCCACGCACCGGCCGCTTGGGCCAGAACATGGATGGGGTAAGGCCGGTCAGGCCCGATTGAGTTGCATCTTCTTCGCTCCGGCCTCTACGGCGGCCAGCAACGTGTCATTGGCGAGATGGGAATAGCGCATGGTCGACTTGTGATCGGCATGGCCCAGCACCCGCCCAACGGCGAACAGATCGATGCCCGCGTTCACCATCGCGGAGGCTGCGCTGTGGCGTAGGTCGTGCAATCTCAGTCCCGGCAGCTTCGCTTCATCCCGCGCCGTCTGCCATGCGTGCTTGATCGACACGAAGGGCAGTTTAGTTTCCGGGTTCGGCAGCACATAAGGGCATTTGTCAAAGCGGGGCACGGCTTCCAGCATTGCGACCGCCGGCTGAGAGAGCGGCACATATCGCGCCTTCCCCGTCTTGGATGTCGGGATCAGCCATTGCCGCTTTTCCAGATCGACATGCTTCCATTCGGCCTTCAGCAGCTCCGACAGCCGAGCCCCGGTCAGAAGCAACAGCCCCACTATATGTTTGAGCTGCGGATTAAGGGAAGCCTCAGTCGCTGCCATCAGCCGTTTCGTCTCGGCGGCATTCAAGAAGCGTTCCCGCGCATTATTGATGGGCTTGCGGGGAATACCCTTGACCGGATTCTTGGTGACGCCCGGAGTGTTCCACCGCAGGGCCAGCTCGAAGGATCGGCTGAAGATCACCCTAACCTTCTCGACGGTCGCGGGAGCCAGCCCCTCCCCCGTTTTCACGGCCAGCCATTTCGCCACATCCTGCTGCGATATGTCCGACAGCCGGACCTTGCCCCAACGCGGGAGAATGTGCCGGTTCACATACATCTTTGTGGTCTTGAACGAACGCTGGTATGTCTCGGCATGATCGAGATGCTGTTGGGCGAGGTCCGCATAGGTTGGAACAGCCCGCTTTTCATCTCGCTTGGCGGCTGGATCGCCCCCTAACGTCACTTCGGATCGCAGCCGCTGCGCCTCCTTCTTGATCTTGTCGAAGGATGCGTCCCCATAGCCAGCGATCTTGTGCTGACGCTGATCCCCGTGCTGATCGGGATAGCGGAGATAATAGGTCTTGCCGCCGGACGCCCGGCATTCAAGCACGAAGCCGGTAATGGTGGTGTCGTAATAGTCCGTCCTTTTGCTACCGGGCTTGCACTCGGCAAGGCGGCAGAAGGTGGCGTCAAGTGTTTGCTTAGGCATAGTATTTTCCTTGTATAATGTGTCGGCGTTAGGATCGCCGGGAGGCGGGAGAGGCGCGCAAGGGGGCAGCACCAGACGCGACCGGATCGACGGCTGGCGTGCCTCAGAGGCGGCGAGGTGGAGAGGTTTGGCGTGGGAGGAGCGCCCCGGCCGGGGCCACCCGCTACGATTTCAGTTTCACGGCCCCGCACTCCCCCTGAGGGCAGCGCGAGGGTGAAAACCTAAATCCTGGCTTCAGGCTGCGACTGGCAGCTCCTCGGCCTCGGGCGGCGGCAGCAGGGCAAATTGCTTCGCGCCGCGATGTTTGATGGCGTAGTTCCAATGATGAACGGTCGGATCATCGCCGGTGTAGTTTTCAATGGTGCGGATGGCAGATCGCCCACTGATCTTGGCCCGACGAGCCACTTCCTTCGCCAACACCATCTTCGCGGCGATACCTTCTGAGATGCAGGCTTTGATGACGGCAATCACCTCCGCATCGGACCGCTCCTCCTCGATCCGTTGGAACTCGCCCAGCTGATCAGGATCGATCAGACGGACGGATGCGAGACGTTCGTCATAGCTGATGTCGCCTTCATCAGCGTAGGCATAAGCCACCTGGACAGCATTGTTGCCGCGCCGTTTGATGTTCTTGAACAGCACAACCTTTTCGCCCGGCTCGGCCTCCCCTTCCACTGGCGTCATGATGTAGGCAGCGTCGCAATCATCAACCGTGTCGGAAGTACCGGCGTAACGAAAATTTCCGTTGTTGTCGGGGTTCTTGGTCGTGTGCCCCAGCCCGAATACCGTACCGCCCGCCATAGCGACCTGGCGACAGGCATCGGTGAAGGTGCTGGCCCTGCTCTTGTGCATCAGGTCGGCGAATTTCTTCACCGTATCGATGATGATCAAGCAGCCCCTAGCCTTGTCCTGTTCAACCACCTCCTGAAAGATCTCCACCAGATTTTGGGACTTGAAGCCCTTATGCCCCGGCGCGAGCGTGTGGACGCCGAGATCGTCCATGAGCCGCATTTTGGTGGCGAAGCCCGAGCTGCTATCGTCCGCATTGATATAAAAGACATTGTTCGGGTTGATGCGTCCAGCATCGATGGCGTCGGTCAGCAGGTTCAGGGTAATGAGCGTCTTCCCCGCATTGGGTGGAGCAAACAGGAACGTGACCTGACCCGTCCGGCAGATGTCACCCAGCAGCGCCCTTTCCTTCACCGCCCGACGCTCAAATTCAGTGGCCTTTCCCCGCAAGCTATAGCTGAACAGGGGGCTGTTTGCGACTTCCGGTTCGGGCTTTGGGCCAACAGCCTGACGAACCACCGCCGTGGGCAGTAGTGGCAATGCATCCAGCGAGCTAATCAGATAATTGCCAGGATCGGTTGGCAGCGGCAGCACATCGCCAGCTTGGAGACAGTGGACTGTTTCCGGCAGGCCCGTGGTATCGAGACGTGGACAGTCAACACCGATGCGAGCCAGCCGGAATTTGCGCGGCCCGATGGAGAAGGCCAGCATCTCCATGATCGGAAATCCGTCCAGCACGGGACCTAGTTGTCCGGCATTCTCCTGCAGCACGGTGAAGGCAACCACACCATCAGGCAAGGTAGCGGTCAGGTCATGCCCGGCGGGGCAGAATGCACTGTTCTCGGTGCCCAGCGCGGGCGTGAAGCCGAAGTCGCGCCAGAACATCAGGTCCGGCCGCTCAACGTCGGCAGGCACAGGGATAGCGTCAGATGGCGGAGTAAGGTCCACGATCAGTTCCTTTCGTTCGATTTTTGGTGTGACAGGTCCGCAGTTTCGCGGGGGGATCATGCGTCCCGGCCAGCCGCGAACCTAAGTGGACGCCCGCTCTGACCGAGCGCCCTCTGCTAAATTACTGGACGGCCTTCTTCAGCGCGGCCTCACCATGCAGGGCGAAGTGGCTGGTAAAGGGGATCGACACCTCCTCGAACCATAGATGGCGCATTGGGTCATGACCGCTGTTTTCGTGCAAAATGGTATTAAGCATCCGTATGCTGGTGCCGCTGATCCGCGCTGCGGTCTCGATCAACTGGTCCCGATCAGTCACGCCGTTGGCGATGCAGGTCATAATGGCAGCGCCCTCGACGACGCCGCGCGTTTTGTGAAACCGGGCTGTGTCGCTCGGGCTGTGGCTGCGCAGATATTCCTGCAGATACGTCCGCCCGTTGGTGGAAAGGCGATGACGGTATGTGGTGAGTGCGAGATTCATAGAGGGTGATCCTGAATAAGTTATTTGATGTTGACCGGAGAATCTGAGGTCACTTGCGGCCCAAGGGCACGATTTCCCACCGCTTCCAATCTCGGTCGAACTTCCAGCTGAAGAGCCAACCCTCGTAGAGGAACGGCACGTAGTTAGGTGCCCTACGGCGCTTCTTTGGGAGGGCAGGCCTTGGGAGGAAAGCTAGCGCCCGGACCTTCTCCTCAAGCTCCAGTCGTTCCGCCTCTGTCCAGAAGGGCGATGATGCCAACTTCACGTCGCTATCCCGGCGATCATAGTCGCGGCAGATCTTTACATCCCAGGCCTGTGTCGCCGGATGATACGACCAGTAGCGGGTCTCATCGGTCACATGGTACCAGCCGAATATCTCTTCATCATGGGGGTCTTCCGTCTTCGGCAGTCCAAATGCCTCGACCATCTCCACATGCCGGGTCGCGGCATCGATATTAACGAACATTCTCTTACTCTCGTTCAACTAAGCCAGCGCGCCTGTTGGCATTTAACCTGATCTCTCCGGGCGCGGCGGGGAGAACGTTGCAGGGCACCGCCCTCTCAACGCGATCATTGTCTTGTTTTTATTGTTGTTTTTCAATATGTTGTCGTATTATGCAAAACCCGCATTGACGGCTCATTTCCGTCGCGGCAGATGATGCAAAACTCGCATGCAAATTTTTCTTCAGAACCAAAGCCAAGGAGAAGCCAAATTCCTGCGAATCAAACCCGAGAGATTGAAGCGTTGCGAACGTTTCGATTGCTGTGGCTGGAGACGTTCGTGGCAGTGGCCTTCAACGGAAGCATTACGGCCGCAGGGAAAGCGCTCGGCCTCAACCAATCCAATGCAACCCGTCAGATTCAGGCCTTGGAAAAATGGCTCGGCCAGAAGCTCCTTGTCCGAACGAAACCAGTAGAGCTAACGCCGGTGGGCGAGGATTTCGTAGCGATCGCTCACAATTTACTGGACAGCTTGGCAGATGCCCGTGCGCGCCGAAAGGCTCTCCCAACGGATCCTGACTACATCCCCGTATGCCAACGGCAATTCGAATATGATGACAGTGAGATCGACCCTTCTCTGCCCAAAGAAATTCGTCAGCGCATCGCTGCAAGAATGTGGTCGTTTTAGGCCACCAAGCATGCACGCTGCTATCCGACTTTCGGACACCAAGGGTTATCATCGCCAAGGGAATTCGGATACGCGAACCGAGCGATACTCCCCGCCGGACGACGTATGGGCGATAAAACCGCGACAGGCAGCAATAATGGCCGGGATCACCGATGAACGTTAGTTTTGCGTCACTGCGCAGCCAAGCCTACGCCGTTGGCCTGCAAATCTGCGGGGCTAGAGCAGGCCATATCATGCCGCTCCTCGACCAACGGTGAGACGCTCACATGGTGGGGGTTATGTAGCTGGCACACATGGCGCGCAGCGTCGGCTCGATCTCGTCTCTGTCCGGAACCAGCACGATAAAGGCGAACCCGTCATTGCCGATGGTACGGATAAATTCCCACCCCCAGCCGTCTAGGCAATCAGCCCAATCCCACGGCGGAATATGGTCTGGATCGCCATAGCGGGTTTCTGAAAGTGGATTGCGAAAGGGCGAGAAGGCGGCCTCCCGTATGAAATCACCCTCCTCGTCGCCGGACTCGACCACGAGTATATGCGTGAGCTTTTCCAGCCCGCATGCGATGGTATCCCGGACGCGATCGGACAGCAGGCGGTGAAGGATCGGATCGAGCGGCAGCGACAGGGCCGCGTTCATGGTGTTGATGTCGTAAAGCGAAAGCATGGTGGGATTCCTCAGGCATAAAAAATGCGTCCCGGAGGACGCTTTGTTGGTTTCGCTGGGTTTGCGCTTCGAGAGTGCGGCCGGAAGACCTTGGCTTAAATGCCTTCTGCCCGGCCGGATGAATCGCCATCTTTTTGATCGGCGTAAGCGCGGCACAGTTCGAGCAAGGCAGGGTCGATGCCTTCCGCGTCAGGCACGATCAACACATGCCCTGCCCCTGAATCGGACAGCACAAACGGCATCTCAAAAATGGTGCCATGCCGCTGCGCCCACTCGAATGTCGGCGTGCCCTCCATCAGGATCGGCCAGCCGGTTGCATCTTCGATAGCAGACATGGCGTCGCCGGGCTCGATGATGACGAACATGCCCAGTTCCGAGAGATCGCCATATTCCATCAGCTGGTCACGGCGGGTTTGCAGGAGGGTTCTGAGGTCAGTGGCAATGGGGCTGTCCAGATATGTGGCCAGCTCCATCCACGTGTGGATAATGTGCATGGGATCAGCTCCAAAAAAGAAAACCCCCGACCGTGAGGCCGAGGGCAGGTTAATTCGACAGTGATGATGCGGATTATCGGTTCGGGTCAGGCTTGAGCATAACGATGCAGATGCCTACCAACAGGACGATTCCGACTGGTATGCCCGCCGCGACGGGATAGCGACCGACCAGATTGATGAGGAAGATCGCCCCCAGGACCGAGATCGTCTCCTTCGGCCATCGCAGCAGGCTAACGATCACGGCGACGAAGAGCGCCACCTTAACCGCGAGATACGCGAGGCCGAGAAGAAAGAAGAAGGCGACAACCCGGACCAAAGCCGTTCAACTCGCGGCTAGGCAGGCGCACTTGTTCTTTTCAGCATTCACTGAACAGAAGTGCATCTTGGTGATCTTGTTACCGAGTTCCCCATCGGCTCTCACCTTCATTTGGAAGTAGGTCGCGCCGTTAGAGGGTATGAGCTCGCCGACATATCTCCGCAGGCTAGACATATACTCGTCCGACGAAATCGCACCGTCGGTGATAGGCTCAAAGCCGCTGTAATCCGCCGTTTCAGGGTTCAGCAGGGTTCGATCCATTTCCGCCCGGCAAAGGCGCTCTTCAGCACTCGCGCAGGCTGACAGGCACAATGCCGCCGCTATGATCGCGATGATCCGCATGGCTCAGGCCTCCTTCCACACGGCTTCGACAAAGGCCCGGCAAGCCGTCCGGCCATTGAAGGCGTTGCGTCCCGTCGAGACACGGATAGTCTGTTCATTGATCGGCTGGATGTCCCGCCCGCGCCGCTTGGCTTCCTCATAAGCACGGGAGGTTGCGATCGACCGGCAGGCCACCAACAAGGCGTCGGCTTCGGGGATGAACTGATAGCGGGAATAGCGGACATCGACCGTGAAACCATTGGCCGTGTCCTGGACGTTGAACGTGGCGTTCTTGTCGCTGCCTGCCGTCAGAGGCTTCGATACATCGGCGGGCGTAGTACAGGCGGACAGGATCGCCAGACACAATACGGGCGTGATTTTCTTCATGAGGTTTTCCATTGTATGGGGTGATGAAACCGGACCCGGCCGGGTACGGCTGAACAGGCAGCATCGCTATGGCTGTCGATATTTCACTGCTCGCTCCCTCACGCCTGGAAGAGCGACCTTCGGCTTCAACCTCGTGTCACCCCTATGTACCTCTCGGAGCGACGGCCGAAGCCGGATGTTCAGAACCTGTGGAAACCGCAGGCGCGCACACCTTTACCGTTACCGGCTGGACATACGTGTACGCCACCCGGCCTCCGAATTTCGGCGACCGAGCTGTTTCCAAATGGGGTTCTGACGCCCCACCTTCCGGCTTTCACGGAAGGCAGAGCTTTTCTGGCGGGATTAGAGCAGCTTCGCAATAGGCGTTTGAATTCGCCTGTCCTATATAAGGTACCCCAACCTCCGCGCTTGAAATGCGCGTGATTGCTCCCCGATTGCTGCTATTGCCTTGATATGGAGTGTCTTCTACAAAGCTTCTGCTTCCGAGCTACCGGTTCTGGCTTGGCCCCATTGGGGTGCGGGTGATGGACCGGGTGGCGAGCGCGTTGCCACTGGCATCGCGTGGCATGTCGAGGCTTCGGCAAACGTGTTTGTCCCCATTGGGGTGCGGGTGATGGACCGGGTGGCGAGCGCGTTGCCACTGGCATCGCGTGGCATGTCGAGGCTTCGGCAAACGTGTTTGTCGGGGTACGCCGTGACGGACGCCCGCACGCCCCGGCGACGATGTGTGAGGCTGGTATCCCGTTTAGTACGGCTCGCCTAACAGCCTCCGAACTTAAGTCTCCGCCGGAGCGCAGCGCCGCGCAACGGGTTGACATCGCCAAAAAGCTGCTAAGCTGGTGGGGGGTAATTCTTTGCAGGGACGCGGAAGCCGGATGGCGGAAATGAGCTGGTATTTGAACATGCTCGGTTCTGTCATTGTGCTGATTGCTCTGGTTCTGGCTTGGCCCCATTGGGGTGCGGGTGATGGACCGGGTGGCGAGCGCGTTGCCACTGGCATCGCGTGGCATGTCGAGGCTTCGGCAAACGTGTTTGTCCCCATTGGGGTGCGGGTGATGGACCGGGTGGCGAGCGCGTTGCCACTGGCATCGCGTGGCATGTCGAGGCTTCGGCAAACGTGTTTGTCGGGGTACGCCCGTTGGCCGGGGGAGATTTTTGTTGGCGAGACCCCAAGCTAGCGCGCACCATGAATTGACGCCTTATGTCCGATCCGGCGCTGTATTGCTTCGTGCGTGGCATGCAATCAGGCGGAACGCGGAAACATCAAAGACAAAATCCACGAGGGATGAGGCCCAGGCTTTCGGCCGAGATTTACCGGCCAACCTGCGCAAGTTGCAGAAGCGGCTGCATGAGGGATATGAGTTCGAGAAAGCTTATGGCGCAACTCCGCCGAAAGGCAACGGCAAGGCGGGTAAACGACCTATTGTGGTGGCACCCCTTCCAGATCGCATTGTTCAACGAGCAATCCTAGATGTGTTGCAGACGGCTAAGTCGATGGTTGGGATACAAGACGTACTAAGCACACCAACATCGATCGGCGGAATTCCCGGCCGTGGTGTAGATTCCGCGATCGCGATGTTCGATGAGCACGTAGCCAACGGAAAATGCCACCTTGCTGGATCAGACATAGCCAGCTTCTTCACTAAAATACCCAAGCCGCAGGTTGTTGAGTTTGTACGCCGAGAGGGCGCGGATAGCGAGTTCGTCGATCTGTTCGAACGGGCATTGACTGTCGAATTATCGAATGCCGCCGATCTGCCTCCAGAAGATCTCTCTCTATTTCCCACTGATGAACTTGGAGTAGCACAGGGATGCCCCCTTTCCGCGTTGGCGGGAAACATCGTCCTTCGTGACTTCGACAAAGAACTGAACGCCGCCGATCGCGGTCTGGTTTGTATCCGTTATATTGACGATTTTCTTGTGCTTGGACGGCGTCGGCTGAATGTCCAAAAAGGTATGAAGAAAGCGCGGGGGATGTTGGAACAGCTCGGGATGGGAATCTATGATCCGGCGCTGCACCCTCGGAAGGCGTTTGCGGGCCACGTCTCAGAAGGCCACGACTTTTTGGGTTACAAACTGATCCCTGGCAAATATCGACCAAGCGACGCAGCGCAGGAGCGCTTCCGCGACTCGATTGATCGACTGATACATTCAGGACAAGCAACTATCGAGAAAGTTAAGAAAGGTAGGCGCTTAACGGCTTACGACAAGACGTTTTCAGAGACTTTGGTTGCCATTGATCGAACAACAATGGGGTGGAAAAGTTCATTTCAAAGTGCAACCTGCTCCACTACGTTCGAGAATCTCGACCAATGGATCGCCAGAAGAGTTCGCGATTTTGAGCAGTTCTTAAATTGCTCCGCGCCTCTGGGAAGCAGCTTGCGGGTTCAAGCACTTGGTGTCGCGCGTATGGGTAGTTCGGTGTGATCGGGCTGAAGGTGCGCGGGCATCATTTCGCCGAATCATAGGCCCAAAGCGCGTCCCACTGGGAACCCACGACGGACCCATTTCAAAGCGCTTTTAGTAGGGGAAAATGCGGCCGATAAGGCCAAGGTACTGGTGCCGCTTACGTGACTCGAACACGTGACCCTCGCATTACGAATGCGATGCTCTACCGACTGAGCTAAAGCGGCGTTGGGGCGGGCAGATAACAGCGCTTGGCGGGAAGGACAAGCGGGCAAATGCGATTTGCCATGCCCATCCAGCGTCAAACCGCTTCGGACCATCATTTTACCCCGCCTTTACGCCATCTTTACCATCCAATGGCACTGTCGATTCTCAAGGAAAAGCTTTTACCTGAACCAAGGACCGATGGGATGGACACTCTGCGGGGGCATGAAATCGCCGATGACGAGGACGATTTCGGCCCGGCCGACGATGCAGCGATCGAGACGCCGCCGCTTGTCGGCGCCGATGAGCGCCGGATGCAGGTGCGTGCCTATAATTATTGGGCATCCCTGCTGGGCGACCGCAGCCTGCCGTCCATTGAGGATCTGGCGCCCCAGGATCTGGAAGATTTCGGCCCCTTCAGCGTCCTGCTCGACTTCAGCACCGGGCTGGAGAATCCCGCCATCGTCTATCTCGGCACCGCGCTGCGCGAAGAGTGCGAGATCGACGGGCCCATCCAGTATATCAACGACGTCCCCGCCCGCTCGCTGCTGTCGCGGCTGACCGACCATTATCTCCAGATCATCGCCAACGCCGCGCCGATCGGGTTCGAGGCCGGCTTCGTCAACCAGCGCGATGCGGAAATCCTCTATCGCGGCATTTTGATGCCCTTCTCCTCCGATGACGAGACGATCGACTTCGTCTTCGGCGTCATCAACTGGAAGGAAGCGGCGAGCCAGGCCGTCACGGCGGAGATCGACCGGGAGGTGGAAGCCGCCCTGCTCTCCAGCCCCGCCGCGCCGCCGGTCGCGCCGATCTGGGCGGACGGTCCGGCGGTCGAGGATTTCGACACGCTCGACCTTGGCGGCATGGAAAGCCCTGACGAGGACGCTCCGCTGGCCGATTGGCTGGCCCTCGCCCGCGACAGCGCGGAGCAGGCGCGCACCAGCGAGGCGCGCAGCCATGCGGCGCTCTATCGCGCCATCGGGCTCAGCTACGACTTCGCGCTGGTTACGCTCGCCCGGCCGGAGGAATATGCCGAACTGCTGGAGAATAGCGTCCTCAAGGTCCAGGCCCGAGCGCCGATGACCGCCGTGGTGAAGCTGGTCTTCGGCTCCAGCTACGACAAGACGCGCATCACCGAATATGCCACCGCGCTGGATCATGCCCGCGCCAACGGCATCGCCCTGGGCAGCTTCGGCGACTATCTCGCCAATTATGACGGCGGGCTGAAAGCGCTGGTCCGCGACGAACGCGCCCAGCGCCGCACCGACGGCCCGGCCAAGCCCGATCGCCAGCAGACCGCCCGCGCCGCGATGAAGGCGGCCGCCGCGCTCGATCCCTTCACGGTCGCCACCGATGGCGACGGGCTGGCGGTGGTCATCGCCCGGCGGGAGAAGGACGGATCGCTCGCCATTGTCGGCGCGCTGCCGGAAGGGTCGGAAATCGGCCAGAGGGCGATTGTCGCCGCTGCGAATTAGGCGTTGTCGCCCGGCCTGCTCCCGCGCGGGAGCAGGGGGCATTCAACCGGGGCGCATCTTTAATCGCGGCCCAGGCCCCTCCCATCGGCAGAAACGGCCGCGCCGGATTGACAGAACGGGATCATGGGCCGATTTCGTGGCTTACTCTCCAGGGCGTTCGTCCCGTGCTGCGCTGCATCATATTATTTCAATTTAACGTAACTTTATTTCCCATTCTGGGTTGAGCCTCAAGACGCAGTGGCGCATAGTGGACGGCATCGGTTTGAGAAGTCGCGTGGCGGTTCTCCGGCGCCTTCTCCGTTCACAGAAGCGGGGCTGAACCCGCGGGCAAGAGGCAGGCGCATGACGGCATTGGCTGAATCGAGGCAAGTTGACCACAGCATAAGCGAAGCGCTGGAGGCGGCGCTGGCTCGGGGCGCCCTGCCCGGCGAAAGCGAAGGATTCGACCAGAAGGCGATGCTGGCGGCGGCGGCCTTCATCGCCGGCACCGCCGCGACCCGCCGGCCCGGCCATGTCGCCATCGCCATGGAAACGCTGGGCGAAGGTGCGACGGGGCGCTACATGCGGATCGCCATCGTCAATGACGACATGCCCTTTCTGGTCGATTCCATCGCCAATGCGCTGGCCGCCGCCGACATCATCATCCATCGCCTGCTTCATCCCGTCCTGTCGGTCGAGCGCGACGGCGACGGCCATTTGAAGGCGATACTCGACAATGAAGCCGCCGGGGCGCGCCGGGAATCGATGATCTATATCGAGGCGGACCGCGCCGACGCGAAGGCCCGCCGCGCGCTGGAAAAGGCGCTGGAGGAAACGCTGGCGGACGTCCGCGCCGCCGTGTCCGACTGGCCGAAGATGCGGGAGGCGATGGCGGCCGATGCCGATGCCGTACCCGACGAGGAAGGGGCGGCGCTGCTGCGCTGGTTCCTGGCCCGCCACTTCACCCAGATCGGCCATGAGGTTCGCCACCGCGACGGAAAGGCGGACGCCGGCATCGGCATCTGCGGCCTGCGCGACCAGCCCCTGCTGGCCCCCGCGACGCTGGAGGCGGCCTTCAACTGGTTCGAGGAAGGCAAGCGCACGCCGCTGATCATCAAGTCCAACCGCCTCTCCCGCGTCCACCGCCCCGTCCTGCTGGACCTGATCATCGTGCCGGTCCGGGACGGCAAGCAGGTGACGGCGCTGTCCATCCACGCCGGCATGTGGACCAGCGCCGGGCTGGCGACCACGCCGGACAGGGTGCCGCTGCTGCGGTCTGCGCTGTCGGCGCTGATGGACAAGTTCGATTTCGATCCGCACGGCCATGCGGGCAAGGTGCTGACCCATGCGCTGACCGCCCTGCCCCACGACATCCTCATCGGCTTCGACCGCGAGACGCTGGAGCGGCTGGTGCTGACCTTCATGTCGCTGACCGACCGGCCGCGGCCGAAACTGGTGCTGGGCACCAGTGCGCTGGCCCGCCATCTCTATGCCTTCGCCTGGCTGCCGCGCGAGGAGCTGACCACGGCGCGGCGCGTCGCGGTGCAGGACATGCTGAGCCAGGCCTGCAACGGCCCGGTGCTGAGCTGGTCGATCGCTCTGGAGGAAAGCGGCCTGGCGCTGCTGCGCATCACGCTCGACCTGCGCGACGGCGGCGTGGTGCCCGATGAACAGCCGCTCGACCGGCAGTTGAAGCAAATGGTGCGCGGCTGGCTGCCCGCTGTCGAGGAGGCGCTGGCCGAGAGCGAGGAGGCCGGCCGGGCCGCGACGCTGGCGCAGCGCTACGCCCCCGGCTTTCCCATGGGCTATCGAAACGGCGCCGGCCCGGCCGAGGCGGCGATCGACATCCGCCTGCTGCACAGCCTGTCCGCCCCCGGCGACAAGTCGATCCGCATCTATCGCAACGAAGAGGATGCGCCCGAACGGCTGCGGCTGAAGCTCTACAGCCATGACGCCATCGCCCTGTCCGAAGTGGTCCCCGCCTTCGAGAATTTCGGCTTTCGCGTGATCGACGAGATGCTGACAGCGGTCGAGGCCAGGGGACAGGCGGGGGCGCTGGGCCATGTCCAGCGCTTCGTCCTGGAACTGCCGGCGGGAGGCGATGCCGAAACCGTGATTGCCCGCGCCAACATCGTGACGGAGGCGATCGCGCAGGTCACCGAAGGCGTGGCGGAAAATGACCGGTTCAACGAGTTGATCGTCACCGCCGGGCTGGACCAGCGATCGGTCGTGCTGCTGCGCGCGCTGTTCCGCTATCTGCGCCAGACCGGCATGGCCTATGGCATGGCGACCTTTGCCGAAACGCTGCGGCGTGAGCAGGGCATCGCCCGCCAGCTCATTGAGCTGTTCGAGGCGCTGCACGATCCGGAGGCCAAGGATGGACCGGCGCGCGCCGCCGCCGCGCAACAGGCGATCGAGGCGGGGCTGGAGAAGGTCACGGCCATAGACGAGGATCGCGTGCTGCGCCTGCTGCGCGCCGTGATCACCGCGACGCTGCGCACCAATTTCTACAGCCCGGCCGCGCAGGAGGCGCTGGCCTTCAAGCTGGACAGCGCGCAGGTCCCCGGCCTGCCCGCGCCGCTGCCATGGCGGGAAATCTGGGTCTATTCGCCCCGCGTCGAGGGCATCCATCTGCGCGCGGGGCCCGTGGCGCGCGGCGGACTGCGCTGGTCCGACCGCCGGGACGATTTCCGCACCGAAATATTGGGCCTGATGAAGGCGCAGCGAGTGAAGAATGCCGTCATCGTGCCGACAGGCGCCAAGGGCGGCTTCTACCCCAAGCAGCTTCCCAACCCGCAGGTCGACCGCGACGCCTGGTTCGCGGAAGGCACGGAAAGCTACCGCATCTTCATCCGCGCCCTGCTTTCGGTCACCGACAATATCGTCAAGGGCAAGGTGAAGCACCCGGCGCAGGTCGTCATCCACGACGGCGACGATCCCTATTTCGTCGTCGCCGCCGACAAGGGCACGGCCACCTTCTCCGACGTCGCCAACGCCCTTGCACTGGAACGCGACTTCTGGCTGGGCGACGCCTTCGCCAGCGGCGGCTCCCACGGCTATGACCACAAGGCGATGGGCATTACCGCCAGGGGCGCGTGGATCAGCGTGAAGCGGCATTTCGCGGAAATGGGCGTCGACGTGCAAAGCGAGCCGGTGCGCGTCGTCGGCTGCGGCGATATGTCGGGCGATGTGTTCGGCAACGGCATGCTGCTGTCGAAGGCGATCAAGCTGGTCGCCGCCTTCGATCACCGCCACATCTTCCTCGACCCCGATCCCGATCCGGCGAAAAGCTGGGAAGAACGCAACCGCCTGTTCCAGTTGCCGCGCTCAAGCTGGGACGATTATGACAAGACGCTGATCTCCAGGGGCGGCGGCGTCTTCCCGCGCAGCCTCAAGAGCATCCGCCTCACCCCGGAGGTGCAGGCGATATTGGGCGTCACCGACACCGAAATGGAGCCGACCGCGCTGATCTCCGCGATCCTGAAAAGCCCCAACGACCTGCTCTGGTTCGGCGGCATCGGCACCTATGTGAAGGCCGCCGCACAGAGCCATGGCGATGTGGGCGACCCCGCCAACGACCGCCTGCGCGTCAATGCCGAGCAGCTTCGCGTGAAGGTGGTGGGCGAAGGCGCCAATCTGGGCGTCACCCAGGCGGGCCGCATCGCCTTCTCCCTGCGCGGCGGGCGGATCAACACCGACTTCATCGACAATTCGGCCGGCGTCGACTGTTCGGACAATGAGGTCAACATCAAGATCGCGCTCAACAAGGAAATGGCGGAAGGCCGCCTCTCCTTCGACGACCGCAACAAGCTGCTGGTCGGCATGACGGACGCGGTGGCGGACATCGTGCTGGAGGACAATCGCCTCCAGGCGCTCGGCCTTTCCATCGCGGAGGCGGGCGGCGCGGCGGAACTGGCGAGCTATGTGCGGCTGATCGAAACCTTCGAGGAGACAGGCCGGCTCGACCGGCAGGTGGAAGGGCTTGCCGCCAACGACCAGTTGCTGCGGCGCGGTCAGGAGGGGCTTGGCCTCACCCGGCCTGAACTCGCGGTGCTGCTGTCGACCGCCAAGCTCGCCTTGCAGGACGCCATCGAGCATGGCGACCTGGCCACCGACCCCAGCATGGACGACGAACTCGCCCAGGCCTTCCCGCCCGCGATGCGGAAGAAGGAGGCCGACGCCATCGCCGCCCATGCGCTGAAGAGGGAGATCATCGCCACCAAGGTCGCGAACCGCATCGTCAACCGGCTCGGCCTGATCCATCCGTTCGAACTGGCGGAGGAGGAGGGCTGCTCGCTGGCCGACCTCGCCAGCGCCTTCCTGATCGCGGAAAGGCTCTACGACATCCGCCGGCTATGGGATGACATCGACGCGGCGGAGATGTCCGAAGCCGCCCGGCTCGCCCTGTTCGGGGACATCGCCAACGGCATGCGGGCGCAGATCGCGGACATATTGCGCAGCCTGCCGTCCGGCACGCTGCCGCAGGCGGGCCATGGCGCGCTGGCCAAGGGCGTGGGCATGCTGGCGAAGCAGGTGGACGACCTGCTCACCAGCGAGGCGCTGCGCCGGGTCACGGCCGCAACCGACCGGCTGCTGTCGCTGGGCGCGCCGGAAGCGCTGACCCGCCGGACCGCCGGCCTGTTCAAGCTGGACGGCGCGGTGGGCATCGCCGCGCTGGCCGGGCGCCTGTCGGTGGATGAAGTCGCCCTGACCCGCGCCTTCACCCATCTGGGCGAAGCGGTCGGCATCGACTGGGTGCAGTCCACCGCCGCGCGCATGGCGCCGTCCGATCCGTGGGAGCGGCTGCTGATCTCCGGCGTGGCGCGCGACATGCAGCAGGTGCGGCTCGACTTCCTGGCGCAGGGGACGGGCAAGGACATCGCCCATCATGTCGAGGCATGGCTGAAGGAAAGGGGCGCCCGCATCCAGCAGTTCCGCGCCCTCGTCCAGCGCGCCAAGACGGCGGCGACGCCCAATGTCGCGATGCTGGCGGAGATCGCGGGTCAGGCGCGGGGATTGTTGGGGCGGTAGGAGGCTTTCCGCTCTCTCCAACCCCCGTCATTCCCGCACAGGCGGGAATGACGATTATGGGGTGGGGGTGGGAATCGGCTCCGGCGCAGGGACCGTTTCCGGCGGCGGCGCCTTCCCCAGCCCCGGCCCATAGACCGGCGTCACCGGTTCCTCCACCGTGCGTCCGTGCAGCGCCTCGATCTCCGCCTTGCGCTGTTTCAGATACAGCTCGCGATAATAGGCATAGGGATTTTCCTCGCTGCGGATCTGCTGGATCGTCTCGTCGAAGGCGGCGCGTTCGCCCAGCTGGTTCAGGATCGTCGCGGGAATCACATATTTCGGCTCGTTGAACGGCTTGCCGACGGCGAAGGGCACGACCAGCTTGTCCACCGTATCCCCCACAATGTCGCGCAGCGTCGTCGGCCCGACGATCGGCAGATACATATAGGGGCCCGGCCCCACGCCATAATAGCCCAGCACATTGGCGAGGCCGTTGGGCCGATAGGGCAGGAAGAAGGGCTTGCGCTTCGCCACGTCGAACAGGCCGGCCACGCCCAGGGTGGTGTTGATGGTGAAGCGTCCGACCGTCTCCATCGCCTTGCCCGGCTTGAACTGGAGCATATAGGCCAGGAAGACCACCGGCTCCTGCAAGTTGGAGAAGAAGTTGCGCAGCCCTTTGCGCGCGGGCTTTGGCAGACCCTTGTTATAGGCCTTGGCGACCGGTTCCAACACGGCCTTGTCGACCGCCTGCACCGTCTGGAAACTCTTCTCGTTCAGCCGCTCCAGCGGATCGCCCGGCGGCGGGCGGCTATGGCCCGTCACGACGATCTCGCCCGGCTGCGGCGCGGCAGCCGCGGGCGCGTCCGTGCCCGGCAGGTTCGGCATTACCGGCGGCGGCGGCACGACCAGCACCTGCGGCGTCCCTTCGGCCGCGGCCTGCGGGGCGGCAGGCGCATCGGGCGCTGGCGCGGCAACGGCGGCAGGGTCGGACGCCGCCGCTCGCTCCGTTCCCGCTTGCGCGCCCATCATCAGCATTCCAGCGGCTATGGCCGGCGTCAGCATATCGTCATTCCTTGCAGGCAGGCCCTTTGGAGCGGATGACATTTTCATGTCACGCCCGTTTCATTAAGGCGGCTAATTGCGATGGCGTCACCCGTCAATAGCATGACGCCGCCATCCTGCGCCGGCCGCCGCTCCATGGAAACGATCCGGCTTTGCCTCGCATATTTTGATACAAATTTTGCAACGCCCATAGTTTGCAATTGCGAGTCGTTCGCGTTATGCAGCCTGCCTCATCTCCCACAGGACTCGTCCCGCTTCCGATGCACGCCCCCGCCCGCACCCAGCCGAACAACAGGAAGAAGAGCCCGAAGGCCTTCTGGCTGAAGCAGCTTCATACCTGGCATTGGGTGAGTTCCGCGATCAGCCTGATCGGCCTGCTGCTGTTCGCCTTCACCGGCATCACGCTGAACCACGCCGCCGATGTCGAGGGTTCGCCGCAGACGGTGACCAGGTCCGCCACCCTGCCCCCCACCTTGCTGAAGCAGGTCGCGGCGGACGAAGCGCCCGACGCCAAGAGGCCCCTCCCCGCCCCGATCGCCCGATGGGTGGAACTGGAAATCGGCCAAAGCGGCGCGGGCGAAGCGGAATGGTCGGCGGATGAGGTCTATCTTGCCCTGCCCCGCCCCGGCGGCGACGGCTGGGTATCGATCGACCGGCATAGCGGCGAAGTCACCAGCGAGGCGACGAGCCGGGGCTGGATCAGCTATCTCAACGACCTGCACAAGGGCCGCAACGCCGGCAATATATGGAAGTGGTTCATCGACATCTTCGCCGTCGCCTGCTTCCTCTTCGCCCTCACCGGCCTGCTCCTGCTCTGGCTCCATGCCAAGAAGCGCCCGACCACCTGGCCGCTGGTCGCCGCGGGCCTCGCCATTCCGGCCGTCCTGGCCATCATCTTCATCCATTAAGGGGGAGTTCTTCACCTCATGCAGATCAGCCACAAGATCGTCCTGACCGGCGCGGCCATGGGCGCCAGCGCCGTCGCCATGCCCGCCACGGGCCAGACCCTGGACGTCACGCTTACCCTGCCGCGCCTGTCGGTGGCGGAATATCACCGTCCCTATGTCGCGATCTGGCTGGAGAAGGAGGGCGCGCCCGCCCGCACCCTCTCGGTTCTCTACGATGTCGACAAGCGCAACAATGGCGGCGTCAAATGGCTGCGCGACATTCGCATGTGGTGGCGCGCCTCCGGCCGCTCGCTCGCCCTGCCCGCCGACGGCATTTCCGGCGCCACCCGCGCGCCCGGCACCCATAAGCTGAGCTTCACCGCCGGCAAGGGCGGCATGCCGGTCCTGACCCCCGGCAAATATACGCTGGTGGTGGAGGCTGCGCGCGAATCCGGCGGGCGCGAGGTGGTTCGCGTGCCGCTCAACGTAACGGCGGCCGGGGCCAGAGGCAGCGCCGGCGGCCAGTTCGAACTGGGCGCGGTCAGCGCCGTGCTGTCGCGCTGAGGAGGGAAGCCATGATGACGTTCCGCAAGACGCTGGTGCTGCTCGCCGCCACCGCTGCCATGGCTCTGCCGCAAATGGCGGGCGCGGCGCGGCCCTGGATGCTGCCTTCCGAAACCATGTTCGCCGGCTCCGGCAATGAATGGCTGACGGTGGACGCCGCCATTTCCAGCGATCTCTATTATTTCGACCATCCGGGGCAGGACTGGCAGCCGGTCGTGACCGCACCGGACGGCAGCACGGCGCAGGTGGAAAACCGCGCCATCGGCAAGCTGCGCCAGACCTTCGACCTCGGCATCAGGACCAAGGGCACGTACAAGATCGCCATCGTCAACGAGATGCTGATGGGCAATTACATGCTGAACGGCGAGCGCAGGATGCTGCCGCGCGGCACCACCGCCGCGACGCTGGCGACCGCCGTGCCGCAGGGCGCGACGGACGTGCAGACGGCGACGGCGCGCACCCGGATCGAAACCTTCGTGACGGCGGGCGAGCCGGACCGAAAGGTCTTCACGACCACGGGCAAGGGGCTGGAGATGGTGCCCGTCACCCACCCCAACGACCTTGCCGTGGGCGAAGCCGCCACCTTCCAGTTCCTGTTGAACGGCAAGCCTGCGGCAGGGCTGGACGTGGTCGCCATCCCGGGCGGCATCCGCTACCGGTCGGACCTCAAGCAGATGGATGCGAAGACCGATGCCGAAGGGAAGGTCAGCTTCACCTGGCCGGAAGCGGGCATGTATTGGGTCAGCATCAGTTCCGGTGGGCGGCGCGGACCGGGCGGCGAAGGCCCCGGCGGTGCGCCGGGCGCAGCCGGGCCCCAGGGCCAGCCGCAGGGTGAAGGCGGGCCCCGTCCGCCCATGGGCCCGCCCCAGGACCGCGCCACCTATGCCATGACGGTAGAGGTGCAGGGCTGATCGCCCGCCCGATCCGCATCGCCATCCCGCCCTGCCTCTCGCCCGACATCTTCGGGCCAGACAAGCAGGCGGGCAGGATCAGCGACTTTGGCGGTCCGACCATGGGCACGAGCTGGTCCGCCCGCATCGTCGACGCCCCGCCCGGCAGCGCGGCGGCGATGGAAACGGTGCTGGGCCGCATCATCGCGCAGATGAGCAATTGGGAAGCGGCTTCCGCCATCAGCCGGTTCAATGCCGCGCCGGTCGGCCAATGGATGCCGCTGCCCGGCGAAATGCTGACCGTGCTGCGCGCCGGGCTGGAGATGGCCTGGCTGTCGGGCGGCGCGTTCGATCCGGCGGTGGGCCGGCTGGTGGCGAAATGGGGCTTCGGTCCGGACGGGCTGACGGGCCTTTGCGAAGCACCCCATCATCCCTCGCCCTGGACCGCCATCGCGATTGAGGGCGACCGCGCCCGGCGCACGGCCGACGTGACGCTGGACTTTTCAGGCATCGCCAAGGGCTTTGCCGTGGATGCAATGGCGGCCGCCCTGCGCGGCCTCGGCGCTGCGCATTTCCTGGTCGAGATCGGCGGCGAATTGCAGGGGCAAGGGGTCAAGCCCGACCTTCAGCCCTGGTGGGTGGACGTGGAGGCTCCGCCGGGCCTTGCGCTCCCTACGCTCCGGATAGCGCTTTGCGGCCTGTCGGTCGCGACATCCGGAGACTATCGCCGCTTCCGCCAGGAAGGCGGCGTCCGCCTTTCCCACAGCATGGACCCCGCCACTGGCGCGCCCATCACCAACGATGTGGCTTCCGTAACGGTGCTCCACGAAAGCGCGATGCTGGCCGACGCCTGGGCGACCGCGATCACGATAATGGGGCATGAACGTGGCATGGCCCTCGCCACACGGCACGGCATTGCCGCATGCCTGATCCGGCGGGTTGCTGATCGCGGGCAGGAATATATGACGCCTGCCCTGGCCGCGATGCTGGATTGAACCCGAACGGGTGGCGAGCGGAGGATCTGCCCCGCACGCCTGCGAAGGCAGCGGCTTGGCGTGCTGGCAGCGGCGATTTGGCCACCCAAACCGCGCTTCAACCCAAAGCGCGCCTCGACAGCCGAGTATCGATAGGCCAAAGGCGAGCGCATGATCGCTGCCATGGCTTCCCTTCTCTTCGTGCTGATCTGGTCGACCGGCTTCATCGTCGCACGGGCGATGGTGCCGCATGCCGCGCCGGAGCTGGTCCTGGCCGTGCGGCTGGCGCTGACGACGACCTTGCTCGCCGGGGCGGCGCTCTATGCGCGGCAGGCGCTGCCGCGTGGACGGCGACTGGGGCTGCATCTGGCGGCTGGCGCGATGCTGCATGGCTTCTACCTGACGCTGAGCTGGTGGGCGGTGAACAACGGCATGCCAGCGGGCGTCATGGCGCTGCTGGGTTCGCTGCAACCGCTGATGGTGGCGGTGGCGAGCGTCGCCTTTCTGGGCGACCGGCTGCCCGCCCGCGCCTGGGTCGGTCTGGCGATCGCGATCGGAGGGGTCGGTTGCGTGCTATTGCCGGCGATCGAGCGGTCGGGCGCCGGATCGATCGCGACAGGACCGGCTCTCGCCGGCGTGCTCGCCGTGCTCGGCATGGCTGGGGGCACGCTGATCCAGCGCGGATCGATAGCAGGCGACGGCATCGCGATTTCCGGGGCGGTGCAGAATGGGGGCGGCGCGCTGCTCGCCATGGCGGCCACGCTGTTCGCCGGGGAATATCGCTGGGACGGCACGCCTGTGCTGTGGATCGGCCTTGCCTGGTCGGTGCTGGGGCTGTCGGCCGGCGGACTGTCGCTGCTGGTGTGGCTGGTGCGGCATCAGGGGCCGACGCGCATGTCGATGCTGTTGCTGCTGGTGCCGCCGCTTGCCGCGGTCGAGGCATGGCTGCTGTTCGGGGAACGGCTGGGTCCGGTGCAGCTCATCGGCTTCGGGCTGGCGCTGGGTGGGGTGATGCTGGGCCGGTCGACGCAACCGACGCGCAATCAGGACATCGCCGAACCGGCCTGAACTCAGCCCTGCCTTTCCCGCAGCCGTTCATGGTGGCGGATGACCTCATCGATGATGAAGCGCAGGAATTTCTCGGTGAAATCGGGGTCCAGATTCGCATCGGTAGCAAGCTGGCGCAGCCGGGCGATCTGGCGTTCCTCCCGGCCGGGATCGGCGGGAGGCAGGTCGTGGGTCGCCTTATGCTCTCCGACGGCCTGGGTGATCTTGAACCGCTCCGCCAGCATGAAGACGAGCGCCGCGTCGATATTGTCGATGCTCTCGCGATAGCGCTTCAGGGTCTCGTCCACTTTGGTCCTCCGCAGAGCATCGCCGGCGAAAATGGACGCGGGTTTTGCGCCCTGACGATGCGTCGATCAAATATCGCGCGCTTTTTGCCGCTTCCGGACGCCTGCGCAAGCTATTCCCGCTTGCCTTTAGCATTTTGCGCCGCCACATGGCGCTTGTCATGACAGCATCCGCCACCGGCAATGTCCACCCCATCGGCCGCGCCAGCAGCGCGCCTTCGCTCGCCCCCATGATGGCGCTGGTCGCTGAGGGCATGAATCAGGTGAACGCCGTCATTCTGGACCGGATGCAGTCGCGCATTCCGCTGATCCCGGAACTCGCCGGGCATCTGATCGCGGGCGGCGGCAAGCGGATGCGGCCGATGCTGACGCTCGCCTGCGCCGATCTGGTCGGTTATGCCGGGTCGCGTCATTACAAGCTGGCCGCCGCGGTCGAATTCATCCACACCGCAACCCTGCTGCATGACGATGTGGTCGACGGATCGGGGCTGCGCCGGGGCCGCAAGACCGCCAACATCATCTGGGGCAACAGCGCCAGCGTGCTGGTGGGCGACTTCCTCTTTTCCCGCTCCTTCGAACTGATGGTCGAGGCGGAATCGCTGAAGGTGCTGAAAATCCTCTCCAACGCGTCCGCCGTGATCGCGGAGGGGGAGGTCAACCAACTCACCGCCCAGCGCAAGATCGACACCAGCGAAGAGCAGTATCTCGACATCATCGGCGCGAAGACCGCTGCCCTGTTCGCCGCCGCCTGCCGCATTTCCGCCGTGGTCGCCGACCGCACGGAGGCCGAGGAGCAGGCTCTGGACGTCTATGGCCGCAACCTCGGCATCGCCTTCCAGCTTATCGACGACGCCATCGACTATGAATCGGACGGCGCGACCATGGGCAAGGATGCGGGTGACGATTTCCGCGACGGCAAGGTGACGTTGCCCGTGATCCTCGCCTACGCCCGGGGTTCGGAAGATGACCGCGCCTTCTGGAAGCAGGCCATTGCAGGCAACCGGGTGAGCGACGAGGATCTGGCGCATGCTACGGGCCTGCTGCGCAAGACGGGCGCGATCGCGGATACGCTGGCGCGGGCGCGGCATTATGGGCAGAGAGCCATCGATGCGCTGGGCATGTTCGACAATGGCAAGGCCAAGGCTGCGCTGACCGAAGCGGTCGGGTTCGCCATCGCGCGGGCTTATTGAGGGTCTGGCAGGCCGGTTCGTTTCCATCGTCGTGTTCCTGCGCAGACAGGTGCACTTAGCGCTTCCTTCCGCCAAGACCTCCTGCCGATCATGATCCCTTCTCCTGAAACCATCGCCTTCCTCATGGCCGCCGCGCTTATGGCGGGATGCATCGACGCAATGGCGGGCGGCGGCGGGCTGATCGCCCTGCCTGCCTTGCTCGCCGCCGGAATCCCGCCCGTTCCGGCGGTCGCCACCAACAAGCTGCAATCCTCGCTCGGCACCTTCGGCGCCTGCGTCGCCTATGCGCGGGCGGGACATATGGATCTGAAGGCCTATCGCTCGCCGATATTCGCCGCCTTCGCAGGATCGGTCGGCGGGGCGTGGCTGGTGCAGCGGGTCGATCCATCCATCCTCGCGGGGCTTATGCCTGCGCTGCTGATCGCGCTGGCGGCCTATTTCACCTTTTCGCCCAAGATGAGCGAGATCGACCGGCGCCAGCGCATCGGCATGGTGCTGCTGAGCCTGCTGATCGGCGTCATCGGCTTTTACGACGGCTTTTTCGGACCGGGTGCGGGCGCCTTCTACACCAGCATCTTCATTGCGCTGGGCGGCCTGGGCCTCGTGCGCGCCACCGCGCAGACCAAGGCAGCCAATTTCGCCAGCAACCTCGCCGGCCTGCTCACCATGATCGCGGGCGGGCATGTGATCTGGATCGTCGGCCTCGCCATGGCGGTGGGCAGCATCGCCGGCGGGCAGATCGGATCGCGCCTCGCCATGCGCTTCGGCAGCCGCCTGATCCGGCCGCTGCTGATCGTCATGTCGCTGGCGCTGACGGCGAAGATGCTGCTCGACCCTGAAAACCCCATCCACGCGCTGCTGTTCGGCTGATCCTTGCACTCGGCCGGGAATGGCGCGAGAGGGACAGCCATGACTGCCCTGCCCATCGATGCCGTGCTGCCCGACCTGCTTGCCGCCCTACGCGAAGGCAGCAACGCCGTACTGGTGGCGCCGCCGGGCGCGGGCAAGACGACGGCACTGGCCCCGGCGCTGCTGAACGAACCCTGGTGCACCGGGCAGGTGCTGCTGCTCTCCCCTCGCCGGCTTGCGGCCCGCGCGGCGGCGGAACGGATTGCCGAACTGATGGGCGAACAGCCCGGCGGCACGGTGGGCTATGCGACGCGGATGGATTCGCGAATGTCGGCCCGGACCCGCCTGCTGGTCCTGACCGAAGGCATTTTCGTGCGGCGAATCCAGGACGATCCGGAGCTTTCGGGCGTTTCCGCGGTCCTCTTCGACGAAGTGCATGAGCGCAGCCTGGACAGCGATTTCGGACTGGCGCTGGCGCTGGACGCCCAGGGCGCGCTGCGGCCGGACCTGCGGATCGTGCCGATGTCCGCGACCCTGGACGGAGCGCGTTTTGCCGCGCTGCTCGCCCATGGCGGGAAGGACGCGCCGGTGGTGGAGAGCGAAGGCCGCATCCAGCCGCTGGAACTGTGCCATGTCGGACGCGCTGCCGAAAAGCGGATAGAGGATGCAATGGCGGCCACCATCCGCCGGGCGCTCAACGAAGAGGCGGAAGGCGACCTGCTCGCCTTCCTGCCCGGCGTGGCGGAAATCGAACGGACGGCGGAACGGCTGGAGGACGCCGGGGCGGAGGTTCACAAACTCCACGGGTCGCTCGATCCGGCGGCGCAGCGCGCGGCGATCCGCCCCTCGCGGGAGGGACGGCGGAAAGTCATCCTCGCCACCTCCATTGCGGAGACCAGCCTGACCATCGACGGCGTGCGGATCGTGGTCGACAGCGGGCTGGCGCGGCGGCCACGCTACGACCGGGCGGCGGGGGTGACGCGGCTGGTGACGGAGCGGGCGAGCCAGGCGGCGGCGACCCAGCGGGCGGGGCGGGCCGCGCGGCAGCGGCCGGGTGTCGCCTATCGGCTATGGGAAGCGGCTGCGACGGCCGGGATGCCGCCCTTCGACCCGCCGGAAATATTGGAGAGCGACCTGTCGAGCCTGATGCTGGACTGCGCGCTTTGGGGGGTGAGCGATCCGGGCGAGCTGCGTTGGCTGGACCCGCCGCCCGCTGCCGCCGTGGCGGAGGCGCGCAAGCGGCTGACGGTGCTGGAGGCGCTGGACGAGGGTGGACGCATCACCGCCCATGGCAAGACGCTCGCCACCCTGCCGCTGGAGCCGCGCATCGGCCATATGCTGGTGCGGGCAGGCGAAATGGGTTTGGCGGAGATCGCGGCGGAGGTTGCCGTGCTGCTGGGCGAGCGGGGAATCGGCGGACAGGACACGGACCTGTCGCAGCGGCGGATGCGCTGGCGGCGGGAAAGCGGCAAGCGCGCCGATGCGGCGCGGGCGATGGCGAAGCGATGGGCGAAGCTGGCCCCGACGGATTCATCCGGCGCAATCCCTGTCAGTGCGGCGGGAGGCCATGAAACCGGCCTCTGCCTTGCCCTCGCTTTCCCGGACCGGGTTGCAAGGCGCCGCTCTGCGGACGGAGCCGATTGGGCAAGCGTCGGGGGACGCGGCTTCCGGCTCGACCCGCTCAGCCCCCTGGCGCGGGAGGAATGGCTGGCGGTGGGCGAAGTGCAGGGCAGCGCCGCGGGCGCCCGCATCCTTTCCGCCGCACCGATCGGCGAGGCGGAGGTGATCGCCCTGTTCAGCGCTCGCGTCGCGGAACATCGCACCGTGCGCTTCCGGGCCGCCAATGGCGGGATAGAGGCGCTGCGCGAAAGGCGGCTGGGCGCGGTGCGGCTCTCTTCCGGTTCCGACGACCGGCCCGATCCGACCGCCGTGGTCGCCGCCCTGACCGACGGCGTGCGGCAGGGCGGGCTGGACCTGCTTCCCTGGTCCGACGCCGCGCGGTCGCTCAGGATGCGCGCCGCCTTTGCCGGGGTGGAGGCGCTGTCAGATACCGCGCTGATGGAAACGCTGGACGAATGGCTGCCCCCGCTGCTGCGGGGCAGGCGCCGCCTTTCCGACATCGACCGCTCGCAGCTTTCGGGCGTGCTGGAAGGGCTGATCGGCTGGGACGGGAAGCAGCAGGTCGACCGGCTGGCGCCGCCCGAATTCCGTTCCCCCGCCGGCAGCGGCCATGAGATCGACTATGCGGCGGAGGGCGGCCCCCGCGTCGAGCTGCGCGTCCAGGCCCTGTTCGGCCTCAACGAGCATCCGGTGGTCGGCAGCGGGCGCATTCCGCTGGTCCTCTCCCTCACCTCGCCCGCCGGCCGGCCGATCCAGACGACGCGCGACCTGCCGGGCTTCTGGAAGGGCAGTTGGAGCGCCGTGGCGAAGGAGATGCGCGGCCGCTATCCCAAACATCCCTGGCCGGACGACCCGGCGGCCGCCGGCGCCACGCTGCGCACGAAACGCGCCGACGCCAAGGGGAAGCCTTGACTTCGATCCAGTCGCTGGTGCAACGCAACCCGATCTTCCCTCAGGAGTCTCTATCGCGATGAGCGCGCGCATCTATCAGATCCAGAAGAACGCCCTGCAGTCCGGCAAGGCGCTGACCCGCAAATGGGTGCTGGAATATGTGGCGGCCGAAGCGAAGAAGCCCGATCCCCTGACCGGCTGGGCGGGTTCCGGCGACACGAAGCAGCAGATCAGGCTGACCTTCTCCTCCGAGGAAGCCGCCCGCGCCTATGCGGAGCGGGAGGGGATTCCCTATACGGTCATTCCGACCGCGCCGAAGACGCTGAAGATTCAGGCTTACGCGGACAATTTCCGCTAAGCCGCCCGGCAGGACAGGCCTGCGCCTTCAGCATCACCTGAGCGCCAGATCCGCCATCAACGCCGCGAAACTCGCCACCACGCCTGCCAGAAACAGCCGGTAGGCATAGCCCAGCCAGCGATATTTCCGCCGCTGGAGCACCTGCCCGTTCTGGTACATGTCGCGCAGCATCGCCCGGCACAGCGCGTCGTCATCCGCGACAAGCCGCATCATCCGATCGCTGAACTCCACTTCGCCGAGACTGGTGAAGACGCCGAAGAACAAGAGATTATCCCCCTCTCCCACGCCGCCGCGTGGCTGGCTCACGCTCGGCAGCACCGCCAGGATCGCGCAGGTCGCGGCCAGGAACACGCCCACCGCCAGCACCGCCACCGGCCAGACCAGCGCACCCGAGCGCAACTGCGCGACGCAAAGCGTGAAGATCACCATCGACGCGCCGATCAGCATGTTCGCCTTCTGGTCGGCCATCTGGCTGAGTTGCATATTGGTCTGCACCGCCGTGCGCAGCAGGTGGATCGCATTGGGCACCGGCGCATTCGCCCCATCGGCCATAGTCCCCCCTTCCCCTTTTTCGCGACAGTCATGCCCGATTGCCGCCTTATTCCCTTGCCAAAGAGCGACGCTTGAGGGCAAAAGCCGCTCTTTCACGGAAAGCACCACGGATAATGACGGATCGCCAGCCAATTTTCGACAGCGTTTTGAGCCAGATCGCGCCTTTCAACAAAAAGGGCGTCGAACTGACCGAAGCCACCACCTTCGCCGGCGATCTGGAATGGGACAGCCTGACGGTGATGGATTTCGTCGCCGCGATCGAGGATGAGTTCGACATCATCATCACCATGAACATGCAGGCCGAGATCGAGACCATCGGCCAGCTCGTGGACGCCGTGGCGAAGCTGAAGGGCTGATCCGCCTGAGACTTTAACCGCCGTTCGGGCTGAGCGAAGTCGAAGCCCTTTGCTGAGCCAAGGCGAAGCATGGAGCCGCGGCTCCGCTCGGCAAGAAGCTTCGACTTCGCTCAGCCCGAACGGTTTTGGGACGATTGAGACAATGACCGACGCCACGCAAGCCCGCGACCTCTTCTCCAAATTCGATGCCCTGATCGCAGAGCGCGAGGCGCTGCTGGCGACCGGCGTGCGCGATCCCTTCGCCATCGTGATGGACGAGGTGAAGTCCCCGACCCAGGCGGTGATCAAGGGCAAGGACACGATCCTGCTCGGCACCTATAACTATATGGGCATGACCTTCGACCCGGACGTGGTCGCCGCGGGCAAGAAGGCGCTGGACGATTTCGGCGCTGGCACCACCGGCAGCCGCGTGCTGAACGGCACCTATCAGGGTCACAGGCAAGTCGAGGAAGCGCTCAGGGACTTCTACGGCACCAGCGGCGCGATGGTGTTCTCGACCGGCTATCAGGCCAATCTCGGCATGATCTCCACCCTCGCGGGCAAGGGCGACTATGTCGTTCTGGACGCCGACAGCCACGCCTCCATCTACGACGGCTGCTTCCTGGGCGATGCGGAGATCGTCCGCTTCCGCCACAACAGCGTCGAGGATCTGGACAAGCGCCTGGGCCGCCTGCCCGCCGACGCGCTGAAGCTGGTGGTGCTGGAGGGCGTCTATTCGATGCTGGGCGACGTCGCCCCCCTGCCGGACATGGTGGCGGCGGTCCGCAAGCATCCCAATTGCATGATCCTGGTCGACGAGGCGCACGGCATGGGCTTTTTCGGCCCCAACGGCCGCGGCGTCTATGAGGAGCAGGGCGTCGAAAAGGACGTGGACTTCGTCGTCGGCACCTTCTCCAAGTCGGTCGGCACGGTGGGCGGCTTCTGCGTCTCCAACCATCCGAAGTTCGAGGTGCTGCGCCTCGTCTGCCGTCCCTATGTCTTCACCGCGTCCCTGCCGCCCAGCGTCGTCGCCACCGCCGCGACGTCGATCCGCAAGCTGATGCATGCCGGCGAGAAGCGCGCCCATCTGTGGAAGAACAGCCAGCGGCTGCACAAGGGCCTGACCGATCTCGGCTTCAGGCTGGGCACGGAAACGCCGCAATCCGCGATCATCGCCGTCATCCTGACCGACCAGACGCAGGCGGTCGCCATGTGGCAGGCGCTGCTGGAACTGGGGCTCTACGTCAACATGGCGCGCCCACCGGCAACTCCCGCTGGAACCTTCCTGCTGCGCTGCTCGCTTTGCGCGGAACATAGCGATGAACAGGTCGGCCAGATCATCGCGATGTTTGAGGCCGCGGGCAAGGCGACGGGGGCGATCGGCTGATCGCGCCTTCCCGTCGCCGCCGCGACCGGACGGGCATTTAACGCGACGGAATTTGCGGCGAAATCGGAACCTTTCACCTGCGGCATTTCTCCATTAATATTGTTCATCTAGTGTAACTGTCGATGGCGGACGGGTTTTTCATGGATGAACATGCGACAGGGTGGCGAGCGTTCGTTGCACGCTTCCTGCCGCTGGTGCTCGTCGTCCTGCTGGTGGGTTCTCTCGGCACGCTGCTCTACAGCGCCAGCCATGCGGCCCGCGACCATGAGCGCGCGCTGAAGGAACAGCGCCGCAGTTTCGAGATCATCGCCCTCGCTCGCGCGTTCGAGGCGAAGACCGCCCGCGCCGAAGTGACGCTGGCCCGCTATGTCATCAGCCTTGACCCCGATACCGGCCGCCTGTTCCAGGACCAGTGGCGCACCGCCGCAAGCCAGCTCAAGACGCTGAACTACACCACCCGCCATTCCGACTGGCAGCGCGGCAACGTCATGGCGTTGCAGGCGGCGTTCGACCAGCGCGGCAAGACGCTGAGCGAGATCGGCCTGCGCACCACCTACGACCAGAAGATGGCGGCGCTCGCGCAATTCCATCAGGCGGGCAGGTCCCGCGACCTGATGCGCATCACGGCGCTGCTGGACCGCGTCATCCAGGCGGAGAATGCCCGCTTGCAGGAGCGCAGCCAGGCCGTGTCGCTGGCCGGGGATCGCAACGCCTGGTTCGGCAAGACATCGCAGCTTTTCGGGCTGGTGCTGCTCGTCTGCGTGCTGTTCGCGCTCTGGTTCGCCAATGCCGCCTATAGCGAGCGGCGCAATGCCCGCAGGCAGGCGGATGACGAGGCGGAACGCGCCGACCGGCTGGAGGAGGCCGTCGCCACCCGCACCGCCGAATTGTCGGACGCCTATGAACGGCTCAAGAAGGAGACCGCCGAACGCGCCGCCGCCGAGGAAAATCTGCGCCAGATGCAGAAGATGGACGCCGTTGGCCAGTTGACCGGCGGCATCGCCCACGACTTCAACAACATGCTGGCGGTGGTGGTCGGCGGTCTGGAACTCGCCAAGCGCAAGCTGCGGCTGAAACCGCAGGAGGCGAACCGCCATCTAGACAATGCGATGGAGGGCGCCAATCGCGCCGCCGCGCTGACCCGCCGCCTGCTGGCCTTCGCCCGGTCGGAACCGCTGCTGCCCAGCCCGGTCGATCCCGATGCGCTGGTGGCCGGCCTGTCCGACCTGATCGACCGGTCCATCGGGGACCAGATCACCATGGCCTTCGAAAATGAGGCGAAGGGCTGGCGGATCTTCGTCGACCAGCATCAGATGGAAAATGCGATATTGAACCTGTGCGTCAACGCCCGCGATGCGATGGACGGGCGGGGTCGGCTGATCATTAGGACAGGGCAGGCCGAACTCGCGCAGCATGAGATCGGGGAATGCGCCGGCGGGGAATATGTGACCCTCAGCGTCAGCGACGACGGCTGCGGCATGACGCCCGACATCCTCTCCCGCGTGTTCGAACCCTTCTTCACCACCAAGCCGGTCGGCAAGGGCACGGGGCTTGGCCTCAGCCAGATTTTCGGCTTCGTGCACCAGAGCGAGGGAGAGATCCGCATCGAATCCGAACCCGGCAAGGGCACGAGCGTCCACCTCTATCTGCCCCGTCATATCGGTGCGGAAGGCGAAGACGCGATGGATGCGTCTGCGCCGGACCGGGAACCCGTGCTTCACCCGCCGATGCGCATCCTGGTGGTTGAGGACGATCCGCGCGTCCTCAACCAGACGATGGCGGCGCTCTCGGAACTGGGCCACCTGCCGGTCGCCTGCGATCATCCGTCGAAGGCGGCGAAGCTGCTCACCAGCCATCGGGACATCGGCCTGATCGTCAGCGACGTGCTGATGCCCGACATGACCGGGCCGGAGATGATCCGCACCCTGCCCCCCATCTATGCGCATCTGCCGGTGCTGTTCGTCACCGGCTATGCCGGCGATACCGCTGAAAGCGCCGATTTCGGGGGTCATGAGGTGTTGCGCAAACCCTATACGCTGACAGGGCTGGCACAGGCGCTGTCGAATGCGCTCAGCGGATCGCACCACCCCGGAACAGCCGCGGCAGCAGAGTAAGCGCGCCGATCAGCGGCCAGCGGCGCTGCCAGGGCTTGATCTGGATAGCGGTGCCGGCGTGGCGGTTGATCTTCCAAGCCAGATAATCGATGCCGCCGGCATAGGTGAAGCTCGCCTTGGCGAGGCGGACGACCGACAGCCATTTGCCGCGCCTTTGCAGCCGCCGCCAGAGGGCGGCCGCCTGATCCGGCTCCGGCGACGGGGGCAGGCCCTGGGCCAGCGCGGCTTCCCCGAAGCGCCGGTAACGATCCGGATCGGCATCGACGATGGAAAGGGAGCGGCCCTTGCGCTCGGCCCGCAGTTCCGCGCCATAGGTCAGGGTGAAGCCGGTCTTCCACAGCGACAGCGCGTCCTGCTCCCGCACCATCGGGCGAGCGAGCGAAAGCAGCGTCGGCGCGGCGCCGGCAACGGCGGCGATGGCGCGCTGGCGGGCAAGGTCGTCCGCCGCCCAGAGCAGCCGCGCAGGCTGGGCAAAGCGCGCCCAGACCGACACATTGTCGGCGGCAGGGCTGTTGAGGCGCGCGAAGTCGGCCTCCGAAAGCACCGCATATTTGGCGATCAGGCCGTTATGTTCGAAGGGAAAGACATTGGGCGGGATCAGCCGGTTGGCGGTCGCGAGCCAGCGCTTTCCATAAGCGGCGCGGTAGTCGGATACGATCAGGTAGAAATCCAGCATCAAGCCGTCGAGATTCTCCTCCCGCAGGCAGGAGCCGTAGAAGAGCACCGCCCGCGAAGCGTCGGGATATTGGGCCGCCAACGCGCCCGCCATCGCCGCCGCGCGCGGATCGGCGGGCGCGGCCAGTTCGGCGGTGACGAGGGAGAGGAGAGTGTGGGGCATCGGTCCTTGGGCTCCCCCCTTCGCAGGAGCGCGGCAGTCTTTCAATCCCGCCGCCGGAATATCAAGGACAGATTGTTCGCGGGCATTTCGACCAGTCGCTGAAATGCCAGCCCCTCGCCCTCCGCAATCGCAATGACATCCTCGGCCCGACGCAGGCCCCACTCGGGATCGCGCGCCCGAAGGGATGCGTCGAAGGCAAGATTGCCTGGCGCGGTTTCGACATCCTCCCGCAGATAAGGCCCATAGAGATAGAGCAGGCCACCCGGCGGCAGCGCGGCCCCCGCCGCCTTCATCAAACCGAGCGTCGCTTCCCAGGGGCTGATGTGCACCATGTTGATGCACAGGATCGCGTCCGTCCTTTCCACCGGCCAGCCGGCGCTGGCATCGAGCCTGAGTGGCCGACGCACATTGGGGAGCCCCGCTTCCCGCCGCCACGCTTCTATGGATGCCAGCGCAGCCGGATCGGGATCGCTCGGTTGCCAATCGAGCGCGGGCAGGGCGGCGGCGAAGTACATCGCATGCTCGCCGCTGCCGCTCGCCACTTCCAGCACCAGGCCGGAGGATGGCAGTTCCTCCCGAAGCACCGCCAATATGGGGTCGCGATTGCGCTCCGTCGCGGGGGCGTGGCGCTTGCCCGCGGCGGCGAGGCCGGAACCGGGTTCCCACGGCTCCGGCCCGTCCGTCATTCGGCCGCTTCCGCCAGCGCCGGCTCGGTCCATGTGAGGACCGGCTTGCGCGCAGCCAGCGTTTCGTCCAGGCGGCGGCGCGGGGCGAAATAGGGCGCGCCTTTCAGCGCCTCGTCACCTGCCTTGGCGCGTTCGGCCAGGCTGCGCAGCGCCAGGATGAACTGGTCGAGCGCGGCCTTGCTCTCCGTCTCCGTAGGTTCGACCAGCATCGCGCCATGCACCACCAGCGGGAAATACATGGTCATGGGGTGGAAGCCCTCGTCGATCAGCCCCTTCGCGATGTCGAGCGTGGTGAAGCCTTCCGCCAGCCCCTTGTCGCTGAACAGCGCCTCATGCATGCAGGGGCCGCTGCCGCCGAAGGGCGCGTCCAGCACATCGTCCAGGCTGCGCAGGATATAGTTGGCGTTCAGCACCGCATCGCTGGCGACCTGCCGCAGGCCGTCCGCGCCATGGCTGAGGATGTAGGTCAGGGCGCGCGTGAACATGCCCATCTGACCATGGAAGGCGACCATGCGGCCAAAGGTCTGGCCGTGATGGTCTTCCGCCGTCTCTTCCTCGACCAGCACGAATTTGTCGCCCTGCTTTTCGACGAAGGGCAGCGGCGCGAAGGGGGCGAGCGCTTCGGACAGCACCACCGGGCCGGAGCCGGGACCGCCGCCGCCATGCGGCGTGGAGAAGGTCTTGTGCAGGTTGATGTGCATCGCGTCGACGCCCAGATCGCCAGGGCGGACCCGCCCGACGATGGCGTTGAAGTTCGCGCCGTCGCAATAGACGAAGGCCCCGGCGGCGTGCACCGCGTCGGAGATCGTCTTCATGTCCCGCTCGAACAGGCCGCAGGTATTGGGATTGGTGATCATCACCGCCGCGACGTCGGGGCCGAGGCGGCCCTTCAGCGCTTCCAGATCGACCCGGCCGTCCGGTGTCGCCGGAATATCCTCGACCTTATAGCCGCAGAAGGCGGCCGTCGCAGGGTTGGTGCCATGAGCGCTTTCCGGCACCAGGATGACGCTGCGCGCATCGCCCCGCGCTTCCAGCGCCGCGCGGATCGCAAGCAGGCCGCATAATTCGCCATGCGCGCCCGCCTTGGGGCTCATCGCGACGGAATGCATGCCGGTCAGAGTCACCAGCCAGGCGGCCAGTTCATGGATCACCGCCAGCGCGCCCTGCACCGTCGATTGGGGTGCAAGCGGGTGAAGGTCCGCGAAACCGGGCATCCGCGCCACCTTCTCGTTCAGGCGCGGGTTATGCTTCATCGTGCAGGAGCCGAGCGGGAACAGGCCAAGGTCGATGGCGTAGTTCTGGCGGCTGAGGCGGGTGTAATGGCGCACCGTTTCCTGCTCCGACAGGCCGGGCAGGCCAATGCTGTCGGTGCGGGCCAGATCGCCGAGACGGCTGGCGACCTCTGGCGCTTCGGCAAAGTCGACGCCAGTTGTCTCGGTCGAACCGATTTCGAAGATCAGCGCTTCCTCCAGCATCAGCGCCCGGTTGCCCGTAGCGGTCGCGGGCGCGCTGTCGGCTTTAGTCAGAGCCTGCGGCGTGGTCGGCCGGCCTTCCTTGAGCATGGTCATGCCAGTTCCTCCTCCAGCGCCTTCGCGAAGATTTCGATGTCCTCCACCGTCACGGTTTCGGTGACGGCGACGACCAGTCCGTTGCCGATTGCCGGCGCGTCCGGGAACAGGCGACCGAGCGAGACGCCGCCCAGCACGCCCTTGTCCGCCAGGTTGCGGACGACTTCGCGGGCGTCCTTCGACAGGATCAGGGTGAATTCGTTGAAGAAACTGTCGTTGAGCAGCGTGACGCCGGGCACCTGGGCCAGCCGGTCGGCCGCCTGAACGGCCAGCCCATGGTTGAGCGCCGCCAGTTCCCGCAATCCCCTTTCGCCCAGCAGCGTCATATGGATGCTGAACGCCAGCGCGCAGAGGCCGGAATTGGTGCAGATGTTCGACGTCGCCTTTTCACGGCGGATATGCTGCTCGCGCGTGGAAAGCGTCAGCACGAAGCCGCGCTTGCCCGCCGCGTCCACCGTCTCGCCGCAAAGGCGGCCCGGCATCTGGCGGACATATTTCTGCTTGCACGCGAACAGGCCCAGATAAGGCCCGCCAAATTGCAGGCCGACGCCGATGGACTGCCCTTCGCCCACGACGATGTCCGCGTCCATATGGCCCGGCGCCCTGATCGCTCCGAGCGCGACGGGTTCCGTCACCACCGCGACCAGCAGCGCGCCCGCCGCGTGGGCGGCATCGGCCAGCGGCGTCAGGTCGGCGATGCGGCCGAGAATGTCGGGATATTGGACGACGACGCAGCTTGTATCCTTGTCGATCCCGGCGATCAGCGCGTCGATGTCGGTGGCGGCGTCCAGCGTCGGCGCCTGATGCACCAGCGCGTCGCCGGTGAATTTCGCCATGGTGTTGGCGACCGAGACATAATGGGGGTGCAGGCCGGAGGACAGGATCGCCTTGCCGCGCTTGGTGATGCGGCGGGCCATGCCGATCGCTTCCCAGCAGGCGGTCGACCCGTCATACATGGAGGCGTTGGCGACGTCGCAGCCCAGCAGGCGCGCCACCTGCGTCTGGAATTCGAACAGCACCTGCAAGGTGCCCTGCGCGATTTCCGGCTGATAGGGGGTGTAGGCCGTCAGGAACTCGCCGCGCTGGATCAGATGATCGACGCTGGCGGGGACATGATGCCTGTACGCGCCCGCACCCAGGAAGAAGGGCGCTTCCCCCGCCGACAGATTCTTCCGCGCAAGGGCCGCCATGTGGCGCTCGACCGCCAGTTCGCTGGCATGGTCGGGCAGGCCGGCGATCTTGTCCGAAAGGCGGGCCTCGGCAGGAACGTCCACGAACAGGTCATCAATGGAGGACGCCCCGATGACGGACAGCATGTCCTGCCGGTCGGTGTCGGTAAGGGGTAGGTAGCGCATTTCACATATCTCCTCTCCCCTCCCCTTCAGGGAAAGGGCCGGGGGTGGGGACCATCCTCCAGACGCGGCGCCCGGGGCGGTCCCCAACCCCTCCCCCGAAAGGGAGGGGCTATTGGCTTCTCAAAGGCTCGCGACGAACTTCTTGTAGGCGGCTTCGTTCATCAGGCCTTCCAGTTCGCTGGCATCCGTGACGCGCAGCTTGAAGAACCAGCCATCCTCTTCGGCATCGCTGTTCACCAGCGCAGGCTCGTCTTCCAGCGCGCTGTTGGTTTCCACGACCTCGCCGGAAATCGGCGCATAGACGTCCGAGGCGGCCTTGACCGACTCCACCACGGCCGCGTCATCGCCCTTTTCGAAGGTCGTGCCCTCCGCAGGCAATTCGACGAAGACGATGTCGCCCAACTGCTCCTGCGCATAATCGGTGATGCCGACCGTGGCGATTTCGCCCTCGACATCGATCCATTCATGTTCGTCGGTGAAATAACGGCTCATAAATCAATCCCCTTCCGAAAAGGACTCAGGCTTTGCGGCGATAACGGTGCGGAACGAACGGCATCGGCGCAACCTCCGCCGCGATGCGCTTGCCGCGCACTTCGATTTCGAGCGCCGTGCCGATCGCGCTGTGGGGCAGGCTGACCCAGCCCATCGCGATCGGCGCGCCCACCGTAGGCGCGAAGCCGCCGGACGTGACTTCGCCCACCTGCGCGCCGCCGGCATGGATCGTCGCGCCCTCCCGCGCTGGCAGGCGGCCCTCGATCCTCAGGCCCACGCGCTTCGAACCCGGTCCGTCGGCCAATTCCTTCATCACCCGCGCATGGCCGATGAAGCCGCCTTCTTCCCGCCTGCGCTTATGGATGGCGAAGCCCAGATCGGCGCCGATGGTGCTGACGGCAGGCGTCAAGTCATGGCCGTAAAGCGGCAGCCCGGCCTCCAGGCGCAGGGAATCGCGTGCCCCAAGGCCGATCGGCTTCACCTGCGGCAACGCGCAGAGCGCATCGGCCAGCAGCGTCACATCCGCGGCGGGCACGCTGATCTCGAAGCCATCCTCGCCGGTATAGCCCGACCGGCTGATCCACAGCGGAACGCCGCGCCAGGTGAAGAGGCCGGACTGCATGAAGATCAGATCCGCGGTTTCCGGGACCAGCGTGGCCATCGCCTCCCCTGCTTCCGGCCCCTGCAAGGCGAGCAGGGCCTGCTCGTCCATGTGATTCATCACCACTTCATCGGGCAGATGCTCGATCATCCAGCCGATGTCGTCATATTTGGTCGCGCCGTTGACCACCATATAGATGTCCGCCCCGTCGAAGGCGCCGTCTCCCAGGCGGGAGACCATCAGGTCGTCCAATATGCCGCCTTCTTCATCGAGCAGCATCGAATAGCGCTGGCGAAAGGGCTTCAGCCCCTTGATGTCGCTCGGCAACAGGATTTCCAGCGCGTCGTCCACGCCTTGGCCGGAAAAGCCGATCTGGCCCATATGGCTGACGTCGAACAGCCCGGCATGTTCGCGGGTCCAGGCATGTTCGGCCATGATGCCTTCATATTGGATCGGCATGTGATAGCCCGCGAAGCCGACCATCCGCGCGCCCCTGGCGCGGTGCCAGCCATCCAGCGGCAGGTCCTGCAACGGCAATTCTTCTTCGAGATGGGCGATGTCGTCATTGCCGGACATGAGGGGCGGCCTTTCCGTGCGAGGGTCATTGGCGACAGACGCGCCCGTCCGGAGTCGGACTCATCGCGCTTGCCACCCCCTCTGTCACGGAACCTGAGAGCTTTGACCACCAGTCAGGCGACCGGATGGCTTACCCCTTCGGTGGGACGGCGCGAACCGTCCGCTTTCCAGAGTGCCTGCCCATGATGCGGTCCTTTGGCCTGAGAGATTCCGGGGCGGTTGCTCCTTCGGCGACGGGGTGGCCTGAAAGGCTTCCCATGCTCTCCCGCATCAAGTCCGATGACCGAATCCACGGCACCGGCGACAGTTCCGCATTGCGTGAAACGCGCCGCGCCGTCAATCGCTCAATCGGCGCCTTCCTCTTTTGCCAGCCGTTCGGCCAATATGCGCGCGGCCTGCCGCCGTTCGATCAGCCGCCGGTTGGCCGATGCGTCGTTCAGGACCAGGGCGCCAAGCCCCTCCTCCCCTTCGAACAGGCGCAGGAAGCGTTCGACGCCGGCGAAATTGGAGTCCGCGACCAGATGTCGCACCAGGTCGATCCGCCCCGACCAGAGCCGGTCGCCCTGCGCGCGCAGCAGGTCGGCAAGATCCTCAAGCTGGGCCGCGAGCGCGGCGATCTGCGGATGAAGGGCCATGACCCGATGCGTAGAGTATCCGTGATGATCAAGCGGGAGATTGCGACCAGCATCGATCGGCCTTGAGCAGCGCGTTTGCGGTGACGACGAGCTTTCGCATGACGGCTGTGATGGCGATCT
>NZ_LTAB01000040.1:0-34310 GCF_001580035.1 Sphingobium sp. 22B | reverse complement strand
GTTGCCGCTGTTCGACGGCGGCCAGCGGCAGGGTAACCTGGAATATGCCCGCGCGTCGCAGGCAGTCGCGGTCGCGACCTATGAGCGGTCGATCCAGACGGCGTTCCGGGAAGTCGCCGATGCGCTGGCACAGCGCGGCACGATCGACGAGCAGGTGGACGCCCAGACCGCGCGTGCGGTTGCGGCATCGACCGCGGCGCGGCTGTCGAACGCGCGCTTCCGCGCCGGCATCGACTCGTTCCTCACCACGCTCGACGCGCAGCGCACCGCCTATGCGGCCGAGCAGCAGCTTGTCACGACCCGGCTCAACCAGGCGAACAACCTGGTAGAGCTGTACAGGTCTCTTGGCGGCGGGCTGAACTAGGAGAGGTCAAAGGAAATAGCGCGTTCGGCTGCGATGTTCTCGGCGCGTCGGCGGCGCGCGCCGAGCCATGTTGGTGGATGCCCAGGTCTCGTCAAGGAATACCAGGCGCTCGGGGTTGAGATCGAGTTGCTCCTCGAACCAAGCCCAGCGCTGATCTACGATGTTGGGCCGGTCCTGCTCGCTCCATGGCTGTCTTTTTGTGCGTGTGATCCGGTGCCGCGCGAAGAACCGCCACTAGGTTGCGATGCTGGTGCTGACACCGTGTCCGGCCAGCATCGTGCGCAACTCCTCCAGCGTGATGTTGGACTGCCGCTCGATGCCGGCGTGGATAAGCGCGGCGTGGTCCTCGATCTTCGCTGACCGCCGGTCGCCACCCTGCGGGATCTCCTCGCGAACGACTTGGCAGGCTACTTCTTCTTCAGAAAAGATTGCGTCGCTCGATCGTAGGCTGAGCAGTGATTGCTTAAGCAAGTTAGGGGGCGTTCGCGGGATAACGGACCGGCAGCAACCGCTCGGATGGTTGAGCGAAGGTCGCGCTTCGCTCAGCTCTCGCGACCGCGGCGGAACGTCACGACACGGTAGATGTACCACAAGAGGATGGCGCTCATGATGGCGGTGCTTGCCGGGCCAAGGTAGCGGTCCACTTCTGCGCGGCGACAACTACGATGGCCGGTTGAGCGGCAACTATGATGGCCGGTAGGATCGGTTGTCTGGGCTGATCGTAGGGAGGGGCGGAGCCCCGACCGGAGAGCGGACCAGACAACCGATGGCGATCTTCTTTCCCCTTCTTTCGGGGGTTGGTCGGGGCTGCGGCGGGCGGTGGTATCGGAACACTCATCGAACAAGGAACGATGGGTTTGCGATGCCGGGCCACCACATTTCCGATCAGCAGGTATTTCTCTTCATGACCCATCGTCGCCAACACACCCAGGCCGTCGCGGCTGCCAAGGCCGGTATCAGCGAGCGCAGTGCACGCCGGATCGAGAACGATCCGCAGCTTCCGTCCCAGAAGAAGAAGGGGCGCCACTGGCGCACCCGCGCCGATCCGCTCGAGCCATTCTGGCCACGTGTCGAGGAGTTGCTCCAGATCGACGGTATCATTGCCGTCACGGTCTTCGAGACGCTCCAGGACGAGTTCGGCGAGGATGCTGTTCCCGATGCGATACGACGAACACTGGAACGCCGGATCGCCCGCTGGCGGGCACTGCACGGCGGTGAGAAGGAGATCTTCTTCCCGCAGCATCATGAGCCCGGTCGGCAGGGCCTGTCGGATTTCACGGTATGCGATAGTCTCAAGGTCACGGTTGCCGGCGAGACCCTGGCCTATCGCCTCTACCACTTCCGCCTGGCGGCGAGTGGCTGGGAGCATGCGGCTGTCGTGCTGGGCGGGGAGAGCTTTGCCGCCCTTTCGGAGCACCTGCAGGATGCGTTGTGGAAGCTGGGCGGTGCGCCGGCCGAACACCGCAGCGATTCCCTGTCAGCCGCCTACAAAAACCTCGACGCCGATGCGCAGCGGGATTTCACGCGAAGCTACGACGAGCTGTGCCGTCATTACGGCATGCTTGCCACCCGCAACAACCGCGGCGAGGCGCACGAGAACGGATCGATCGAAGGTCCGCACGGTCACCTCAAGCGGCGCCTCGATCAGGCCCTGCGCCGGCGGGGCAGCCGCGATTTCGTCAGCATCAAGGCCTGGCGCGAGTTCGTTGACGCCCAGGTCGCCAGGCAGAACCGACGGCATGCCGCGCGCATCGATGCAGAACGCAGGGTACTCAAGGCGCTGCCCGCAAGGCGAACCACCGATTTCGCCATGGTCACCGTCGATGTCACCCGCAACGGCACCGTCGGCATCGATCGGGTTACCTATTCGGTGCCTTCCCGCCTCGTCGGACGGCGCCTCAACGCACATCTCTTTGACGATCGCATCGAGCTCTTCCTCGGTCCGGACAGGGTAATGTCCACGCCGCGTGTGCGGATCAGTCATCCCCACCGGGGGCACAGCATCGATTTCCGGCACATGATCGGTAACCTGCGCCGCAAGCCCGGTGCACTGCGCAACCTCGTCTACCGCGAAGCCCTGTTCCCCGATCACGCCTACCGGCGCGCCTGGCAAGCCTTCGATGCCCAGCTCGACGGATGGCAGGCCTGCCGCGATGCCGTCGCGCTGCTCGATATCGCCGCCAGGGGCGACTGCGTCGAGGTGCTGGCCCGGCGGATCGATGAGGCACTCGACAGCGGGCGCCTGCCCGATGTCGATGCGCTGAGGGACGAGTTCCTGCCAACCGCAAGATCGCAGCGCGATGTCACTATCCCGCCACCCGATCTGCACAGCTACAACAGCCTGATCGCCAGCGGGGAGGTGCACTGATGACCCGCACCAAAGATCAGGCCGCCGCCGTGCTGCCTACCCTGCTCAAGGCCTTGCGCCTGCCGAGCATTAACCGCAACTGGAAGCGCCTTACCGACTCCGCCGATCGCGATGGCTGGCCGGCCGCCAACCTGCTCGCCTCACTCCTCGAAATCGAGATGGCCGACCGTTCCTCCCGGCGCATCCAGCGCCATCGCGACCAGTCCGGCCTCCCGGCAGGCAAGACCTTCGCCACCTTCGATTTCGACGCCGCCCCCGGCATCCGCAAGCCGCACCTCTTGTCCCTGGCTGCCGGCGACGACTGGATCGAGAGCGGTGGCAACCTGCTGCTGTTCGGCCAGAGCGGCACGGGCAAGACGCACGCGGTTGCCGCCATCGGCCATGCCCTCATCGACGCCGGGCGACGTGTCCTGTTCTGCTCCACAACCGACATGGTCCAGAAGCTCCAGGCCGCACGCCGCGACCTCAGCTTGCCCGCGATGCTCGACAAGCTCGACAAGTTCGATCTCATCGTCCTCGACGACCTGTCCTACGTCCGCAAGGACCAGGTCGAGACCAGCGCCTTGTTCGAGCTCATCGCCCATCGCTACGAGCGCCATTCGATCGCCATCACCGCCAACCAGCAATTTTCGGCCTGGGACAACGTCTTTCCAGATCCAGCCATGACCGTCGCCGCGATCGACCGCCTCGTGCACCACTCGACCATCATCGAGATGAACGGCGAGAGCTACCGCAAGCGATCCGCCGTCGCCCGCATCAACGCCGGCGATTGTGACCCATCGAATGGCGCGCCAGACCGGCCATCATGATTGTCGCTGACTTCGCTCGCGAGCACCCTGACTGAGACAACGGGTAATTGTCGCCAGCGGCAATTACCCCGAGCCCTTCAAACTGTCGCTTTCGTCCACTGTCAGCGACAATTACCCAGCGCTGTAATGGACGATGCCCGGTTGCCCCTCGCAACCGCTCATGATAGCCCGAAGTCACCAACCGGCGCGGCCGCCTACCGGCCATCATAATTGACGCCGACCGGACTCCGTAATCGTCGCGCTACACACGATGGCGTGGACGGTCAGGAAGTAGGGCGCGTAGCTTAGGTCGGCGATGAGGCGCAGCTCATGCGCGATCTGGTCCCGGTAAGGTTTGGGTACGTCGCCGTCGAACATCCGCTCGACGGCATCGTTGGTCATCTGCTCGAGCGCTTCATGTGCGGTCAGCCCTTCGATCACGCGCTCGTGCGGGTACTGGTAGGCAAGCTCGCCAAGGTCGAAGGTGCACTCCGCTGCAATGTCGACGCTCGCGCGCAATGCGTCGGGATAGGCCGCAAATCGTCGGACCATCTCTGCAGGTGGCTTGAGCGCGCGGTCGGCGTTGACCTCGCGGCGGTACGAGCTGCAGGCGCCGACTTGCGACCATCGGCACCTTGCGGGCTTCGGCAATGATGGCGCAGGGCGTTCCATCGCGCACAGCATCCTCGATCACCGCCAGCAACATCTTGTCGTCACGCGGCTCGACGTGGATGACCTGATCTGCAGCCAGACCCGCCTGCTCGACGCCAGGAGCATAGAGGTCGCTGCGGCAGCTCACCCACAAAACCGGAGCCCCAGTCGCATGAGCTTCGCGTGCTGCGATCCCCGCAATGAAGAGCGTGGCTGCCGCGTCGTCGACAAGCGAGCAGCTGCTGGCGGCGATTTCATGGAGTGCCCCGGCGCGAAGGCCCTCCCCTGCAAGCCGCCGATCGAGCGGTTCAACGCCGAATGGCAAGCTGCGATGCGCAACCAGAGGCGACGCAAGTGACCGCAGCTCATCAAGGATCGGTTGTGTTTTCTCGTTGGCGACGGGCATGAAAAGCTGACTCAGGTGTTCCTCATATGTTCTGCTAATGCCGCTTGCGGGTCAAGGGTTCCTGACCAGAAGGGCACGTGCGGATGAGAACAGCGGTGGAACACTCGGGGGATAAAGAGGGTACAAAACGCTTTCAAACCAAGCGCGAATGATTCAGAGAGGGCCATGCCGATCCGCTCTGAGAACCGCTGGCTTTATCCGATCGACTGGCCGCAGTTGTCGAACGCAATTCGCTTCGGCCGCGCTCGATCACGGTGCGAACATTGCAAGCGCCCTCACATGCGCAAGATTCTTCACCTAGGCGATGGACGGTGGTGGGACGCGGATGCTCAGCGCTGGAGAACTGGCACCGGCAAGGTCATTGCGGTGCGTGGCGCGGATCTGCTGAGCGCCCGGAGCACCTACGTCGTTCTAGCCTGCGCGCATCTCGACCACGATCCAGGTAACAACGACCCCGCCAATCTGGCTGCCCTCTGCCAGCGATGCCACATGCTGCACGATGCTGCCGAGCATCGCTGGCAGCGTTGGTGGAACGTGTTTCGGCTCTGCGCTGCCCGGGATTTGTTCGAGGACCCGCGTAGCACTCGCCGGCGTATCGCTCAGTCAGCTTCGAATGCCCCGCCGTTTGAGGGGTCGTTCGGCTAAATTGGATAGCCCTACCCAATCGACCATCCCGGTCAGGACAGCGCTGGCTGTCTCAATCGCCGCCGTAGGCATTGCATCGTGTAACGCATCGCGATACAATGACCCCGATGATAATTGGATTCCGGCACAAGGGGCTTGAAGCCTTCTATCACAGTGGCACCACGCGGGGTGTTCAGGCTTCCCATGTGAAGAAGCTCCGGAATATTCTTGGGTTGCTGGAAGTCGCGGCAGGACCGGACGATATGAATCTGCCATCCTTCAAGCTGCACCCGCTGAAGGGCGACTTGCGAGGCCATTGGTCCGTTTGGGTCAACGGCAACTGGAGGATCACATTCCGTTTTGTCGGCACCGACGCTGAACTGGTCGACTATCAGGATTACCATTGAGGCTATGACGATGATGCACAACCCTCCCCACCCCGGCGAACTACTGCGCGATGAAGTCATTTCAGCGCTGGCCCTGTCTGTTACTGAGGCGGCCAACCGGCTTGCCATGTCACGGGTCGCACTTTCGCGGGTGTTGAACGGCAAGGCCGCAATCAGCCCCGACCTCGCGGTTCGTCTCGAGCAGGCAGGGGCTAGCACCGCCCGAGCTTGGCTCGCGATGCAGGCAAACTACGACCTCTGGTGTGCTATGCAGCATGAGCAGCCGCCCGTCCGGCGCTTACAGGACGCGGCGTGAGAGTTAGGGGTCGGTTCCGCCTGAGGGCCGGCTGACACCTTGAGCGGAAAGCTTGGCAGCTGCCAGGCGGTTACGCGCATTGCTTAGGACCTTCGGCAGTCACTTTGACGATCTTGGATGCAGCCCGCCCGCTTCGCGGATCTGCCTCAGCCAATCGACCTCTCAGATCGTAGGTCGCCGACCGTTGCGTGATGATCTCGGCAACTTGGCGTCGGGTACGCCCAACACCTCTCCATTATGAGGGCATCGCGTGGATGGTACGCCAGACAACGCTAAACCCGAACAATACCAGAACGGCGATGTGAGGGCGGTCAACGGCGGAAGTCAATCAGCCCCAGCTCTTGCCACATCCACGTAAAATCATAGGTGGCCATTGGCTCGCCAGTCCCGGATTTTGCCGCACCATTCTCTATATATTTTAGCCAGTCGGCAACTTTCGCCCGGCCTGCCTTTGTACGGGCCAAAGCCCGCGGTGTCTTGTTGCCGAGGGCGGGCACCGCTTCATCAAGCGTTTTGGTATATTCGCGTGTCAGCATCTCATGAACGATGCGCTCCCTTTCGTCCGACGGGATATCGAGCGGCTCTTCCTGCGGAGCGCGGGCGGCGTCATCGGCCATGAACTGGGCCATAGTCCGAATTTCGGTCATAGGTGTGCTCACGCAATCACCGAGCCATTCGCGCATATGCGTGATCGCTTGCTCCGCGCGGGCGGCGCTATTGACCTCAACGATCAGTTTGCGACCCACCAGTTCGACATTGGCAAAAACAGGTGTGCCGTCCTCCATGGTTGTCACAAAAGCCTGCCCGCCTTTGGTCGTTCGTGGTTTCCTGTTCTTCGTCACTGGCGCCAGCCAGTTCCAGAACGTATCGCTCGCAGGTTCCAGCCATTGCGCCGCGTTCAGCCTGCGAACCACGCTCTTGCCGATCACGCCCTTCGCCAGGGGGAACACGATACGGTGGAACACAAGATCATCGCCATCGGCATTGACCATTTCCGGCACGCTGCCGGGCATGGCCTTGCCCAAACTGTCCAGAAGCCAGATATTCGTGAAAATCGGGCCTGACGCTTTCAGGAGGCCGTCCCTTTCGGAAGGGGACAGTCTGCCAGTACCTGGCCCATCGTTTTCAAGTTGGGAAAAGGCCTCGATTACTCGCCCGGCGCCATCTGCGCTGAAGGGCAACAAGGCGCCGGAAATCCCATGGCGCCCGTTCACATCGACGACCCGTGCAGCGATCTTGTCCCAGTTAACAAGGGTCTGTGTGGCACTATGTTCACGCACCGTGACCGGCGCAATGTCACGCAGAAGATCCCGCAAGGTCATCGAGTGCCCTGGGATGACCTCGCTCACTTCATAGAGCGACATGACCGTATCGCGCAGTGCGCGCATGTAGGCCTTGTTCGGCGCTTTCTCGTTCCAGCCCCGGCGCTTGAGATAGTCATCGACGAGATTGAGACCTTCAGGCTCGAGTTCCTGTGTGAGCAAGTCTTCGAAAGCACAGCCCCACAGCTGGCCTTGCCAATGGTCGCCGATGACGTCGAAGATATCATCAGGCTCAAGATCCGTGGCCTCGCATGCCGGGCCAAGATGCGCGAACAGCATCTCGTCCATCATCTCGTCCCAGGGCGCACGTCCCATATACTTCATCAGTCCGGAGAGATCGTGAGCGGATTTCAATCTGGACATTCAGGCGGGCCTTTCCACGCCAAGGCGGCGCATTTCACGATAGATGGTCGATCGGCCGATGCCGAGTTGACGTGCTGCTTCGGTCGGTGAGATGTGGGCTTCCACCAGTTTTATGGCGGCATTCACTTTGGACATGTCGAGAGGCTGGCGCCCAGGTTGCTTGCCTTTGGCACGGGCAGCAGCGATGCCGTCTCGGGTTCGCTCGGATATGAGCCGCCTTTCGAAATGAGCGATGGCCCCGAACACATGGAAGATGAGTTCGCCAGCGGCCGAAGACGTGTCGATCTTTTCCTCAAGGCTCAGGAGCGCAATGCCCTGGCCGCGCAATGTCTCGACTGTGGCGAGCAGTTCGGCCAGCGAGCGCCCTAATCGATCGAGGCGGACCACCGCGAGGGTATCACCCTTGCGAGCATAGGCGATCAGGTCGGCCAGACCGGGGCGCTCCATGCTCTTGCCCGACATGACGTCGGTGAACACCTTGATGGCGCCAGCCTTCTCCAGTCGCATGGTCTGACCCGCCACGTCCTGATCGCCGGTGCTGACGCGGGCGTAGCCCAATATTCCGCCCATGCCGTGCGTCTCCCAAACGGTCGTTCTGTGGACGCTATGAAGCGCGACCGCTTCGCCCCATCCATATCCGTCCACATACTATGTCTCTTTACTCCCCACTGTCCATAGGCACAAATGACCTTTTGTGGACGGGAATCGGCATGGCGAAGCGCAAGCATCAACTCCTGACCGAGAGCGAACGCGATCAGATCCTCGCCATCCCGACCGATCGCGACCGTTTGGCCCGGCTCTATACCTTCGAGCCTGCGGACATCGAGATCATTGGCGCGCGACGGGAGCGACGGAATCAGTTGGGCGTGGCGCTGCAACTCGCGCTCCTGCGGCACCCGGGCGTCACGCTTGCGCAGTTGATACAGGACAGGGGAGCAATACCCCATGATCTCGCCGCTTTCGTCGCGGAGCAACTTGGTCTGCACGTAGCCGACCTGGCCAACTATGCGGCGCGGGTTCAGACAATGACGGATCATGCCCGTGAGCTGGCGGTGCGCTTGGGACTTCGGGGGGCGACCCGCGCCGATATTCCCTTCATGATCGAAGCGGCCGCGAAAGCGGCATGGGCGACCGACAAGGGGATGACGATTGCGATGGGCGTGGTCACCGTCTTGCGCGAGGCCCGAATTCTGCTGCCGTCCATCTCCACCATCGAACGCGCCAGCAGCGCGGGACGCGCGCGTGCCCGCAAGCAAGCTGCCTATGCTCTGATCGCCGATCTCAGCACCGAACAGGTCCAAGCCCTCGATCAGCTTTTTGACGACGCCGGCGGCATGAGCCAGCTCGCTTCGCTCAAGACCATCCCCATCGCGGCAAGGCCCGATCACATCCGCCAGATTCTCGACCGCCTGCGGCAAGTGCGGAAGATCGGCATCTCCCCGGACGTGGCTGGCCGCATCCACGCGGACCGATTCCGGCAATATGTCAGGGAAGGCCGTGCATCGCCTGCCTATATGATCGAGCGATACGTTCCTTCCCGGCGGCGTGCCACGCTGGTTGCCTTCCTGCTCGATCTTGAAGAACGACTAACCGACAACGCCCTGGAAATGGCGGACAAGCTGATCGGCAGCATCTTCACCCGTGCGAAAAACGCTCAGGCACGCAGCTATGCCACCACGTCGAAGAACGTGGCGCGGCTGATGCTGATCTTTGGCAGGACGATCGACGCGCTGACCGATGCGGTCGATACCGGCGAAGACCAGATGGAGGTCCTGGACGCCTCGGTAGGATGGCACACCCTCCTGAAGGCCAGACCGGAAGTGGCGACGATCGCGGAAACCGCCAATCTTGATCCGCTGACGGTCGCGGCCGACCGCTATGCGACGTTGCGCAAGTTCGCCCCTGATCTGCTTGAAGCGCTACAGTTCAGGGCCGGAAAGGGCAGCGCGAAAACGATTGCCGCCATTGAGATACTGCGCGACCTCAACAGGTCGGGCAAGCGCGATGTGCCTACCGACGCTCCGATGCCCTTCCGCAAGGAATGGCGGAAAATCGTCGTGGGCGACGACGGCAAGATCAATCGACGGCTCTGGGAGATCGCGACGATCGCGCATCTGCGCGACAAGCTCCGCTCCGGGGATGTCTGGGTGGAGCGATCGGCGGGATACCGCCGGTTCGACAGCTACCTGCTCAGCGAACCGAAGGCGAAGCCGATCGTATCAGCTCTTGGCTTGCCGCCGACAGCCAGCGAATGGCTCGAACAACGAGGACGCGAACTGGACTGGCGGCTGAAGAATTTCGCCCAGCGCCTGAAGCGCGACGCTCTCGAAGGTGTGCGGTTCCGCGACGGCCGTCTCCAGATATCCCCGGTTCGCACAATCGCAACGCCCGACGCCGAAGCCCTGGCCGACCGGCTCGATGCGATGATGCCCCGCATCCGTATCACCGAACTGCTACATGAGGTGGCGCAGGAAACTGGCTTTCTTTCGGCGTTCACCAACCTGCGCACCGGCGAGCCATGTCCCAATGAAAATGCGCTGCTCGCCACCATCCTCGCCGACGCCACCAATTTCGGCCTGTCGCGCATGGCCGCCGCGAGCCAGGGAGTCACGCGCGATCAACTCCTGTGGACCCATGACGCCTATATCCGCGACGAGAGCTACCGCGCGGCGCTCGCCGTCCTCATCAACGCGCACCACCGCCTGCCATTCTCGCGGGTATGGGGCGACGGCACAACGTCCAGTTCCGATGGTCAGTTCTTCAGGGGCGCGAAGCGCGGCGCATCGGGCGGCGACATCAACGCCCGCTATGGCGTCGATCATGGCTTCAGCTTCTACACCCATGTTTCCGATCAGCGCGGACCCTACCACGTCAATGTGATCTCGGCCGCCACGCATGAAGCGCCCTATGTCCTCGACGGCCTCACCAGCCATGGCACCGATCTCAGGATCGTCGAGCATTACACCGACACCGGCGGGGCGACCGACCATGTCTTCGCCCTGTGCGCGATGCTGGGATTTCGCTTCTACCCGCGCCTGCGCGACTTTCCGGACAGGCGGCTTGCGCCGATCGCGCCGGTTTCGGCCTATCCGTCCATCGCCCCGTTGTTGGGCAAGCGTATCCGCACCGACATCATCAATGAACAATGGGACGACGTACTGCGCCTCGTAGGGTCGATCAAGGCTGGCCACGTCGCGCCGTCGGTCATGCTGCGAAAGCTCGCCGCCTACGAACGGCAGAACCAGCTCGACGTCGCACTACAGGAAATCGGGAAGATCGAACGGACCCTGTTCATGCTGGACTGGCTCGAAAATCCCGATCTGCGCCGGCGATGCCATGCCGGCCTCAACAACAGCGAGCAGCGCCATGCCCTGACGCAGGCGATCTACACCTTCCGCCAGGGCCGCATCATCGACCGCAGCCACGAGGCACAGCAATATCGTGCATCCGGCCTTAATCTGGTCATCGCGGCGATCGTCTATTGGAACACGATCTACATGGCCGACGCCGCCCAGCATCTGCGATCGGCAGCGGCCCCGGTCCCCGATGATCTGCTTGTCCATACGTCGCCGGTTGGCTGGGAGCATATTGCCTTTTCCGGCGATTTCCTCTGGGATCGAGCCGCCGCTTCCGCTGGCCGCAAGGCCCTCAATCTTCCGCCGGACAGCCGCGCCGCCTAAGCGTTCCTCGGTTGTTCTCCCTTAGTGTTGTTTAGCGTACCTTCCACGCTATGCCCTCTAATCGGGCTGCTCGGGGAGTTCGGCGCGCTCGACCGCCAAGCGCTCGACGGCGCGGCGTAGCAGCGCCAGCTCACCCTCCACCCGTGCGAAGGCTTCCTGGGCTGTCTCGGGTTCGTGCTCGTCCTCGATCATCCTGTCTCCCCGTCGTCCCCGAAAGCACGAAGCCTATCGGCTCAATCCCCGGTCGCGCTCGCGGTCCGGCCCCAGCGATTTCGCCAGCGCGTCGCCGATCGCGCGGTCTTTCTCCAGTTTCAGCGCCAGCTCGGGCGCGCGGCGGCGCAGCGCGGATTCCAGCTGCGGGTCGCGCCCGATCGCGCCGGCCACCTTCGCCATGTTGCCGCGCATCCGCTCAGCGCCGGCGCGATCGCCCGCCCGCTCAAGGGCGGCACGGTCGCGCTGCATCGCTTTCCAGGCTTCCACGAAGCGGCCCGCGCGGGCCTCCGGGTCGAGCCGCACGCGCCGCTCCTCGGCCATCGCCCGCGCCGCGCCGCCAGTGTTGCCGCCAGCGGCCTGCTCGATGAGCTTCGGATCGCGCCGAAGCGCGGAAGCAAGGTCGCGGGCGGCATGGGGCCGGTTCGCGTCCAGCGCCTCCCCGGCCTTGCGCAACGCGCTCTCTTGATGGGGCAGCACCGGCAGACCCTTGGCTTGCATCCGGCCTATATCGGCCGTGGCGCGCGCATAGCGTTCGATCGCCTTGGCCTGGTCGGGCTTGCCCCCGATCGCCGGCTCCCGTTCAGGCGCGGATGCCTTCTCCGGTGCCGGCCTGGGCCGGAAACCGTCGAACATGCCACGCGCCTTGTCGCGCACCTTGGCGGCGATCTCCCGCGCGAGTTCCGGGAACCGGATCTCGCGCCGCTCGGCGAACGTGCGTGCACGGTCTTGGTCAGACGGCGCGGCATAGTCGCCGGCCATGTCCTTGGCGCGGTCGCGCGACAGCACGCGGGCGAGCTGACGCTGATCGGTGAAATCATCGCGGCCATAATGGAGCTGCACGCCCTCACGATGCCGGGACAAGGCGACATAGGCCCCGTGCCGGTCCATCCCGGGCGTCGCCAGCACATGCGCGCGATCGACGGTCACCCCCTGCGATTTGTGGATGGTGGCGGCATAGCCGTGATCGACATGGGCATAGTCCTTGAGGTCGAACGCGGCATGCCCGCCCCCATCGAGCCGCACCGCCATGCGCCCGCCTTCGATCCGCTCCAGCGTACCCAACGTGCCGTTCTTCACGCCAAGCGAGCGCTCGTTGCGCAGGAACATGATCCGGTCGCCGGATGCGAAGTCGCGCCGGCCTCGCTCGACGGTAACGCCCACGTCCTCGCCCAGCTCGCCCGATGCGCGCACCCGCTCCCGCGCATCCTCGTTGAGCGCGCGCACCTCGGCATTGGTGTGGGTGAGAATGATCCGGGTCTTGTCCGGCTCGGCCTGCCGCTGGCGATCCCAGCCCTCCACCAGCTCGGCCCGTGCCGTCTCGCGCGTGTCGGCCGCCTGCACCATGCCCCGGCTCTCATAGGCGTGGATCGCATCGGCCGTCCTGCCGGTAGCCAGCGCCCTGGTCGCGTCTTTCTGCCAGTCCTCGCGCTGCCGGCGAACCTCGGTGATCTCGGCCGCGCCATGCCGCTCGGCGAGCGACCGGAACGCCGCGCCGGCTTCGATCGCCTGCAACTGCTCGGGGTCGCCCACCAGCACCACCTTCGCGCCGGCATCGCGGGCATGGGACAGCACCCGCTCCATCTGGCGGGTGCCGATCATGCCCGCCTCGTCCACCACCAGCACATCGTTGCGGGAAAGCTGATCGCGCCCCTGCGCCCATGCATGTTCAAGGCTGGCGATGGTGCGGGACTGGATGCCCGATCCACCCTCAAGGTTCTCAGCCGCGATGCCCGACAAGGCCGCGCCGCGCACTTGATAGCCCTGCCGCTCCCACTGGTCGCGGGCGATGCCCAGCATGGCCGATTTGCCGGTGCCGGCATAACCCACGACAATGGAGAGGTCGCGGCCGCTTGCTACATGCTCCAGTGCGGCCTGCTGCTCGCCCCCGAGCACAAGCCGTTCACTCCCGGCGGCGTCTCTCCCCCCATTGAACGACGCTGCCGGGAGACCATGCCCCTGTCGGCTCCCCAGCTCGTCACCGGCACGCTCAAGCTGCGCCTCGGTCGCGATCATCTCGCGGGAGGTGAACCGCTCCTGGTCGCGTCCGTCCTTGCCCAGCGCCACCAGCTCGGGACTGGCGCGCACCGCTGCCATCACCTGGTCGAACTGCTCCTTGCCGTCCGAATGCCGGTGAACGAACATCGCCAGGTCGCGGGTGGTGAAGGTCGATTGCTGCCGCGTGATGCCGTCCAACGCGATGCGCGGATCACCGATGATCCTGGTGCCGTTCTCGCGCGCGATGCGCCGGTGATCCTCGGCGCGCTCGGCATCCTCGCCGCGATCGAGGCGGCGCATTCCCGCCGGGCCGATCTTGTGCTGGGGCTCAAGCTCAATGCCCTGGTCGGCATAGGAGCGATGGTCGATCCGCCCCTCCAACCCCAGCTCGGCCATGCGCTCGTTCACATGGGCCGCCCAGGCTTCACGCCAGCCCTTCAGATGCTCGGCGCTGTTCCAGTCGCGGTTCTTCTTCCCGAAACCCTCCGGCCCCACCTCGCGCATCGACAACATGACATGTGCGTGCGGCTTGGGGCTGCCGTCCTTCGCATGGTCCCAATGCACGTTGAGGTCGGCGACCATTCCGCGCCGGACGAACTCCTTTTCCGCGAAATCGCGAGCGAGGCTTACGCCCTGCTTCTCGCTCATCTCGCGCGGGATCGAGAACTCCACCTCTCGCGCCAGTTGCGCGTCCTTGCGCTTCTCCCCTGCCTCCACCTCGTTCCAGAGCGCGGTGCGGTCGTTTAAACGCTCCGGCGCGCCCTGCGGCAACAGTACCTCGGAGTGAATGACGCCGGCCTTGTTGGAGAAGTCGTGCTTCCGCCCAAGTCGCTCGTCGTGAAGCTCGGATGCGGAACGATAGGCGGCGGACGCGACGGCGCTGGAGCCGTTCGCGCGGCTGATGACCTTGGCGCTGAAATGATAGATCGCCATCGCACTCAGCAATCTGCCTTGTTTAGCGCACGTCGGCAACGACGTATAAGCGCGCACTCATCATCTGCTTCGCTTCTGCTGATTGACTGCCGTGCGTTCCCGTTATGGGTTGCCTGCTCGTTACTGTTTGCTAGGCTGCGGTGAACCTGACGCGGAAGGAGAGAGCACCATGCGTAAGGTGCGTGACTATGACGCGGAGCTGAAGGCGCTGGAGAGCCGCGCCAAGGCGATCAAGGCGCGTCGCATCGAACAGCTCGGCCAGCTCGTCACCGCCACCGGCGCCGACGCGCTCGACATGGAAACGCTCGCCGGCGTGCTGCTCGATGCCGTTGCGTCGAAGGATGCGGAAGCGAAGGAGGCGTGGCGCGCGAAGGGCGCCGCCTTCTTTCAGCGGCGCGGGCGCAAAGGTAGCCGGACTGCTGGCGGCAACAGCGACGGCGGGAATGCGCAACCGGGCGCTGATCCAGCGTCTGGAAGCGGCGCAGCGTCGTAGCGATACGCGGGGCTGGGTCGTGCAACGCCGCGAACGCACCCGCCACCTGATCGAGCTGGGCGGCCTCGTCCAGAAAGCCGGCCTGATCGAACTCGCCGACGACGATCGCGCGACGATCTACGGCGCGCTGCTGGAGCTGGTCGGCCGCGCTCGCGGCGACGATGCCGGCGACACGCTCGCGCTCTGGAGGCGGCGCGGTAAACGTGCGTTCGACGCGGAAAGCGAAGCGATGGAGAAAGGCGATGGCGGCCCTGGATATTGAGGCGATCCGCTCGGAAATTCGCGCGTTGGATTTCGAGCGCGGCACACCCGCTGATGTGGCGGAATGGCGCGAAGCCGATGCCGAATCCCGCGCCAACCTCGCGATCGAGGGCATGGCGCTGAGTGCGGATGACGAGGCGCTGTTCGACATGCTGCGCGACGAAGCGGTGCCCCCTCCCCTCGCCACGCAAATCCTGCTCAGGCTCCTCGACCATCCCGACGCCGATCCGGCGCTGGCCATCACCCCACTGGAACAGGCCTGCTGATGGCAGGGCCGCTCATCGGCGGGCGTCGGCCGATCAGCTGGCGGCTCGCGATCGTCGTTGCGTTCGTCGCGGCCTATGCGACCGCGCGATGGCTGGAAGGCATCTTCGGCGTCGGGCAGATTTCCGGCACCGTGTCGTTCCTGGTCCTGGTCGGCCTGATCGGCGCGACCTGGTGGATCAACAGCCGCGCCGCCAACCGCCGGAACGACCTGCTGGGCTCGGCCCGCTTCGGCGACCGCGCCGACGTGCGCAAGCTGGAAGCGAACGGGGATCTCCTGATCGGCCGCGCCAAGGAATCCAGCAAGCTGCTCCGCTATGACGGCGCAGCGCACCTGCTGACGATCGCGCCCACCCGCTCGGGCAAGGGCGTGGGTACGATAATCCCCAACCTGCTCCTGCTTGACCGCTCGGTGGTCTGCATCGACCCCAAGGGCGAGAATGCCCGCGTCACGGCCCGTGCGAGGGCCAGCAAGGACCTTGTGTGGTGTCTGGACCCCTTCGGCGTCTCCGGGCGTCCTGCGGCCCGCTACAACCCGCTGGCGCAGCTCGATCCCGCAAGCCCGGACCTCGCGGAAGATGCGCAGACGATCGCCGACGCGCTGGTCCACGATGCGCCGGGGCAATCGGGCGAGGCGCACTGGAACGAGGAAGCCAAGGCGCTGATCGCCGGCGTGATCCTGGCCCCTGTGCATTGTAGGGACACAGATTCACGGTAGCGGTTTGATGAGCAGGGGCATGAGGCCGCTGGCGTCGAGACCGAGGTGATCGGACCAGACGTAATCGCCGGCGAGATTGATGCGATCCCATCCCAATGGTGAGAGTCGGGACAGCATAGCCGGGTCGATCTGGCTTCCTCGCTGGCGCATTTCGTCGACGGCGCGCCCCAGATAGCGGCAGTTGAAGAGGATGATCGCTGCGGTGACGAGGTTGAGCGCAGCCGCGCGGGTTTGCTGGTTCTCCAGGCCACGGTCGCGGAAGCGACCGAGCCGATGGAAGGCGACCGCCCGCGCCAGGCTGTTGCGCGCCTCGCCTTTGTTCAATTCGGCGGTGACAGTGCGGCGTAGCGCTGGATCGTCGAACCAACGCACCGTGAACAGCGTGCGCTCGATCCGCCCGACCTCGCGCAACGCCGCGGCGAGGCTGTTCTGCTGGCGGTAGGCGGACAGCTTCTTGAGGATCAGCGAGGGCGTAACGGTGCGGTTACGCATCGCGCCAATGACACGTTCAATATCGGGCCAGTGGCTGGCGATCAGGTCCCGGTTGAGCCTGTGACCGAACAGTGGCGCAAGCCTGCCATAACGCTTCGAGGGCTCGAAAGCGTAGAGGCGCCGGTCGGACAGGCGGGGAATGCGCGGCTCGAAATCGAGTCCGAGGAGATGCATCGTCGCGAACACGATGTCGGAAACGCCGCCTCCATCGACGTGCAGCGCGGTCAGATCGGCGTTGCTGTCATGGCCGAGGATGCCGTCGAGCGCATGGATGGCTTCTCCTGCCGTGCCGGCGATCACGGTTTGGTGCAGGGGCGCGTAGCGATCGGTGATGGTGGTGTAGATCTTGACCACCGGGTCGCGACCATAGTGAGCATTGACCGCTCCGCCGGCTTCGCCCGGCCCGCCCAGGTAGAAGGCCTGGCCATCTGCGGACGCCCGGTGCCCTGACCCAAACCAGGCGGCGATCGGCTCGGCGTGGATGGCGTCGGTCAGACAGGCGAGCGCCGCCCGAAAGGTTTCCTCGCGCATGTGCCATGTCTGCATGCGCAGCAGCGCGCGGCGTGACCCTGCGCCGCATACCTCGGCCATGCGCGACAACCCAAGATTGGTCGCTTCGGCAATCAGGGTAGCGAGGAAAGCCCGCTCGTCTCCAGGCGGCAGCCCGGTCGAGACGTGCCCGAAGTGCCGGGTGAAGCCGGTCCATCGTTCGACCTGCGACAGCAGGTCGGTGATACGCGTGGCAGGCAGCATACCGTAGCAGGCAAGCGTCAGATGCCGTCCTTCGTCGTCCTTGGCATCATCGTCCTTCGGTTCCTTGGGAAAGCGCAATCGCTCGCCAGCGAACAGGGCAGCATCGCGTCCGGCCAGATTGTGGGCGACGTTGCGCAAGGCGCTGTCGAGCTGCGCGGCGCGCTGATCGAGCCATGCGTCTGGATCACCGAGCGAGAACGCCGGCTGCAGCGCCGCGCCGCTTGATGGCGCGAGCAGCACGTCCAGCGACCTGTGCAGCCGTGACCGCGGCACCCAGATATCACCCGATGCCAGTGCATTGGCGAGCGCCCCGTAGGTCGCCATCTCCCAGTGCGTCCGGTCGATCTTGCCGGCAACCACGACATGGCGGTGCCAGCGCCGCTCGATATGGCCGAGCGGCACGTCGGCAGGGAGCGGCTTGCGCCAGTCGCCATCAAGATCCGACAAGACCATCATGGCGTTGCGCAATGCCGCAGTGCCGGCCCTGCCGTGGAAATCGAGCGTTTGCAGAAATTGAGGCCCTGTTCGCTTGAAGGTTCGGTACTCGGCTGCGATCTCGCTCAGCACATCGTCCCTGTGAGGTGCCGCGGTACGACGAATGATCGCGGCATCGGCATCGAGCATGTCGAGAGGCATGATATCCCTGAGGGCTGCGGCGATATCTTCGCCGGCGCGTGCTGCCCGGCTCACTGTTTCCAGTACAGCGGCGATGCGCATCAGACGGTCGCGGCCTTCGCGTCCTGAAATTGCGACCCTTTGCTCCAGGCGTTTGCGGGCACGAAGATGAGCGCGTCCCATCAAGGCGGCGAACATGGCGATCGCCGCGTCGGTAAGCGTGGCCTCCAGATCGCGCAGCGTAGCAAGCAGGATGACCCGCCTGCGGGAGGTGCGCATCTGTTGGAAAGCCTGGGCGGTATAGCGCACACCTTCGCGGGCGAACTGCGTCAGGCGTGGCTCGTGCACGGGATCGACCGTGATACGAGAGATACCAGTCCTATGAATCAACGCGACCTTCTCTAGAATTTCGGCGAGCGAGGCTGACGCGACGCGGGGCTCCGGTTCGCGCAGCCAGGACAAGCGGCTCTGTCGATCATGCACCTTCTCATCGACCAGCGCATCGAGACGCTGACGCATGTCTGCATCGAGATTATTGTCGACGGCGGCGATCAGATCGGCTTCCGCCCGAAGCATCGCCTCGGCCGTCATCCGCTCGACTACGCTGACGCCAGGAATGACGATGCGCCGCGTGCGCAGCTCGTCGAGCAGTCGATCGAGCAGAATGCGCCCGTCCACGATGGCCATGGCTTCGGTTTCCAACCAGTTCATCATGATGCCGCGCGCTGGCCGGCTCAGATCGGTGAATCCGAAGCGCGCCTTGATGGCGGCAAGCTGATCGTAGCGGGTCGGCGCTCGCCGCGCGAAGTCGGCGACGGCGCCTGCATCCACCCCGACCTGCTCGGCGATGTGGTCGAGCATGATCGCAGGCAACAGCTCGCCTGCACGTAGATGCCGCCCCGGGTAGCGCAGGCAGCAGAGTTGCAGGGCGTAGCTTAACTGGGTTGCCGGAGTGCGTGCGGTGCCGATCGCAGCAAGGTCCTCGGCATCGAGGCCATGGTGCCGCACTACCGCCGCTTCGCTGTCGGGCAAAGCAAGCAATGCAGCGCGCTGCCGCTCGGTCATCGGGATGCGGGCAGGCATGTTTCATCCTCCAAAAACCTCTTGCCTTTTGGCACCTTAATGAAAGAGGATTATGAAAGGCGGAAGGCTGCGGAAATGCGTGCATGCTGTTCCCGCCTCAGGATACGACCGTTTGTGAAAGATACTGGATGACACGCGAACCCTATCTGATCGGCTATGCCCGCGTGTCGAAGGGCGACGACCAGTCGAACGCCGCGCAGCGGCGCGCGCTCGATGCAGCCGGCTGCAAGCGCGTGTACGAGGAGACCGCCAGCGGCGGGCGGTGGGACCGGCCCAAGCTCCTGGAGATGATCGGCCAGTTGCGCGACGGCGATGTCGTCGTCGTCTGGAAGCTTGACCGACTGTCGCGCAGCCTGAAGGACATGCTGCACATCATGGAGCGGATCGAGCTGGCAGGCGCAGGCTTCCGCTCGCTAACCGAGGCGATCGACACCACCACTGCGGCAGGGCGGATGATGATGCAGATGGTCGGAAGCTTCGCCGAGTTCGAGCGCGCGATGATCCGTGAGCGCACCAGCGCCGGCTTGGCTCAGGCGCGAGCAGAAGGACGGATCGGCGGGCGTCGGCGCAAGCTCGGCGACAAGCAGCGTCGCGAAATCGCCGAGTCCGTCACTTCCGGCCGCAAGTCCGGTGCCGAGATGGCACGGCTCTACGGCGTCAGCGAACCCACAGTCTCGCGCATCGTCGCCGCGCACCGCCAGCAATTGGGGCAACAGCAGAGGGAACAGGCATGAAGCGTGGTCACGATCTGTCCGGCGTTATGAAATTCGCCACCTCGCCGGCCTGGGCCGATCATCTTCGCGATGCGCTCGGCGATCATTTCGGGCTGGCGATGGAGGAGTTCGACTTCGAAGCGGATGAGCTGGCGGACATCGTCGGCGATCATTGGGCGGGCGTGTTGTGGGGATGCGCGTTCGAGGATCTGCTGACGCGCACCATCCAACCCGGGGACCGGAACATCGTTGATGACTATATCCGGCGCCGGGGCTGGAACGAGAGCGGCCCGACCAAAATCTACCTGCGTGCCCTTCGATCGTCGGTGATGAGCCTCCACGAGGTGAGCGAGGTCGAGCCCGGCAGTGGCTTCCTCGTGCGTGACCTGATCCGGGGCGGCGAACCCCTTAGAGTATCGGAGCGCAGCGCCTCGCAGACGCTGAAGCAATGGGACAGGATCGGTGCCCGCGTCGTGCAGGTCGGAGGCAAGCACCTCCTGTCGGGCGGCGTGTTGTCATTCACGATGGAGGCGGCCGAGGCGCTCGTCGCCGATCTGCGGCGTTCGAAAGGCAAGCGTAGCCCAAACACCGCATTGAAGCTGAACCCCGACGATTTGGCCGCACTTCCGGCACTCATCAGCACCGCATGGCTGTTCGATGTCGTTCCCAAGACCATGGGACCGGCGTCCATCCCCACGCTGCTCAACAGTGATGGCGAGGAGGTGGTGTTCCACCGCGTGCGCTTTCCCTTTGCACGCGGCGTGACCCAGGCGCTGGTCGGCGAGCGGCTCGACACTGTCCCTACGCTTCAGCGGGAAACCACGCACTTCTGGAACTGGCTGGGCGAAAAACCGGACGGAAAGGCGAGAAGCACTGGCCGTATGGCGTGGGGTGTGACGATGGCGAACGGCACCCCGGTGCTCGGCAATGTCGAATTGAAAGGCCGGGCTCTGGTTCTCGCCGTCACCTCGGCCGAGCGGGCGAAACGCGGTACCGCGCTCATCACCGATGCGCTCGCCGGGTTGGTCGGCTCGCCGCTGACCACGATCGAGACGATCGAACAGGCCATGGCCGCGCGGGCCGAGGGACTGACAACATCCGAACCGGCACCGGCCATTGCGCCAGAGGTGGCAACCCCGCTCGTTCATGCCATGCTCGACCGCCAGTACCGCGCGACGCTCGATGAACCCGTTGGAATGCTTGGGGACATCAGCCCACGTGCGGCCGTTCGAACGGCCGCAGGCCGTTATCGAGTAGCTGGGTGGCTCAAGCATCTCGAAAACCGTAGCAGCGCTCACCCCGAACCGAACGACCCGATGGCAACCTACGATTTCACCTGGATGTGGCGCGAACTCGGCATCGAAGACCTGCGGAAATAGTCCCCTTCCACTGACGCTGACGCCTACCGTGAATCTGTGTCCGATTAATGCATAAGGGCCATCCTGCACACCGTCGTCCATGAGCCCGTGTCCCAAGCGACGCTCGCCACGGTGCGCGACAAGCTCACCCGCGATCCCGCCGGCTTCGCCGCACTGCTGGCGGACATGCAGGCCAGCACCGGCGCGCATGGCCTGATCGCGCGCGCCGCCAACCGCCAGCTCGGCAAGTCCGATCGCGAGGCCGCCGGCGTGCTGTCGTCGGCGCAGCGTCACACTCACTTTCTCGACAGCCCACGCCTGGTCGAAAGCACGTCGGCGTCCGATTTCCGGTTCGCGGACCTGAAGGAGCGGCCCGGCACCGTGTTCCTGTGCCTGCCGCCCGACCGGCTCGATACCTATGCGCGCTGGCTGCGGCTGCTGGTCGCGCAAGCCGTCACTGACATGGCGCGCTCCCCTGCCCGCCCGGAACGCCCCGTGCTGTTCCTGCTCGATGAGTTCGCCGCCCTCGGCCGACTGGAGCCGGTGGAGCGCGCGATGGGGCTGATGGCCGGCTATGGCCTCCAGCTCTGGCCGATCCTCCAGGACATGCACCAGCTCCGCGCTCTCTATGGCGAGCGCGCCGGCACCTTCCTGTCCAATGCCGGCGTGATCCAGACGTTCGGGGTCAATGACCACGCTACCGCTGACATGCTCTCCCGCACGATCGGCGACACGACGCTGGAATATGCGACCCTCAGCACGTCGCGCGCACTGGCTGGGGTGACAATCGCGCCGGCCCCTCGGAAAGCGTCAGCACGCATGTCACGGCGCGGCGGCTCGTCACGCCCGACGAAATCATGCGGATGCCGGCCGACACCCTCCTGCTGCTGCGCCAGGGCGAACGCCCGCTCTGGGCCAGCAAGGTCCGCTACTATGACCAGCGCGAGTTCGCCGGTCTGTTCGATCCGGCATGATCGGACTGACCCGTTCCCGGGAGATCGAACGGTGAGCTTTGAAGTAGCGCCTTACCGCCCTCTCCGCTGGCGAAACGCTGAAAGGCACACACCGCCGGTTTCGCTTGGCTTCTCTCGGAAGCCCTGCGGCCGATAGGCCGCTCTGGTGACGGCGTTAGCCGGCACGGATTGAAGGCGCATTGGCCGATAGGCCAATTCCGCATTGCCCCTTTCGGTTGCGTCGGGATGAGCTTCGCCGGTTAAGAGATTCTGTTAAATAGGAATCGTTAAACAAGTTAAGCCGCTCAAAAAGCGTAATCTTGCTTTGTTTATCAACTGCTTGCCGGACCGCCCGGTGGGTGAAACCCCGTGATTCGGTGTGTGATACCCCGATAGTGTGGTGGGTGATACCCCGACGCCAAGGTGGGTGAAACCCCGAGACTCTGGAGACGGAAAGGTGCTTCCTGCGCCAGTTATCCACAGCCTGCCTGCCGCTCCACCATCGACCGGACCATGTCAGGGTTCAGGCGGCATCGCTGGCCGGTGGGTGAAACCCCGATAGCTAGGCCTGCGGTGGGTGATACCCCGATAGTCAGCGTCGGCCGGCAAGCCGGTCCATATGCGCATCGACTTCCTCGGCCCGCTTGCGCTCGGCGTCGAAACGGGCGCGCCGCTCCTCCTCGGCGCGCATCCTCTCGGCGAGTGCCAGTGCCTCGGCCTCGCCACGGAGCCTGAACAGCACGGCAGGGCTTTTGTCCGTCGTCTCGGTCAGCTCCATCGCATAGTCGGGGAGCTGGTCGGCCTCGATCACCCGCCGGAGCATCCGGTTGAACTCCTTGGGCTGGGCATCGCTGCCGGTCTTGTCCCGGAGCACCTCTACCCGGCACGTCCACCCACCGCGTTGCGTACCGGCGTGCTTGCGCGCGATGCGGTAGAGCGCCCGCTCCAGCCCTCCGGAAAGCAGGAAATAGTCGGGGTGCATGGTGAGCAGCGACTTCTCGTTGACGATGCCCTCATAGACCCAATCCGAGAGGGTCAGCGTCATGCCGCGCGGCTGCTCCGTCTCGGCGTCGGTGTCGAAGGTCCAGCTGTCGAGCCAGTTGAAGCCGGCCTTCTGCCGGCGCTTCGTCGCGCGGATCGAAGTCGTGATCGAAGTCGTCTGTAACCGGAGAAGCGCGGCTTGCAGCTCCTGGTAGTCCCTGCCCCCTGTGCTCCGCTTGATCGCCCGCAGCAGGTCGTAGGGCGTGGTTGTCAGCGTGCGGGGCAGATCGTTCAGCCCCTGCTGCTTCATGCGATTGAGCGTGGACGCGGCCCATATCAGGATATCGGCATCCCAGATCGTGGCCATGCCGTAATCGGGAATGGCTTGGACGCGCACCCAGGCATCGCCGTCCGGGCTGCGATACTCGATCGGCTTCAGCCGCTTGCGCTTCTGGAGCGAGAAGAACGGGCGCTCCATGACCTCCCGCTGATCCTTGAGCGGAAGATCGCCGAGCGCCGGAATGAACAGGTCGAACTCGGGATTGGGATCACGCCGCTTGCTCACGGCGCGAACCTGGTGTGTCCCCGCTGGACCAGATACTGGCGCAGCAACCGCTCGGTGATGACGGTAAGGGGCTCCCCACCCTCCTCGACGCTGAGCTGGCGCAGCGTGCGGTGCATGTCTTCGGGAATGTGGATCAGCACCGGCTTCTTGCCGGGATGGCTGCTGCGCCGCGCAGGTGCTGCCGGGGCCGGCGTGTCGGCCGCACGCCGCGACCGGCGCGGGGCGGCAGGCTGCGGCGCGGGAGTTGTGTCGGCAACCGGTGCCGGTGCATCGGGCTCGTCATCGAAAATGCCGGCGAGCGCGGAAGTTTTCTTCGCCATCATCCAACCTCGCTTACTTGCTTAGTCGTAAAGCCGCTTAGTCGCTTAGCCTCGTCATAGGCGGCACGCAACTCGGCTGCTGCCTTGCTGTCCGGGTCCGTCTCGGCCGCTGTTCTGCCGAGTGGCGTCGCCTTGTAGAAATCCTTGCGGAAGTGGAGGCGGCTGTCGAACATCGTCACGCCCTTCGCCGCGAAGCCGGCATGGGCCTCCTGGCCCTCCCCGCCCTGATGCGGAACCTGCGTCAGTATGACGGCGAACGGCGTGCCTGCCTGCTGCACCTGCTTGACGGTCTGCAACACCGAATGGACGTCCAGCCCTCGCGGCGCGACAGGGATGATGACGAAATCCGCCTGCTCGGCTGCGAGCATAGCAATGTCCTTGGAGTTCGCCGGCGTGTCGATGATGATGAGGTCGATCTTGCCGCTGCTGCGCCCGCGCGAGACGTGGAGCGGCAGGCCGGCGACGCTGCTGTCCTTCACCATCACGTCGTCGTCGTCGCGGCGTTCGGACCAGTAGAGCGCCGATCCCTGGCGATCGTCGGCATCGAGGATGACGACGGATGCCCCCTCCCGCGCCGCCTCGACGGCAAATCCGGTTGTAAGGGTGGTTTTGGATTGCCCGCCCTTTTGCGCGATGACGGCCCATACTTGCATAGCTGCTGCTCCTACTAAGCGGCTAAGCTACTTATGGAGCTTAGCCGCTTAGTCGTAAAGGGTCTTAGTCGCTTAGCCGAGTTCGTCCTCACTTCCGTTGCTGATCGGATCGTGGCGCATCGGGCCGTGCCTCTCAACCGGGCACAAGGGTGCGCCCGCTGTCTCCAGCCATTTGCGCGCGGTCCTGACAGTATAGCCGCACGTCGCGCACTCGCATTTCAGCATCCGCGCCGCCTGCTTCCTCGGCCGGGTGGTCGCGCTGCCCGTATCAAGCCGGGCATGGGGGAGGGGACCGACCGCAGCGAGGATCGGTGCAATGGCGGAAAGGAAGGCGTCCCCGGGGGTGGTGGCGCGCATCGGCCCGACCAGCCCCAGCCCGATTGCGATCCGTTTAAACGCTCTCCCGTGTCCGGCCGCGATCCCGACCGCCGCGTGGACCAGCTCGTGCGCGAGGATCGCGGCGATCTGCGCCGGCATCGCATCAGGGGCGTGGGCGAGGTCGGGCCGGATGAATATCTCGAAATGCCCGTCGCCGCTGCGCCGATTATCCCAGCACTCTCCTATCGCCTGGCCCTTCGCTCCCCTGCTGGTGAAACCGATCGCCACCCGCACGCGGGAGGGAAGGGGGGCGTCCAGCGCCTCGAACAGCGGCGCCATGCCGGCCGCCACCCGGTTCAGCCAGCTTTCGCGATTGTCCTGCTCCATCTCGTGCTCCCTTCAAATCGCCCACGGGGCGATGGCCTCAGCCATCGGCCCTGCCTCGTGGCGAACAGCGGGGGGTGAGGGGGCAGCGGGAATCTGCCGGGGTGGTGCGGGCGCAGGCGTAGCCGAGCCACGGCCCGGCTGATTGCCGTTGCAGGGAGAGGGGGGCAGCGCCCCACTTTCCCTGTCCTGACGGGGAGCTTCGCCGGCATCGCCGGCGACCATCTGGCGGGGAAGCAGCCCCCGCCTACGCGAGCGATCGTCACCCGGCAGGGACGAGACGCCGGTGTGGCGGCTCGGTCGGAGCGCAAGCGGAGATAGAGCGCGGTCCCGCAGGGACGCGCCGCCATGCAACTATTCCCTAGCGCTTGGGTTTCTGCTAGGATCGGCCATGCCTACCGTTCTGCGCATCAACGGCCTGCGGGTCGTGATCTGGCCAAATGATCATCGGCCGGCGCACGTCCATGTGAAGGGCGCAGACGGGGAGGCGGTGTTCAACCTGCATTGCCCCGGCGGACCGCCGGAGCTGCGCGAGAGCTATGGGTTCAGGCTGGCCGACCTGAACCAAATCGCCGATGCCCTGGCGGCCGCAATCGCCGCCCTGTGCGCGGAATGGAGGACGATACATGGCGATTACTGAGCGCGATCTGGCGAAGGCGGAGAAGCGCATGGCGGCGCAGCGCGAGGCTGGTCATGCCGTATCGGCGCGCTATGACCGGCGGCGTTCGCGGGTGGTCGTGGCACTCAACACCGGCGTCGAACTGACCTTCCCGACCCAACTCGCGGAAGGGCTGGCGGATGCCTCGCCGGACAGCCTGGCCGAAATCGAGATCAGCCCCGCCGGACTCGGCCTGCACTGGCCCAAGCTCGACGCGGACCTCTACGTGCCCGCGCTCCTGCAGGGCGTGTTCGGATCGAAGCGATGGATGGCCCGCCAGCTCGGTGCCGAAGGAGGACGGTCACGCACCGCAGCCAAGATCGCCGCTTCACGCGAGAACGGCCGCAAGGGCGGGCGACCTCGGAAATCGATGGCTGCTGGAGCCTAAAAAGGCGAAAAGCAGTTTGTCGCTTAGTAGCTTATTCGCTTAGTAGGTGTCGCAGATATTCTGACTATGCGCGCGTCGCGTATGTCCAAACTTTCGCGACAAAGGTGCGGCAGCTAACGCCCGGCTTTACCCGTCCCGGAAACACGACGGGTGGTTCAAGGACTGGCGCCGTGCGCGTCGCGTAGATACGAATGACCCGTTCCAGGCACCCATGGAGGGCGAGATGAACGACGCATTGGAAAAGCAGAAAAGGTTGCACTTCGACCTGATGAATGTCGGGCTCAGAGCTCAGGCTACGGCGGCCGGCTTGGTTCAGCTATGCATCGAGTTGAGAGCGCAGGGTGTGCTGGACGAGGGCGCCTTAGAACGCATCAAGAGCGCGATTGCGGACGACGTGTCGATCTCTGCTCCACGCGGAACCACGTCTCGGCAGTACCGCCAGGACATCAAGTCCAGGCTCGACAGGCTGTTCGCTGGCTCGGAGGAGGTGGGCTCGGCCGAGGCGCTCTCGTTCGGATCTGAGCCCTAACTCTGCAAGGCCATCGGCACTGGCGATCTGATACTGACCCGGTGGGATTGCGGAGTTGCCGCACCGCCGGGAAGGCCTGACGGTGCGCTACGCCGCATCGCGGCCGTTCGCGAGGTTCAGAAAGGCAGTCCACCGGCACTCGAAGAATTCGTGGCGCTCCTTGCCTCCGAAAACCTCGTGGTCCGGCGAATGGGACCGTATCCGAGCGCCGGCGCCCGTCATCAAATCGAACAGGAGCAGCGCGAGTTGCAGCGGGTCCACCGATTGCAAAGCGCCCTGCGCCTGCGCGGTTTCGATATGGCCGCGCAGGCCCGCAACCAGTCGAGAGTGCCAGAGCCTCTGCTTGGGGCGAATAGCCTCGTCGTGGTCCCCTTCGAAACTCAGGAAGTTCGCAAACCGGGCGACTTCCGAGTCCACGCTCATGGTAAAGATCTGTCTTGCCCAGGCGTGAAGAACATCCAGCGGATCATCCGACCGAGGCGTTCCATCCACCACGATGCGCTGAAGCTTCGACAGCTCGCGCTCTACCGCAGCATTGATGAGGCGGTCTTTGTTCCCGAACCGGTGATAGATCGTCCGTTTGGTGACGTTGGCGTCCAATGCGATCTGATCGAGCGACAGACGCTCTGTCCCGCCGCTCCGAAGGCGCTGGAGGGTTCGGTCCAGCACCTCTTTGCCGAGGGCGGCCGCTTCCTCTGGGGTCGGCCGCCCCGGCCGGCGCGACGGTGCTCGTGAGGCGACTTTGGTGTCATCGTTCACTGGACATCTGCTCGATGGTTGTTGATGCAATTGCGGGTATCGAAGGCCGGCGGACCACAAGGACAGACCGAATGCTCATCCCGTCTTCGCGGGTGTGTCGGCATCGCAGGCCAGGATCTTCTCGATGATCCAGTTCGTCGCTCTTGAGGTCGCTTCCTTGTGGACGATCTGGCGACAAGCCGTCCCAGCGCCCAGCGTGAGGATAAGTTCGACCAGGGATTCGATCGTACAAGATCCGGTGCCGTGGGGGGCGAGCGCCACGAGCGCTGCGGAAAGGCTCTTGCCGACACGGTCGTCCAGGCACCGATAGATTTGTGCGATGCGCGGGTTGCGTCCGGCCTCTGCCAGGATTTCGGTGACCAGCCGGAAATCGTCGGCCGTGTCCTTTTGTCCTCCAAAGCGCGTGAGCCATGCTCGAACGGCGACCATATCGCCGGCCGCCACGGCACCTGCCAGCACATCCTCTTCGAGCCAGGTGATGACGTCGGCCTCGCAGATAGCGGCGATGATCGCCTCCTTGCTCTCGAAGTCACGGTAGATCTGGCCGACCTTGATCCCGGACACCGAGGCGATCTGGGCGATGCCGGTCTGGTGGAAACCCTGTTCGATGAAAAGGGTGCGCGCCACGTCCAGCAGGTGGCGCCGGCGGGCATCCGCACGGGTACCTCCTACCTGCTGATCTGGTGTCCGCGACATCATCACCATCCTTTTTCCCAGCTTGCCAAGCTGCTGCGACGCTCCTAGGAGCCGAAATGTGAGTGAGCAATCACTCATACGACGAACGGGGCGATGCGCAAAGCCGCCGAGTCGTTTGGTGAGGATGCTGCAGGATCGCCACACACAGGGTGTCGGCGAGATCTTCGGCCGCCCGCTTTCGGGCGTCGTGGCTACTCGGGTGAAGCGGATGCTGTTCAGGAACTTGGGTTCTTCCAGCGCCAGGGATCGCACGACCTTCGGGTCGCATCAGGCGCGCGCGCTGCCGGCAGCGCAGGAACAACATCGTTCCACCGCCTCGTCACATCTACAGAACGGACCGAAATTGGGCATGCAGAAGATTGTTCCGGCAGCAGGTTTGGCGTTGTTCCTGGCCGCGTGCGGCAGTTCCCAGGAACAGGCGCCCGCAGCGGCGCCTCCGGCGCAGGTCTCATATATCACCGTCATGCCGCAGCCGGTGACGCTAAGCTCGGAACTCCCGGGCCGGACCAGCGCCTATGAGACGTCGGACGTTCGCCCGCAGGTCAACGGACTCATTCTTGCCCGCCTGTTCCAGGAGGGAGACATGGTGCGCAAGGGGCAGCCGCTCTACCGCATCGACCCAGCGCCTTATGAGGCGCAGGTGGCGAGTGCCCGTGCGGCCGTGACGCGCGCCCGTGCGGCGATCGCATCGACCGCGGCGCTGGCTCGCCGCTACAACGAACTCGTCAAGATCAACGCCATTTCGCGCCAGGAGGCCGAGAATGCGGAAACGGGCGCGCAGCAGGCGCGCGCCGACGTCGCCGTGCAGGAAGCGGCGCTGCGCAATGCGCAGATCGATCTCTCCCGCACGACCATCCGTGCACCCATTAGCGGCCGCATCGGCCGGTCTGCCTTCACCACGGGTGCATTGGTGACCGCGTCGCAGACCGAGCCGCTGACCACGATCCAGCGTCTGGACCCCATGTTCGTCGACATCCAGCAGTCGAGCGCGGAGGTGCTGAACCTGCGCCAGCAGATCATGTCGGGCGACCTCTCGCGCGGCGGCGGCGCGGCGCGCGTCCGGCTGAAGCTCGAGAATGGTACCAGCTACCCGGTGGAAGGCACGCTTCGCTTCACCGACGTGACGGTCGACCCCACCACTGGCAGCCAAGTGGTCCGTGCGGTGTTCCCGAACACGAACGGGCTGCTGCTGCCGGGCATGTATGTTCGGGCAGAGCTGACCGAAGGCACCAAATCGAACGGGCTGCTGATCCCGCAACGTGCGGTTTCGCGCGACGAGCGGGGTAACCCGACGGCGCTGGTGATCGGCACGGACGGCAAGCTGCAATCGCGGCAGCTGACGGCGCCGCGCACGGTTGGCGCCAACTGGCTGGTGACTGGCGGATTGAAGCAGGGCGAGAAGATCGTGGTCGAAGGGGCGCAGAACCTGCGTCCGGGCATGCCGGTCAAGGGCGTGCCGCTGCGCCAAGGATCGCAGCCAGGCACCGCGCAAGCGCCGACCCAGCCCCAGGCACAGGCGAAGTAATCCTCCATGCCTCGTTATTTCATCGACCGGCCGATCTTCGCCTGGGTCATCGCCATCGTTTTGATGCTCGCGGGCGTCCTTGCGATCCGCAGCCTTCCGATCGCACAGTTCCCCACGATCGCACCGCCCACGGTGTCCATCAGCGCCAGCTATCCGGGTGCCGACGCGGAAACGCTCGAACGCACGACCACCCAGATCATCGAGCAGCAGCTCAAGGGCATCGACAATCTGCGCTATTTCTCAGCGCAGTCGTCCTCGGCCGGACGGGTCACGATCACCCTGACCTTCGAACAGGGGACCGATCCGGATATCGCCCAGGTCCAGGTGCAGAACAAGCTTCAGGCGGCGACTTCGCTGCTGCCGCAGGAAGTGCAGCGCCAGGGCATCAACGTGGCAAAGTCGGCCGCCAGCTTCCTGCTGGTTGCCGCCATCTATTCCGAAGACAACAGCCACACCGCGAACGACCTGTCCGACTACATCGTCAGCCAGGTGCAGGACCCCGTCAGCCGCGTCACCGGCGTCGGCGAACTACAGGTATTCGGCACCCAATATGCGATGCGTATCTGGGTCGATCCGCTCAAGCTGCGTAGCTACAACCTCACCATTGGGGACGTGACTGCGGCCGTGCAGGCGCAGAACGCGCAGGTTTCGGCGGGCCAGATCGGCCAGCTGCCGTCCCCCAAGGAGCAGGAGCTCAACGCGACCGTTTCCGTGCAGTCGCGCCTTCAGACGCCCGAGCAGTTCGGAGCAATTCGCCTGAAGACCGACCAGGGCGGTGCAGTCGTGCGCCTGCGCGACGTTGCACGGGTTGCATTGGGCGCCGAGATCTACGGCTTTGACACCCAGTACAATGGGCACCCCGCCTCAGGCTTCGGCGTTCGTCTGGCGACGGGTGCCAACGCGCTCGACACGGTGGACTTGGTCAAGGCCGAGATCGAGCGCATCGCCAAGGGGTTCCCGGGCGACGTAAAGGTCGTCTACCCGTATGACTCCACGCCGTTCGTGCGGCTGTCGGTGGAGCAGGTGATCCACACGTTGGTCGAGGCTGTCGTCCTCGTCTTCCTAGTGATGTTCCTGTTCCTTCAGAATTGGCGTGCGACGCTGATTCCGACGATCGCGGTGCCAGTAGTGCTGCTGGGTACCTTCGCGGTCATGTCGGCACTGGGCTACTCCATCAACACGCTGACGCTGTTCGGCATGGTGCTGGCGATCGGCCTGTTGGTCGACGACGCGATCGTGGTCGTCGAGAACGTCGAGCGCCTGATCCAAACCGAGCATCTCTCCCCCAAGGAGGCAGCGCGCAAGTCGATGGACGAAATCAGCGGCGCGCTGATCGGCATCGGCCTGGTGCTGTCGGCGGTGTTCTTGCCGATGGCGTTCTTTGGCGGGTCGACGGGCGTGATCTATCGCCAATTCGCCATCACCATCGTGTCGTCGATGGTGCTGTCGGTGCTGGTCGCCTTGATCCTCACGCCGGCGCTGTGCGCCACCATTCTGAAGCCCCACGATCCCAAGCAGCAGCAGGGCAACGGGCCGTTCGCCCGTTTCTTCCGCTGGTTCAACGACAAGTTCGATCGCGGCACGCAGAAATATGAGGGCGGCGTCAAGCGAACGGCGCGCAGTTGGAAGCGCTCTGGCTTGGTGTACCTGCTGATCGTGGTAGCGATGGGCGTGACGTTCATGCGTCTGCCGAGTGGCTTCCTTCCTGAGGAAGACCAGGGAACCATGATCGCGCTCGTCCAGGCGCCTCCAGGTGCTACCCTGCCGCGAACGCAGAGAGCGCTTGATGTCGTGCGCGACCATTTCCTCAAGCAGGAAAGCGCCAACGTCACCAGCGTGTTCACGATCAGCGGCTTCTCGTTCGCTGGTCAGGGCCAGAACGCGGGCCTCGCCTTCATCAAGCTGAAGGACTGGTCCGAGCGCTCGGGCGCCGAGAACCGGGCACCCGCGATCGTCGGCCGCTCGATGGGCGTCTTCTCGCAGTACAAGGATGCCAGCATCTTTGCACTGGTGCCGCCGGCCGTGCAGGAACTGGGCAACGCTACCGGCTTCGATATGTGGCTGGTGGACAACAGCGGAATGGGCCACGATGGCCTGCTTGCCGCGCGCAACCAGCTGCTCGGCATGGCCGCCCAGGACAAGCGGGTGGCGCAGGTGCGGCCGCTCAGCCTGGACGACGCACCGCAGCTGCTGGTCGATATCGATCAGGATAAGGCAGGCGCGCTGGGCTTGGATATCAGCGCGATCAACTCCGCCATCTCGACCGCATGGGGCGGTGCCTATGTGAACGACTTCCTGGATCGCGGGCGGACCAAGCGCGTCTATCTGCAGGCGGAAGAGCAGTATCGTTCTTCGCCCGAGGCGATCGAGAACTTCTACGTCCGCAGCAGCAACGGTCAGATGGCGCCGTTCAACGCTTTCTCCAACCTGTCCTGGAAGCAGGCGCCGGTCATCCTGACGCGCTACAACGGCCGTCCTGCCATGCAGTTGCAGGGCGCACCGGGTCAGGGCCTGAGTACCGGCGCGGCGATGGAGGCGATGACCGAGATGCAGGCGAAGCTGCCGCCGGGCACCAGCCTGGAATGGACGGGCCTGTCGTTTGAGGAACGGCTGTCGGGCGGTCAGGCACCGGCGCTGTACGGGCTTTCGCTGCTGATCGTGTTCTTGTGCTTGGCCGCGCTCTACGAGAGCTGGTCGGTTCCGATCGCGGTCATGCTGGTGGTGCCGCTGGGCGTGCTGGGTGCGGTGCTTGCAGCCCTGCTCACCGGGCTCAACAACGACATTTACCTGCAGGTGGGCCTTATCACGACCATCGGCGTGTCGGCCAAGAACGCCATCCTGATCGTCGAGTTCGCGGAAGAACGCGTGCGTGCCGGCATGAACGCGTTCGACGCGGCGATCGAGGCGGCTAGGCTACGTCTGCGACCGATCCTGATGACCAGTCTTGCGTTCATCTTCGGCGTGCTGCCGCTGGCGCTTTCGACCGGCGCCGGTGCCGGCGGGCAGAATGCGATCGGGCGTTCGGTGGCTGGCGGCATGTTCTCCGCCACCGTGCTCGCCATCTTCTTCGTGCCGATGTTCTTCGTGGTGGTCGCTCGCCTGTTCAAGCACGGCCAGACCGACCGCCGGAGCGCGAACTCGGACGTGGAGCCCGAGGGTGGCAACAAATCTTCCGACGGCGGCGTCGCGCCGCAGGGAGCCTGATGTGAAGACTAAGTCGCTGATCGCCATGCTGGCGAGCGCAACGATGCTCGCCGGCTGCAACCTGGCGCCGGACTATGCCCGGCCCACCGGCGCGGTGCCTGCCACCCTGCCGGAAGGCGGCATCTATCCCGCCGCCGCAACCGATGCGCCGGACATCACCCGCATCGGGTGGCGGGACTTCTTCCTCGACCCGCGCCTGCGGCAGGTGATCGAGACGGGGCTCGCCAACAACCGCGACCTGCGCATCGCCGCCGGCAACGTCCTGCAGGCACGCGCGCAGCTCCGGGTGCAGCGCGGGGCATTGGTGCCGACCACGGCTGTGACCGGATCGGGCACCTACACCAATAACGTGTTCGGTGCGGCCGGCGCGGGTGCCGGCGGTGGCACGGGTGCCGGCGGCGCGGGCGGTGGCGGCGTCGGGACGGGTGCCGGTGTCGGCGCCGCCAGCAGTTCCGACCTGGAGATCTATTCGGTCAATGCGGGCTTCTCGGCATTCGAGCTCGACCTGTTCGGGCGCGTGCGTAACCTTAGCCGCGCGGCACAGGAACAGGTGTTCGCAAGCGAAGAAGCGCAGCGTGCGACGCGGATCAGCCTGATCGCTGAGATCGCGACTGCATGGCTGACGCTGGCGTCGGACCAGGAACAGCTGCGCGTCGCACGCGACACGCTCAAGACCTTCCAGCAGACGCTGAACCTCACCACCGCGCAGTTCCGCATCGGTGTCGGTTCCGAGCTGGAGGTCCGCCAGGCGGAAACCAACTATCAGGCGGCGCGCAACGACATCGCGACGCTGGAGACGCGGGTCGCGCAGGACCAGAACGCGCTCAACCTGCTGGTCGGGACGACCGTCACCGCTGATCAGCTTCCGGCCGCGCTCGGCAAGGAAGCGGTCACGCGGGATGCGCTGCCGGCGAACGTCTCGTCGGAGGTGCTGCTGCGCCGTCCGGACGTGTTGCAGGCAGAGCACCAGCTGATCGCGGAGAACGCCAACATCGGCGCGGCACGCGCTGCCTTCTTCCCGACGATCTCGCTGACGGCCACGGTCGGCACGATCAGCACCGCGCTTTCCAGCCTCTTCTCCGGCGGCAGCTTTACCTACAATGCGGCGCCGGGTCTCTCGTTGCCGCTGTTCGACGGCGGCCAGCGGCAGGGTAACCTGGAATATGCCCGCGCGTCGCAGGCAGTCGCGGTCGCGACCTATGAGCGGTCGATCCAGAC
>NZ_LTAB01000039.1:0-35077 GCF_001580035.1 Sphingobium sp. 22B | reverse complement strand
ATAAGAGACAGCCTATGAAGCGTCATGATCCTGGTGTGTCCCAATTGCGCCACGCGCTATATCGTGCCGGACAGCGCCGTCGGCCCGAACGGCCGCCAGGTTCGCTGCGCCGCCTGCAAACATAGCTGGTTCCAGGAAGGCGCCGCGACTTCGGGCACGCCTGCCGTCGTCAATGCTTCCTCTCGCGGGGCGAGCGCGGCGCCTTCCTGGAACCAGCTATGTTTGCAGGCGGCGCAGCGAACCTGGCGGCCGTTCGGGCCGACGGCGCTGTCCGGCACGATATAGCGCGTGGCGCAATTGGGACACACCAGGATCATGACGCTTCATAGGCATGAGTTGGATTCGAGGGCAAGCGGCTTCAAACATGCCCGTCCACCCGGGCGCGACTCGCGGACTCAGGCCGGATGGGCTTTACGGCCGCCCGTCCGCTGTGCCATGGCTAGGCCATCGGGGAAGCAGGGAGCGCGCGGGCGCTGAAATAGACGCATGTCGGCCATCGTACAGTTCGAAAATGTCGGCCTGCGCTATGGTCTGGATAGCGAGACGCTGTCCGACGTCAGCTTCTCCCTGGCGAGCGGCGGCTTCTATTTCCTGACCGGCGCGTCGGGCGCGGGCAAGACATCGCTGCTGAAGCTCCTCTACCTCGCCCAGCGGCCCAGCCGCGGCGTCATCCGCCTGTTCGGGGAGGATGTCGTGACACTGCCCCGCAAGCGCCTGCCGGGGTTCCGCCGACGCATCGGGGTGGTGTTCCAGGATTTCCGGCTGGTCCCGCATCTCTCGGTCTATGACAATATCGCCCTGCCGCTGCGGGTCGCGGGCATGGAGGAGAGCGAGATCGACCTGCCCGTCAGCGAGATGCTGAACTGGGTGGGACTGGGCGATCGCGGCCAGGCCCGCCCCGCCACCCTGTCGGGCGGGGAACAGCAGCGCGTCGCCATCGCCCGCGCCGTCATCGGCCGCCCGGAAATACTGGTGGCGGACGAGCCGACCGGCAATGTCGACGCCGACATGGCCCGCCGCCTCATGACCCTGTTCGAAGCGCTCAACCGGCTGGGCACCACCATCGTCGTCGCCACCCACGACCTGCCGCTGATCGCGCAGGTGGGCAGCGCGCAGATGATGAAGCTGGACAAGGGCCGTCTGTCCGATCCGACCGGATCGCTGCGCTACCCGCCCCGACCGCAGGCGGCCGGTTGATGGCGTCCCCCGGCGCCATGGGCAATCGCCGCGCCGCCGCCGCCGCGCGCCACCGGCTGCTGCCAGAGGGGCGGGTGGCCGGCCCTATGCCCTGGATCATCGCCATCATGATGTTCCTGACGGTGCTGTCGGCCGCCGCCGGTCTGGGCCTGGGCGCGGCGGTGAAGGCGATGGGCGCCGACCTTGCCGGGCGCGCGACGGTGCAGATCGTGGAAGCCAATGCCGAACAGCGCGAGCGCCTCAGCGCCGCCATGGCCGCCGCACTGCGCAAGGACGCGACCGTCCGCGCCGTTCGTCCGGTCCCGTCCGCCGCGCTGGCGGAGCAGATCCGTCCCTGGCTTGGGCAGGACGCGGCCAGCGGCGACCTGCCGATACCGGCGCTGATCGACATCGAACTCACGCCGGGCCGGACGGACGCGAAGGTCGAGCGTCTCCGCCGACAGCTCCATGCCCTCTCGCCAAAGGCCCGCATCGAACCCCATGCCGCCTTCCTCGCGCCGCTCGCGGATCTGCTTTCCGCGCTTGGCTGGCTGGCGGCGGGCATAGTCTTGCTGATGACGCTGGCGACCGGCGCGGTGGTCGTCCTCGCCGCCCGCGCCGCGCATGACAGCCATCGCGGCACCATCGACGTGCTGCACCTGATGGGTGCGACCGACGTGCAGATCGCCCGGCTGTTCCAGCGGCGCATCGGCCTCGACGCGCTGTTCGGGGGCGCGCTCGGCTTTGCCTGCGCATTGCTGGTGATCCTGCTGCTGGGCGCGCGGCTGCTGGCGACGGGATCGGAGCTGCTGAGCGGCGTCCAGCTGCCGTGGACAAGCTGGGCCGCGCTGGCCGCGATACCCATGGGTTGCGTGCTGCTGGCGCGGATCGCGGCGCGCTGGACGGTGCTGCGGTCGCTGGGGCGGCTGCTGTGATCGTCCGCTTCATCGCCGTCACCCTGTTGGGATGGATGCTGGGCTTCGCCTGGTTCGCGATCTTCCTGCCCCAGCCGCTGGACGGTCGCCAGACCGACGCGATCGTCGTGCTGACCGGCGGGGCCGGGCGTATCGACCGCGGCCTTTCCCTGCTTCAGGACGGCGCGGCCAAGCGGATGCTGATCTCCGGCGTCGACCGCTCTGTCCGCCCGGCGGAGCTGGCCGCGCAATATAAGGCGCCTGAACGCCTCTTCTCCTGTTGCATCACGCTTGGCCGCGAAGCCATCGACACCCGGTCCAACGCCATAGAGACAGCGCACTGGCTGGAACGGCGGGATTTCAAGACGGTGCGCCTCATCACCACCGACTGGCACATGCGGCGTTCCGCGCTCGAACTGCGGCAGGCCTTGCCCGAACGGGTCACGCTGGTCTACGACGCCGTGCCCAGCCGCCCCAGCCTCACCATGCTGGCGCGTGAATATAATAAATATCTGCTGCGCCGGGCGGCGGCGCTTATTGGTATCTGAACGGTTCACCCGGAATGCTGACCGCGCTGCGATCCCTCGCCTTCATGTCGATCTTCTATCCGGGATCGCTGCTGTTCGTCCTTGCGGCCATGGCGGTCAATCTGGTCGCGCCCCGCTCCATTCCCCGCGTCGCCACTGCGTGGAGCCGCTTTCATCGCGGCTGCGCGCGCTGGCTGCTGGGGCAGAAGGTCCGGGTCGAGGGAAGGCTGGAGGACGGTCCCTATCTCTACATCCTCAAGCATGAATCGATGTTCGAGACGATCGACCTGCTCTGCCTGCTGGATCGTCCCGCCATCGCCGCCAAGCGCGAGCTGTTCGACATTCCGCTCTGGGGCGGCATCGCCCGCCGCTATGGCCTGATCCCCATCGAACGCAGCGCCGGGGCGAGCGCGCTGCGCGCCCTGCGCGCCGCCGCCAAGGCCGCCACGGCGGAGGGCCGCGCCATCTGCCTCTTCCCCGAAGGCACCCGCGTTCCCCATGGCGAAAGCCCGCCCTTGCGCGCCGGTTTCGCGGGGCTCTACGTGCTGCTGGGCCTGCCGGTCGTGCCCATCGCGGTCGACAGCGGCCGCGTCTCGCCTCGCGGCAAGTTCATGAAGCGCAGCGGCACGATCACTTACAAGGTGGGCGAGATCGTTCCGCCTGGCCTGGATCGACGGGAAGCGGAAGCTCGCGTCCATGCGGCCATCAATGCGCTGAACGAGCCTTTATAGGCCGATATGCTCCTGCGAAGGCAGGCGCACGCCGCTATTCAATGCGAACGCCCGAAGTCGGGCTTGGGATCGTCCTGCCCCTGTTCGATGATCGACCGCCGGATCGCCCGCGTGCGGGTGAACAGGTTGAACAGCGCATCCCCGTCATTCCAGCGGATCGCCCGCTGCAAGGCCGACAGATCCTCCGAAAAGCGCTGGAGCATCTCCAGCACCGCATCCTTGTTCGCCAGGAACACGTCGCGCCACATGGTCGGATCGGACGCGGCGATGCGGGTGAAGTCGCGGAAGCCGCCGGCGGAATATTTGATGACTTCCGACTGGGTCACATCCTCCAGATCGCTGGCCGTGCCGACGATGGTATAGGCGATGAGGTGCGGCAAATGGCTGGTCACCGCCAGCACCAGATCGTGATGCGCCGGGTCCATCGTCTCGACATCCGCGCCGACGCGCCGCCACAGCTCCGACACGCGCTCGACCGCCGCCGGATCGGCGTCGGCGGGCGGCGTCACGATGCACCAGCGGCCCCGGAACAGGGAGGCGAAGCCCGCTTCCGGCCCGCTATTCTCCGTGCCCGCGACGGGATGGGCGGGAATGACCGTGCGCCCCGGCAAGGCAATGTTCAACTGCGCCAGCACATCGGCCTTGCAGGAGCCGACATCGCTGATGATCGCCTCCGCAGGCAGATCGTCGGCAATCTCCGCCGCCGCCGCGCCCATGGCCCGCACCGGCACGCACAGCACGACCAGATCGGCATCCGTCACCGAAGCGCCCGCCGTATCGGTCACGTCGTCGCACAGATCGATGGCCCGCGCGATCTCCCGCACGCCGGCATCGGCATCATGGCCCGTCACCCGAACGGTCGGCATGGCTTCGCGGATCGCCCGCGCCAGCGAGGAGCCGATCAGGCCCAGCCCAATGATCGTGACGCGCGAGAATGGCAGCATCAGGCCGCTTCCGCCATGGCGCGCAGCTTGGCCGCGACCTTGCGCATCTGATCCTCGGTGCCGATGGTGATGCGCAGACCGTTGGGCAGACCCTGCCCCGGCAGCCAGCGGGTGGCGAAGCCTTCGTCCCACAGGCCCTTCATCGCCGCCTCGGCCGTCAGCCGGCCGTCGAACAGGATGAGCAGGAAATTCGCCTTGCTCGGCACGGCGCGCAGCCCATGGTTGGACAGCGCGGCGATCTCGCCCGCCAGCCATTCGCGCCATTGCCGGTTATGCACCCGGCTCGCCTCGACCCAGGCGGCGTCCTCGATCGCCGCCACCGCAGCGGCCTGCCCGGCCGTCGTCACGTTGAACGGCGCGCGGATGCGGTGCAGCACGTCGATCACCTCGGCGCTGGCATAGCCCCAGCCGATCCGCTCGGCGGCAAGCCCGTAAATCTTCGAAAATGTCCGGGTCACGAACATATTGGCGGCATTCTCCGCCAGTTCCAGCCCGCCATCATCCTCGTCCGCGTCCAGATATTCGGCATAGGCCTGATCCAGCACGAACAATATGTCGGGCCGCAGACCGGCATGCAGCCGCGCAATCTCTTCCCGCGACGTCATGGTGCCGGTCGGGTTGTTGGGATTGGCGAGGAAGACGACCTTGGTCTTCTCCGTCACCGCCGCGAGCAGCGCATCCACATCGGTCGCATAATCGGCGTCCGGCGCGATGACCGGCGTCGCCCCCACGCGCCGCGCCGCGATGTCGTACACCGAAAAGCCGTAGCGGACGTAGAGCACCTCATCCCCCGGCCCGGCATAGGCGCTCGCCGCGATGTGCAGCAATTCGTCCGACCCGGTGCCGTAGATCACCCGCGCCGGGTCCAGCCCATGCGCCGCCGCGATCGCCTCGCGCAGCCTGGCCGCGCCGGGATCGGGATAGGTCGCCAGATCCGCCGTTGCCGCCACCAGAGCGGCCCGCGCCGCTTCCCCGGTGCCCAGCGGATTTTCATTGGCGGACAGCTTCACCAGCGGTCGCCCGTCATCGGCGGCCGACTTGCCGGGAACATAGGGCGAAATGCCGAGGATCCAGTCTTTGGGGGCAGGCTTTGTCATGCGCCGCGCTTTAGCGTCATCGAAGCGAAACGCAAAGCGCTTGGATGCGGGCGCCCGCTCCTCACACCACGGGCGTCAGCAGGGGTTCGCCCGCCGCCCAGGCATCCAGATTGGTCAGCACCAGATCGGCCATCGCCTTGCGCGTCTCGACGGTCGCGCTGCCCTGATGCGGTTGCAGCACCACATGATCCATCGCCAACAGGGCTTCCGGCACATGCGGCTCGTTCGCGAACACGTCGAGACCCGCGCCCGCGATGCGTCTTTCCCCCAGCGCCGCCACCAGCGCGTCCTCATCGATCACGCTGCCCCGGCTGATGTTGATGATCACGCCCTCGGGGCCCAGCGCATCCAGCATCGCCGCATCGACCAGCCCGCGCGCCTCCGGCCCGCCGGAGGTCGCGACAATGACGACATCGCTCTGCCGCGCGAAATCCAGCGGATCGGCCACATAGCGACAGGTCGTATCCGCCACCGCCCGCCGGCTGTGGTAGATAATCTCCCCCGCCACCGGCTCCAGCCGCCGGGCGATGGCGCGCCCGATCCGGCCCAGTCCCAAAATCCCGATCCGCTTGCCCGTCACGCGCCCGCACAGCGGCGGCTTCACGCCCCGCGCCCAATCCCCGGCCCGCACCATCCGGTCATTGGCCGCGATATTGCGCACCGTCGCATAGAGCAGCCCCACCGCCAGGTCGGCCACGTCATCGGTCAGCACGTCCGGCGTATTGGTGACGCGGATGCCCTTTGCCCGTGCATGATCGACATCGACCTTGTCATAGCCAACCGAAAACAGCCCGATCATCTCCAGCTTCGGCAAGGCGTCCATGATCGCCGCGGAGGCGCCGACCGATCCGAAGGATACCAGCGCCCGTGCCTCCCGCGCTTCGGGCGGCAGCGCATCCGGATCGGCATCCGCCGCAAGGGCGTGAACGGCAAAGCGCCGTGCCAGCCCATCGTCCAGATAGGGATAGAGCGGGCCATAGGTGAGGATAGGGATGGAAGAATGGTCGGTCATGCCCGTCATCTAGGCGAAGGAAGGGCCGATTGACAGAGCCCGGCCCCGGTCCTAGCCCGAACCGATATGGCCAGCGCGTCCTTTCCCGATGACACCCGTTTCGGCCTGCGCCGGCAGGCGCGGCTGCCCGGCCCGCTGCGGCTGGACAGCGGAGCCGTGCTGGGGCCGGTGGACATCGCCTATGAAACCTACGGGCGGATGAACGCGGACCGTTCCAACGTCATCCTCATCTGCCACGCGCTGACCGGCGACCAATATGTCGCGTCGGACCATCCCGTCACCGGCAAGCCCGGTTGGTGGTGGCGGCTGGTGGGGGAGGGGAAGCCGGTCGACCCCGCCCGTCATTTCATCGTCTGCGCCAATGTCATCGGCAGTTGCATGGGCTCCAGCGGGCCTGCCAGCCTGGACCCCGCGACCGGCGATCCCCATGCGATGCGCTTTCCGGTGATCACCATCGCCGACATGGTCCGCGCCCAGGCGATGCTGCTCGATCATCTGGGCGTGGACCGGCTTCATGCCGTGATCGGCGGTTCCATGGGCGGCATGCAGGCGCTGATCTGGCCCACCCTTTATCCGGAACGTGTCGAAAGCTGCGTCGTCATCGCCTCTACGGCGCGACACAGCGCCCAGAACATCGCCTTCCACGAAGTCGGGCGGCAGGCGATCATGGCCGACCCCAACTGGCGCGGCGGCGACTATTATGCGGACGGCGCGATCCCCAGCGCGGGCCTGGCGGTGGCGCGCATGGCCGCGCACATCACCTATCTTTCCGAAGCGGGCCTCACGGAGAAATTCGGGCGTCGTCTTCAGGGGCGCCCGGAAAACCCGAATGGGTCCAAGACCTTCGGCTTCGACGCCGATTTCCAGGTGGAATCCTATCTGCGCCACCAGGGGCTGAGCTTCGTCGAGCGGTTCGACGCCAACAGCTATCTCTACATCACCCGCGCCATGGACTATTATGACATTGCGGAGGATCATGGCGGCAGCCTTGCCAAGGCCTTTACGGCATCCAGGGCGCGTTTCTGCCTCGTCAGCTTCGACACGGACTGGCTCTATCCCACGGCGGAATCCCGCCTGATCGTCCACGCGCTCAATGCCGGCGGCGCGCAGGCGAGCTTCGTCGAACTCTCCAGCCCGTTCGGCCATGACGCCTTCCTGCTGGAATGCCCGGAACTGAACCGGGTGGTGGACGGCTTCCTGAAGGGCGGCCGCGCATGAGCCTGCGTCCCGACCTCGCCCTGATCGCCCGTACCGTGACCCCCGGCGCGCGGGTGCTGGACGTGGGCTGCGGCGACGGCGCGCTGATGGCGGCTCTGCGCGACACCAAACGGGTCGACGCGCGCGGCCTTGAAATCGACCCGCACAATGTCGCCGCCGCCGTTGGCCGGGGACTTTCGGTGGTGCAGGGGGACGCCGACACCGACCTTGTCACTTATCCCGAAGCCAGCTTCGACTATGCGATCTTGAGCCAGACGCTCCAGACCACCCGACGCCCGGACCGCGTGGTGGAGGAACTGCTGCGCATTGGCCGTCAGGCCTTCGTATCCTTCCCCAATTTCGCCCATTGGCGCGGGCGGCTGTCGCTGTTCTGGGGCGGGCGCATGCCGGTGACGCGCCTGCTGCCCGACACATGGTACGATACGCTCAACATCCACCATGTCACGGTCGACGATTTCCGCGCCCTGGTGAAGGATCGCGGCTGGACCATAGACGGCCAATGGTTCCTGAAGGGCGACCGGGAAACCACCCATGCGAACGCCAATCTGTTCGCGGAACATGCGGTGTTCCTGCTGCGGCGGTGAGCGGGAGGGGTGGAATCAGGACATTCCCCCTCCCGCAGGCGGGAGGGGGCTAGGGGGTGAGCTGGCGCGGCACCTGCGCTGTTTTGCAACGGCTAAGTCAGAAGCTCGCTGCGCTCGCACCCACCCCTAACCCCTCCCGCCTGCGGGAGGGGAATGTCTTGGATTGGCCAAATTCGGCCGTACCCCGTTCAACGCTCCTTGGTCGCGCTGAACTTGACCTTGGGGTGCCGCTCCTGCTGATAGCCGATGTCCCAGGCGCTCTTCGCCATGAAGACGAGGTTGCCGTCGCGATCCTTGGCCATATTGGCGCCGTTGAACGACACCAGGTCCCTGATCGCGGCGTCGTCCCCCGAAATCCATCGCGCCGTGTCGAAGGGCGAAGCCTCCAGCCCGGCCGCGACCTTATATTCCGCCTCCAGTCGGGAGATCAGCACGTCGAGCTGCAACTGCCCGACCACGCCGACGATCCAGTTCGACCCGATTTCCGGATAGAAGACCTGGATCACGCCCTCTTCGGACAGGTCATCCAGCGCCTTGCGGAGCTGCTTCGTCTTGGTCGGGTCCTTCAGCGCCACGCGCCGCAGGATTTCAGGCGCGAAGTTCGGCAGGCCGGTGAAGCGGACCCCGGCCTTCTCGCTCAGCGTATCGCCGACGCGCAGCGTCCCATGGTTGGGAATGCCGATGATGTCGCCCGGAAAGGCCTCGTCCGCAATCTCGCGGTCCTGCGCGAAGAAGAGGATCGGGGAATGCACGGCGATCGGCTTGCCGCTGCCGCTTGGCGTCAGCTTCATGCCCCGCCGGAACTTGCCCGAACAGAGCCGCATGAAGGCGATCCGGTCGCGATGCTGCGGGTCCATATTGGCCTGGACCTTGAAGATGAAGCCGGTGACTTCGCTATTCTCCGGCTCTACGGGCGCGGGCTCGGCGGGCTGCGCACGCGGCGGCGGCGCATGGGCGGCCAGCGCGTCGATCAGTTCGGTCACGCCGAACAGCTTGAGCGCCGACCCGAAATAGACCGGCGTCAGGTCGCCATGGCGATAGGCGGTAAGGTCGAAATCGGCATAGCCGCCCACAGCCAGTTCCGCCTCCTCCCGCAGCCGCGCCAGCCCCTGTCCGGACAGATGGCCAGCCAGAGCATCATCGTCGATGCCGGAGAAGGAGGCTTCCTTCCCCTCAAATTCCTTGCTCGCGCCCGAAGGCTGGCGCAGGCGGTTCCGGGCGAAGTCGTAAATCCCCTCGAACTCGCCGCCCATGCCGACCGGCCAGCTCATCGGACACACGTCCAGCGCCAGCGCGTCCGCCACTTCATCCAGCAGGGCGAAGGCGTCGCGCCCTTCACGATCCACCTTGTTGACGAAGGTGATGATGGGGACGTTGCGCAGCCGGCACACCTCGAACAGCTTGCGCGTCTGCGGCTCGATGCCCTTGGCGGCGTCGATCACCATCACGGCCGAGTCCACCGCCGTCAGCGTGCGATAGGTGTCCTCGGAAAAATCCTCGTGCCCCGGCGTGTCGAGCAGGTTGAACGTCACCCCGTCGCGTTCGAAGGTCATGACGGAGCTGGTCACGGAAATGCCGCGCTGCTGCTCGATCTTCATCCAGTCGGACCGCGCGCGCCGGTTCGCCCCGCGCGCCTTGACCTCCCCCGCCAGATGGATCGCGCCGCCTTCCAGCAGCAGCTTCTCGGTCAGCGTGGTCTTGCCCGCGTCAGGGTGCGAGATGATGGCGAAGGTACGGCGGGAAGGAATGCTCATGGGCGGCCCATATAGCGATTCTTTGCCGCCACGCCAGTAAGGCCGTTTTTGGAAGGCAACTCGAATTCAGCCGCCCACCACCGTCACGTCCATCTGGAAGGTCCGTTCCTTCCCCGGCGCCAGCCGCATGATCCCCTGCTTCTCCCAAACATCTCCGGTAAAACCCACCGGATCGGCCATCCCCGCCCAGGGTTCCACGCAAAGATAATGCGCCCCCGGCTTCTGCCACAGCCCCAGCCAGGGCGTATCGGGAAAATCGATCCTCAGCCCCTTGCCGCCCGGCACGCCCCAGAACAGGCTGCGGCTCTCCAGCCGGTCCCAGACCAGCGCGTCGCCCTCAAACATCGCATGGGTGGGCACCAGCACCTGGCCATCCACGGGTGAAGCAATGCTTTCCCGCGCGATCAGGCCCGGCTCGTCCCCCACCTTGCGGATCGGCGCGGGTTCCGCCTTCTCGAACAGCACCCGGTGATCCTCCGCCGCCCCGCCATAGGGCAGCGGCCATGCAAAGGCAGGATGATAGCCGAAGGAGAAGGGCAGGTCGCCCTCGCCGATATTGGCCACCGTCGCCTTCATCCGCAGCGCCGCTCCCTCGACCGCGAAGCGCATGTCCAGCCGGAAGTCGAAGGGATAGACCGCCCGCGTCTCCGCATCCGCCTCCAGCCGGAAGGTCACGGCCTCGCCGCTCCGCTCCACCAGCGCGAAAGCCCTGCGCCGCGCAAAGCCATGCTGCGGCATCGCGTAATCCCGCCCCTCGAAGCGATAGGCATCCCCGCGCGATCGCCCGACAAAGGGGAAGAGCAACGGCGCGTGTCCCGTCCACCAGCGCGGGTCCGCATCGGTCATCAATTCGCGCCCCTGCCGGTCCTTCACCGACCAGAGCTCCGCCCCCAGCGGGTTGACGACGGCGCTCAGATCGCCTGAACCGATGGTGATGAATTCGTCCGCCATATGCTGCAATCTCCCTTGCCGTCCGGCATAGAGCGATTTCCCGGCGACCGGAACCGACCGCCGGTCAGGAAATCGCGGAAAAGAAAGAGTCCGGAGCGGCCAGGCCGGCGCGGAACCACGCCCAGTCTCAAGGGGTTGAAGAAGCAGCAGGGAGAAATCGGATGAAATGGATCGGCGTGGCTGCGCTGCTGCTCTGTTCGACGGGCGCTCTGGCGCAGGAACAGGAGAAGAAGGACGACACGTTGAAGAAGGCGGGCACCATCGCGACCCAGCCCGCGCGGGATGTCGGCATCGACAAGGACAAGATTCCCGATGTGCTCCAACAGGCGGTCGAAGACCCCTATAAGCGCCCGCCCGTGCGGAGCTGCAAGGCGCTCAAGACTTCGCTCGACGAACTCAACGCGGTGCTTGGCCCCGACTTCACCGTGGGGCAGAAGGCGAATGAGAACCGCACCGGCAAGATAGCCGAAGCGGTCGGCAAGACGATCGTCAATTCGATCATCCCCTTTCGCGGCCTGGTGCGCGAGATCAGCGGCGCCGCCCCTGCCGAGCGTCGTCTGGAAGCCGCCGTCACCGCCGGCATAGCCCGGCGCGGCTATTTGCGCGGCCTGGCCGACGCCAAGGGTTGCAAGATCATGAGTCCGCCGCCGACGGCGCAGGAAAAGGCCGACGAGCCGAAAAAATAAGCCATAGCGCGAAGACAGCCTCCGCCAGCACCGCCACGATGTCCGCCTGAATCACCGTCGCGTCGGCCAGATCCGGCGCGATCAGCGCTATCAGGCGCGCCACCGCTTGTACCGCGCCGCCGAACATCAGCGCCGCGCCCAATGGGCGGGGAAACCGCCGCGAGCGGAAAGCCAGCAGACCGATCAGCAGCAGATACAGCCCCAGGAAGATGCGTGCGACGTGCTGAACCTGATCCCGCAGCAGCAGCGTCAGTTCCACGAGCGAATAGGTCTGCGCCATGCCGATGCCCGGATGCGGCGCCCCGTCCAGCAGGATGAGCAGCGCGATGGAGAGAAGGCTGCCTGCCCCCAGCGCCGCAATGCCGATGACGGAAAGCAAAGCCGCCATCCGCGCAACATGCCTCCCGCCCGGCGCGAACAGCGCATAAAGCAGTACGGTCGCCCCCAGCATGGCGCAGGCCATCGCCAGATCGGTCGCCTCCGCCGCGCGATAGGCCCAGGGAAAGTCCTTTATGTTCCGCGCCGTTTCCCGCCCGGAACCGGGCACGACCAGAGCGGCGCGGATCATGGCCTCACCCACGCCGCGCGCCGCCATGCCGCCGAGAAGGAAGAGACCGGCAAGCCGCGCTTTCCCCTCGATCCCGGCGAACAGCCTCATCCCCGCAGAGTGCCGCCCAGCTTTTCCGCCGCCTTCACCACGGCCGCGCTGATCGCGTCCAGCTCTTCCTGGGAAAAGCTCTTGTCGCCGGGTTGCAGCGTGATCTCGACGGCAAGGCTCTTCTTGCCCTCATCCACGCCGGGGCCGACGAAGACGTCGAACAGCCGCGCGTCAACGATCGCTTTCTTGTCCGCGTTCCTGACCGCACGGACCAATGCGTCGGCTTCGACAGTCTGATCGACGAGGAACGCGAAATCGCGTTTCACCGCCTGCAAGGCTGGCGGCGCATAGGGCGGGCGCATGAAGCCGCTGGCCCGTCGGGCGGGGATCGCGTCGAGGAAGATCTCGCCCGCGACCGCCGCGCCGGTCAGCCCGAACTGCCTGGCGAGGCTGGGATGCAGCACGCCGAACTCCGCCAGAACCGTTTTCGGCCCCAGCCGCAACGTGCCCGACTGGCCCGGATGATAGGCGCCCGACGCCTCGCCGAAGCTCTGGAGATTGGCGACGGGCGCGCCCGCGGCGGTGAGCAGCGCGATCGCCTCGCCCTTGGCGTCGAAGGCGGAGAAGGGCTGCGCCTTCCCGGTCTGCCAGCCCCGCGCCACCTTCTCGCCCGCCAGCACGAAGCCGACGGTCGGCCGCTCCTTGTCCGCCAGATAGCGGCGGCCCAGTTCGAACAACCGCACCGAAGCCGCGCCGCGGTCCACATTCCGCCGCGTGGCCGAAAGCAGGCCGGGCAGCAGGGAGGGGCGCATGACCTTCAGATCCTCCGAAATCGGGTTGGCGAGGGTCCATGCCCCGCCGCCGACGGCAGCGGCCTCCTTCTCCGAAATGAAGGACCAGTTGACCGCTTCGGCCAGCCCACGCGCCGCCGCCGTCCGGCGCACGCGCCGTTCGATGGCCTGTTCCGGCGTGGCGGTCGGCTTGGCGACGCCGGGGGCGCGGGGCAGGGGGGTGGAGGGCACCTGATCCAGCCCTACGATGCGCACCACCTCCTCGACGATGTCGGGCCAGCCGTCGACATCACGCCGCCAGCTCGGCACCGTCACGGTCCATGTGGCAGGGGTCGTGACCGGCACGCCGTCCTGATATTCGAAGGTGGCGTCATTGCCTTCCACCTCGAATCCCAGGCTTTCAAGAATGCGTTTCTGCTCCGAATCCGCGACGTCGACGCCGGCAAGCGCCAGGCATTGCGCCGGATCGTAGGTCACGGTCTTCACGGCCAGCGGCGGACTGCCGGCGCGCGTCGCCTCGCTGGCGCTGCCGCCGCAGAGATGCGTCACCAGATAGGTCGCTATCGACAGGCCGTCGTCCAGGAAGGCCGGGTCCACCCCACGCTCGAACCGTCCGCGCGCGTCGCTGGTCAGCCCCAGCTTCTGCCCCGTCATCGCGATCCGTTCCGGCGTGAAATAGGCGCATTCGATCAGCACGTCGGTCGTGGCTTCCGTGGCGCCCGAATGCTCGCCGCCCATGATGCCGCCAATGTCGTGCACCGCTTCGTCGTCGGCGATCACGGTCATGCTCTCATCGACCGTGTAGGTCTTGCCGTTCAGCGCCAGCACCTGCTCGCCCGGCCTGCCGCGCCGCGCCACCAGCCCGCCCTTCAGCGTCGCCATGTCATAGACGTGCAGCGGCCGGCCCAGATCGATCATGATGTAATTGGTGATGTCGACCAGCGTGCTGATCGGCTTCTGCCCGATGGCCTTCAACTGCTTCGCCATCCATTCGGGCGAACTGCCGTTCTTCACGCCGCGCACCGTCCGGGCGAAGAAGGCGGGGCAGCCCTCCGCATCCTCGATCCGCACGTCCGGCCCGGGCCCCGCCGCCTCGATCGTCGGCACGATCAGCGCGTTCAGCGTGCCCAGCCCCGCCGCCGCCAGGTCGCGCGCGATGCCGCGCACGCCCATGCAGTCCTGCCGGTTGGGCGTGATCGACACGTCGATGACCGGATCGTCCAGCCCCGCCCATTCCGCATAGACCCGTCCCACCGGCGCATCGGCGCTGAGTTCGATGATCCCGTCATGATCCTCGCCCAGTTCCAGCTCCCGGAACGAGCACATCATGCCGTTGGATTCGACGCCGCGAATGGCGGTCTTTTTCAGCACCATGCCGTTGACCGGCACCACCGCGCCCTCGGTCCCGAACACGCCGACCAGCCCGGCCCGCGCATTGGGAGCGCCGCAGACCACCTGCAACGGGCCGTCGCCCGCATCCACGGTCAGCACCTGCAGCTTGTCCGCCTGCGGATGACGCTCCGCCGTCAGCACCTTCGCAATGCGGAAGGCGCCCAGCTTCTCGGCCGGATTCTCCACGCCCTCGACCTCAAGACCGATGTTCGTCAGCCCCTTGAGGATCGTCGGCAGGTCCGCATCGCTATTAAGATGCGTCTTGAGCCAGCTCAGCGTGAACTTCATGCGCCCACTCCCCCGCTCAAAGTGGGCACATCCAGCGCCGAAAAGCCATAATGTTTCAGCCAGCGCAGATCGCCGTCGAAGAAAGCGCGCAAGTCGTTCATCCCATATTTCAACATGGCGAGCCGGTCGACGCCCGTCCCGAAGGCAAAGCCCTGCCATTCATCCGGATCGAGCCCGCAGGCCTCGATCACCCGCCGGTTCACCATGCCGCTGCCCAGCACCTCCAGCCAGCCGCCGCCCGGCGCGTCGCCGTCGCCCCCGATCACCCGCTGGCCGTTCACCAGCGTATATCCGACGTCGACCTCCACCGAAGGTTCGGTGAAGGGGAAATAGCTGGGCCGCAGGCGCAGGACGATGTCGTCGCGCTCGAAAAAGGCCTTCAGGAAAGTCTCCAGCGTCCATTTGAGATGACCGAGCGTGATGCCCTTGTCGATCACCAGCCCCTCGATCTGATGGAACATCGGCGTATGCGTCGCGTCGCTGTCCGACCGATAGACGCGGCCCGGCGCGATGATGCGGATCGGCGGTTCGCCGTTCATCATGGTCCGGATCTGCACTGGGGAGGTGTGGGTGCGCAGCAGCATCTTCTTCCCGTCCCCATTCCCATCGGTGGTGTCGGGGAAGTAGAAAGTGTCGTGCATCGCCCGCGCCGGATGCGTCTCCGGAATGTTGAGCGCGGTGAAATTATGCCAGTCGTCCTCGATCTCCGGCCCCGTCGCCACGGAGAAGCCCAGATCGGCGAAAATCTCCGCCAGTTCGTCCATCACCTGGCTGACCGGATGCACGGACCCCTGTGGACCGGTGTCGGCGGGCAGGGTCATGTCGATCTTCTCGGCCGCGAGCTTCGCATCGAGCGCCGCCTGCTCCAGCGCCGCCTTCCTTTCCGCCAGCGCCGCCGTCACGCTCTCCCGCAAATCCTGGATCGGGGGGCCTTTCTCGAGCCGCTCCTCCGGGCTCATCGGGCCCAGCGTCTTGAGCAACCCCGTGACCACGCCATTCTTGCCCAAGGCGCCGACCCGCAGCGCCTCCAGCGCGTCGAGCGTGTCGGCGGCGGCAATATCCGCGATCAGGCCGGCTTTCAGATTGGCAATCTCAGTCATAATCTTCGTCATTCCCGCGGAGGCGGGAATCCATTTCCCACCCTGTTCCAATCACCTGACGCCTTGACGATGCGCCGACTCTTCAATGGATCGAACCCGAAATCGATCGCCAAATCCCGCCAATCGGGATTCTCCCGTCCGATCAGGCCGATCTTCCATTGCCTGTTCCATTTCTTGATCTGCTTTTCACGTCGGATCGTCTCTTCCATCGAGCCGCCGCTCTCGAACCAGACCAGCCGGTGCACGCCGTAATCCTTTGTGAAGCCCTCAATCAAGCCGGAACGGTGCTGATATATCCGTTGGACGAGATTTGATGTGACTCCGATATACAGCGTGCCATTTTTGTGACTGGCAAGAATGTAGACCGTCGGATCGAAGTCGCGTGTCACGGCTGGCTCCGGAGATGGGTTCCCGCTTTCGCGGGAATGACGAGGTGGAAAAGCGGGGACTTACGCCCGCGCGCCCAGCAACGCCCCGCCGAAGCCGATGAACATCAGCCCCGTTCCCCGGTTGAACAACCGCTGCCGGTTCGCGGGCGCCAGCCAGCGGGCGAGCTTCATGCCCCCCAGCGCATAGACGCACTGCCAGCCGAATTCGATGGCGACGAAGCTCGCCACCAATATGCCCAGCTGCACCGCAAAGGGCCGATCGGTATCGATGAACTGCGGAAACAGCGCGGCCGCGAAGATGATGAGCTTGGGATTGCTGAGGCCGGTCAGCAACCCGGTGCCATAGAGCGCCCGCAGCGACCGCGCCCGCGTGGCGCCCACCTCGCCTGCTTCACCCACCGGCGCGCGCCAGGCCTTGACGCCCAGCCAGATCAGATAGGCGACACCTGCATAGCGCAACCCGTCGAACAGGCGCGGAGAGGCTTTCAGCAACGCCCCCAGCCCGAGCGCGGAGGCGATCAGGCACAGCAGGATCGCGCTCATCAGCCCGGCCATGGTGGCAAGCGCCCGACGCGGGCCATGATGAATGCTCTGCGTCATCACATGCAGCATGTTCGGTCCCGGCGTGGCCGAGATCAGGAAAACCGCCGTGACATAAAGCCACCAGACATGCAGCGACATGAGGGATATTCCTTCAATACCGTTCGGGCTGAGCGAAGCCGAAGCAGCGCTTGAGCCTGGCGAAACCGTTCGCCTGCGGCTCAGCAGAACCTTCGACTTCGCCCAGGGTGAGCGGAGATGGGGGTTCACGCCAATCAAAAAGGGCGCCGAAGGCATCTGCCCCGGCGCCCCTTTGGACGATCTTGCGACCGTTCTAAGCTCAGGCCGCGGGCAGCGCAGCCTTCGCCTGGGCGATGATGGCGCTAAACGCCTCGCCTTCGTGCATCGCAATGTCGGCCAGGACCTTGCGGTCCAGATCTACGCCGGCCAGCTTCAGGCCGTGCATGAACTGCGAATAAGTCAGGCCCTCGGCGCGGACACCGGCGTTGATGCGCTGGATCCACAGGCCACGGAAGGTCCGCTTCTTGACCTTGCGGTCGCGATAGGCGTACTGGCCGGCCTTTTCGACGGCCTGACGGGCGATGCGGATCGTGTTCTTGCGACGGCCATAATAGCCCTTCGCCTGATCCAATATCCTCTTATGCTTCGCCTTGGTGGTCGTACCACGCTTGACACGTGCCATTGGTCAGCCCTCCCTTACTTCAGGCCATAGGGCGCCCAGAGGCGCACATGGGCCACGTCGGCGTCGGACATGACCGAGGTGCCGCGATTCTGGCGGATATATTTCGCATTGTGGCTGATCAGGCGGTGACGCTTGCCAGCGACGCCGTGCTTGACCTTGCCGGAAGCGGTGAACTTGAAGCGCTTCTTCACACCGCTCTTGGTCTTGAGCTTGGGCATTTTCGTCTCCTTTTCAAAGCGCGACGATTACGGACAGCCACGGCAGCCCTAGTTAGCCGGGCGGTCCTTCCAAATATCGCGAAGGGCGGCCCATAGTCGGAAGCATCCCCGAACGCAAGCGATTCGGACCCAAAAAGGCGGATCGGCGTTGAACCGCCATGGCCGACGCCGATCCCCTCCGGCCGGACATGCCGGCAAGCCCCGATCGGCCGGATAGGCCGACAAGCGAAATGCCGCGCCCCCGCGGCACGGGCCATTATGTTCAGCGCGCCAGAGAGGGCTGGCGAAGGCTCCCCCTGCCGGTGCGCATCCTGCTCTGGATCGTCGGCATTCTCTTCGCGCTCTGGCTCATGCTCTTCATCACCAAGGGCCGCTTCCTCAAGCATCCCTTCGAACGGATGCTCGGCAACCGCCTTGAACGCCCCGTGCGCGTCGGCGGCGACTTCCAGCTCTATTTCGACCCCATCACGATCAAGTTCCGCGCCGAGCATATCGCCGTCGCCAATACGCCCTGGGCCAGCCGGCCCGCCTTTTTCCGCGCCGACCTGATCGATAGCCGGATCGCGCCCCTCAGCCTTCTCTTCGGGGACAAGTACAAGGTCCGCTGGCTCGAACTGCGCAATGCCGCCGCCGATCTGGAATGGTCGCGCGACGGCAGGAGCAACACATGGACCTTCGGTGATCCCGACAGGAAGGGCGAGCCGCTCAACCTGCCGTTGATCCGCCGCGCCCTCCTGGCCGGTACGACGCTGCGCTATCGCGACCCCCGCATGCAGCTTGACGCCGACATCGGATTCGAGACGGTGAAGGCGCAGGACACCCGCTTTGCCAGCGACGTGCGCTTTTCCGGCACCGGCACGATGCGGGGCCGCCCCTTCAGGCTGCGCGGCGGCCTGCTCTCGCCCAACCAGACGGTGACGGGCGGCCGGAACAGGCTTGCCCTCCGGGCCGAGGCTGGCGCGACCGTGCTGGAGGTCAGCGGCACGCTTCCCGGCGCGACCGAGATCGAGGGGGCGGACCTGCGCCTGCTCACCCATGGCCCCAATCTTGCGCGGCTGTTCGATTTCCTGGGCGTCGCCATTCCCGAAACGCGCGCCTATCGCTTCACCTCCGCGCTGACCAAGGCTGGCGAGGAGTGGCGGTTCACCCATCTCAAGGGCCGTTTCGGCGACAGCGATCTGGCGGGGCGCATGACCGTGTCCCTGCCCGACGATCGCCTGCTGCTGAAGGCCGACCTCGCCACCCAAAGCCTCGACATCGTCGATGTCGGCCCCTTCATCGGCTATGACCCCCAGCGGCTGGAGAGGCAGGGCAAGGCGGGCGCGATCCAGACGGTGGGCGGCACGCCGCGCGTCCTGCCCGACGCGCCGCTGCGGGTGGAGGCGCTGCGCAATTTCGATGCGCGCGTCCGCTATGATGTCCGCCGGGTCCGCGCCAACAATCTGCCGGTGTCCAATATCGGCCTGACGCTTTCGCTCGACCGCAGCCTGCTCAGGCTGTCGCCGCTGACGTTCGACATGTCGGGCGGTCATGTCAGTTCCGACATCAGCATCAATGCCCGGACAGAACCCGTTCGCACCAGCTACGACATCCGACTGTCGCCCACACCTATGGGCAAGCTGCTTTCCCGCTGGGGCGTGGAGGAATCCGGCACCACCGGCACGATCAAGGCGCGCGTCCAGATGACCGGCCTCGGCAACACGCTGCACGATTCGCTCAGCACGTCCAACGGTCGCATCGCCGTGATCCTGCCGGCGGGCTCCATGTGGGCGCGCAACGTCCAACTGGCGGAACTCGACATCGGCACCTTCATCACCAAGATGTTCCAGAAGAAGCTGAAGGACCCGGTGGAGATCAATTGCGGCCTGATCGCCTTCACCGTGCGCAACGGCGTGGCCGCCGCCGATCCGATCATCATCGACACGCGCAAGAATGTGATGCTGGGCCGGGGCGGCTTCTCCTTCCGCAACGAAAGCCTGGACCTCGCCTTCCGCGCCGACGGCAAGAAGTTCAGCCTGTTCTCGGGTCAGTCGCCTGTCGGCATCACCGGATATTTCGCCAGGCCGGGCATCGATGTGATCAGCCCCGAACTGGTCGCGCGCGGCGGCGCGGCGGCGGCGCTCGGCATAGCCGCCACGCCGCTTGCCTCGGTGCTTGCCTTCGTCGATGTCGGGGATGCGAAGAGCGCCGCCTGCGGTCCGGTCCTTGCCGGCGCGACGGCCGCCGCCCAGCGCACCAAGGGCGGCAAGCCCCGCGACGATGTCGGCCGCGGCACCACGGCCAAGGATGAAGCCGGCAAGGGCAATGCCCGCGAAAATAAGAGCCAGAAGAAGAAATTCCTGGGCATCTTCTGATGCACTGGCGCCCTGCACCAATCGCGGGGTGCTGAGCGGCGACCGGCTAATTTTCCAGCTAACAGATCGCCGTCTGGGCTGGACGAGTAATACACCCTCCTGAAATAATTAGCGCCCTAATGACCCTCATGCCCCTCGGCCAACGCCTCCAGCACGTCATCCAGCCGCGCGGCGTCGCCCAGCGCTATCACCTGACCGTCGCTGTCATGCGTGAGCGGTTCGCCTGTCCAGTCGCACATCCGCCCGCCCGCGCCCTCCACCACCGGCACCAGTGCCGCCAGATCGTGCAGCTTGAGACCCGCCTCGACCACGATGTCGACATGACCCGACGCGACCAGCCCATAATTATAGCAGTCCCCGCCCCAGACCGTGTCGCGGCACTGCCCCGCAAGGCGTGAGAAATGCTCGCCGCTGCAGCCCGGGAAAAGCTGCGGCGCGGTGGAGGCCAGGATCGCCTCGTCCAGGGCGCGGCAGGCGCGGGTGGTCACCGGCTTGCCGTTGAAGGTCGTCGGCTGCCCCATCATTCCCGCCCAGCGTTCCTCCGCAATGGGCTGGTCGATGATCCCGACGGTCGGCCAACCCGCCTGGGTCAGCGCGATCAGCGTGCCGAAGATCGGCCGCCCGGCGATGAAGCTGCGCGTACCGTCGATGGGATCGAGGATCCATACCCGTTCCGCATCCTCGCGGCTCGCGCCATATTCCTCCCCGATGATGCCGTCCTGCGGCCGTTCCTTCTCCAGGATCGCGCGGATCGCTGCCTCCGCGGCCCTGTCCGCCTCCGTCACGGGGGACTTGTCGGATTTGAATTCCATGTCGTAGCGCGCGCGGAAAAAGGGGCGGATCGCCGCGCGGGCGGCGTCGGCAAGGCGGTTGGCAAGGGCCAGATCGTCGCGGGTCGTCATGCCATGGGCCTAGAGCATTTTCCCGCCCGGCGGAACGGTCGACCGCCGGGAAAATGCAAAGGGCTGTCGCGACGGGCGAAGTTAAAGGATAGGCTGGGTCTCTCCGATTCCCTGAAGGAGGGATGTGATGCCCGGTTCTCCCGTCATCCCCGGCCTGCGCTATGCCGATGCGCCCGCCGCCATCCGGTTTCTCTGCCGGGCTTTTGGTTTCGAAGTACAGGCCAGCTACGAAGATGCGGACGACCCGCACATCGTCCATCATGCCCAGCTGGTGCTGGGGGAGGGCATGGTCATGCTGGGCAGCGTCCGCGACGGAGCGACGGAATCGCTCTATAGCTGGAGCACGCCCAGGGAACTGGGCGGCGTCACCACCTGCATCTATGTGGTCGTGCCCGACGCCGACGCCCACTGCCTTCACGCACGGAATGAAGGCGCCGTCGTGGTCAGCGAGCCGCACGACAATGACGGCTATCCCGGTCGCGGCTATGAAGCGCTCGATCCGGAGGGCAATGTCTGGAGCTTCGGCACTTACGACCCCTGGGCGCATTCCGCCTAAACTTCCGCCGGTTCGCGCCGTCCTATCCTTCGACATGTCTCGAAGGAGTTGCTGGTGGCGCTGGTCGGCTGGATTGTAAGTTTCATGGCCCTGTTCGGAGGGCTGGCGCTGTGGCAGGATCTCCCGGCCGACGGTTCGCCCGCATTGGCGAACATCCTGTTCATGCTGGCCCTGCTGACCTGCCCCTGGTTGTGGCGCGACAAGCCGCTCGGCATTTCACTCAGCCAGCGCATCTTCCTGGCGATGGCGCTGGTTTGCAGCCTGCCGTTGCTGTTGTTTCCGCGCAACTGAGCAAAGTCGCGCCGCGCGACTTTGCCGAACGGACATGAAAAAGGCCGCCGATGGGACCATCGGCAGCCTTTTTTTCGACTTCCTCGCGGCGATCTCAGTCGAACAGGCTGGAAACGGAGCTTTCGTCCGCGATGCGCTTGATCGCCTCGCCCAACAGGGGAGCGATCGGCAGATGGCGGATGCTCTTCGCGCCGCAGACCGCATCCGTACCCTGGATCGAGTCGGTGATGACCAGTTCCTTGAGTTCCGACGCCTCGACCCGCGCCACCGCGCCGCCCGACAGCACGCCATGGCTGACATAGGCGGCTACCTCTTCAGCCCCCGCCGCCTTGAGCGCGGCGGCGGCGTTGCAGAGCGTGCCCGCCGAATCGACGATGTCGTCGATCAGCACGCAGAAGCGGCCCTTCACGTCGCCGATGATGTTCATGACCTCCGATTCGCCCGCGCGCTCGCGCCGCTTGTCGACGATGGCGAGGGGGGCGTTGTCCAGCCGCTTGGCAAGGGCGCGGGCGCGCACCACGCCGCCCACGTCCGGCGACACGACCATCAGGTTGCGGTCGCCGAAGCGCGCCTGGATGTCGGCCGACATGACCGGCGCGCCGAACAGATTGTCGGTCGGAATGTCGAAGAAGCCCTGGATCTGCCCGGCGTGCAGGTCCACCGACAGCACGCGGTTGGCGCCTGCGGTGGTGATGAGATTGGCGACCAGCTTGGCTGAGATCGGCGTGCGGGGGCCGGGCTTCCGATCCTGCCGGGCATAGCCGAAATAGGGGACCACCGCCGTGATTCGCTTGGCCGACGCGCGCTTCAGCGCGTCGATCATGATCAGCAGCTCCATCAGATTGTCGTTCGTCGGATAGCTGGTCGACTGGATCACAAACACGTCCTCGCCGCGTACATTCTCGTGAATTTCCACGAAAACCTCTTCGTCGGCGAAGCGGCGGACGCTCGCGTCGGTCAGGGGAATCTCGATATAGTCGGCGATGGCGGCCGCGAGCGGCTTGTTGGAATTGCCGGTCATGAGCTTCATGGCCAAACCCCTAGAACTAAATGGCGTGACAAATTGGTGACGCTGTCGGAACGCGGCCCCTTTAGCGGCGGAGGCCCCTCCTGAAAAGGCGCTTTTGCGCGCTGCTGCAAAATGCTCTAGGGGCGCGGACCATGACCGACAAACTCGTGATAGCCCTGGCCCAGATGACGCAGTCGGTGGGCGACTTGTCCGCCAATGCCGACGCGATGCTGGAATGGCGTGCGCGGGCGATGGAAGCGGACCTCATCGTCTATCCCGAACTGCAACTGATCGGCTATCCGCCCGAGGATCTGGTGCTGAAGCCCGCGCTGGTGGACCGGGCCAATCATGAGCTGGACCGGCTGGCGCAGGCGACCGCCGACGGCGGCCCCGCCATGCTGGTGGGCACGGTCGTGGCGTCGCAAGGCGTCCTGTTCAACGTCGTCGCCCTGCTGGAGAATGGCGCGGTCACCGCCATCCGGCAGAAGCGGGAACTGCCCAATTACGGCACCTTCGACGAAAAGCGCCTGTTCGCCCCCGGTCCGCTGCCCGCGCCCATCGACTTCCGGGGCGTTCGCATCGGCGTCCCCATCTGCGAGGACATCTGGTTTCCCTTCGTCACCGCCCATTTGCGGGCGGAAGGCGCGGAAATCCTGATCAGCCCCAACGGCTCCCCGTTCGAGGTCGACAAGGACGACCGCCGCATCAACGCCGTCGCGGGGACCCGGGTTCGTGAAACCGCCCTGCCGCTCGTCTATCTGAACCGCGTTGGCGGGCAGGACGAACTGGTGTTCGACGGCGCCTCCTTCGTCATGAACGGCGACCTCAGCCTGGCGCACCAGCTTCCCGACTGGGAAGAGGCGCTGGTCCTGACGCAATGGGAAAAATGGGAAGGCCAATGGGTCTGCCTTCCCGGCGAGCGTCACGCGCTCGATGATCGCCCCGCCGACATCTACAACGCCATGGTCTTGGGCCTGCGCGACTATGTGAACGGGAACCGCTTTCCCGGAGTCGTGCTTGGCCTGTCGGGCGGCATCGACTCGGCCCTTTCCGCTGCCGTCGCGGTGGACGCGCTGGGCGCCGACCGGGTGTGGTGCGTGATGATGCCATCGCGCTTCACCAGCCGGGAAAGCCTGGACGATGCCATCGAATGCGCCCGCCTGCTGGGCGTCCGCTACGACAGCATCCCCATCGAACCCGCGGTGGAGGCTTTCGATGCGATGCTGGCCGACGTCTTCGCCGGCCGCCAGCGCGACCTGACGGAGGAGAATATCCAGTCCCGCATCCGGGGCGTGACGCTGATGGGCCTGTCCAACAAATTCGGTCATATGCTGCTCACCACCGGCAACAAGAGCGAGATGTCGGTCGGCTATGCCACCATCTATGGCGACATGGCGGGCGGCTATTCGGTGCTGAAGGACGCCTATAAGACGACGGTGTTCGACCTTTGCCGCTGGCGCAACGAGAATGTCCCGTCGCTGGGCGAGGGGTTCGGCCCACATGGCCCCGTCATGCCCGAGCGCGTCATCACCAAGCCGCCCAGCGCCGAACTGCGCGACAACCAGAAGGACGAGGACAGCCTGCCCCCCTATGAGGTGCTGGACCCCATCCTCTACGGTTTGGTGGAGGAGGAACTGTCGGTCGAGCAACTGGTCGCCCGCGGATTCGAACGCGACACGGTCGCCCGTATCGAACGGCTGCTCTATGTCGCGGAATATAAGCGCCGGCAGTCGCCCCCGGGCGTGAAGCTTGGCATTCGCAATTTCGGCCGCGACCGCCGCTACCCGATCACCAACGCCTTCCGCACGCTGTAAACCGCATGACAGTCATCACCCGCTTCGCTCCGTCGCCCACCGGCAACCTCCATGTCGGCAATATCCGCGCCGCGCTGCACAACTGGCTGTTCGCGCGCAAATATGGCGGCCAGTTCCTGCTGCGCCTCGACGACACCGATCTCGAACGCTCGCGCCCCGAATATGCCGACGGCATCAAGGCGGACCTGAACTGGCTCGGCCTGCATTGGCACGGGGAGGAGAAGCAGTCCGACCGCTTCGCCCTCTATGAGGAAAAGTTCGAAGCGCTCAAGGCGTCGGGCCATGTCTATCCGGCCTATGAAACCGCGCAGGAACTGGACCTGCGCCGCAAGGTGCTGCTGGGTCGTGGCCTGCCGCCGGTCTATGACCGGGCGGCGCTGGCCCTGAGCGCGGACCAGATTGCGGCCTATGAAGCCGAAGGGCGTCGGCCGCACTGGCGCTTCAGACTGGATCATGACCTGCCCATCGGCTGGACCGACCTGATCCGCGGCGACCAGCGCTTCGACCCGAAACTATTGTCCGATCCCGTGATCCGCCGCGCCGATGGAAGCTGGCTCTATATGCTGCCGTCGGTGATCGACGACATCGCCATGGGCGTCACCCATGTTCTGCGCGGGGAAGACCATGTGTCCAACACCGCGACGCAGATCCAGATGTTCGCGGCGCTGGGCGCGACACTGCCCGCCTTTGCCCATGAAGCGCTGCTGACCGGGAGCGAGGGCAAGCTTTCCAAGCGTCTGGGATCGCTTGGCGTCGCGCATTTTCGCGAGAGCGGCCTCGAGCCGATGGCCATCGCCTCCCTGCTGGCGCGGCTGGGCAGTTCCATGCCGGTGGAACCCTTTACGGACCTGCAACCGCTGATCGACAGCTTCGACTTCGCCCATTTCGGCCGTGCGCCAGCGCGCTTCGATGAAGGGGAACTGGCGAGCCTCAACCAGAAGATCGTCCACCTGCTGCCCTATGCGGCTGTTGCCGATCGTTTGCCCCAGGGCATGGACGAAGCGGCCTGGGACGCCATCCGCCCGAATCTGGAAACCGTGGCGGGGGCGGCTGACTGGTGGCGGATCGTCACCGGCCCGATCGACGCGCCACTCCCGACGGACGAAGATCGCGACTTCCTGGCCCTGGCGCATGCCCGGCTGGCGGAGGCGAGCTTCGATGCCGCCATCTGGCGAACCCTGACCGAAGCGCTGAAGACGGAAACCGGCCGCAAGGGCAAGGCGCTGTTCCTGCCGCTACGCCGGGCACTGACCGGACTGGACCATGGACCGGACATGGGCCAGCTCCTGCCGCTGATCGGGCGGGAAGAAGCCTTGGCGCGTCTGTCGGTCTGATCAGGAGATTTGGCGAGGAGCGGACCAGAAAACCGTTCGGGCCGAGCTTGTCGAAGCCCTTTATGCCTGTTTTTGCGCCACAGTCCCAAGGAAGCGGTGAAGACCGGTGGGAGAAAGCAGGCCTGTCCGCTCTCGACCCGGGCCACTATCCCGGCGCTCCGAAAGCCCTACCGCTGCATAAGCTCCAGCGCCCGGCCAACGGCCAAAATTCCTTCCGGCGCGGCCGCGAAGCCCATATGGGTGCAGTCGACCTCGATTGCCCGATCCCGCTCGCCGACGCGCCCCTTGGCGCATTGGGGCAGTATCACGCCATCCCGACGCGACCAGAGCGCCACGGTCGGCACCGGCGGTTTTTCCTCACGCCGGCAGGTGAAGGGCGGCCGGTCGACCGGAAATCCGGAAACGAGCTGGTAGAGCCGCCACGCATGATTGGCGCGGGGATCGCCGGAAAAAGGCGTACCCATCGTCACGACGCCGCCGACCTTATGCATGGCGAATTTGGCATATTCCCGCGCGAACAGCCCGCCCAGGCTCCAGCCCACCAGAGTGACGGGCGCTCCGGTCTCACGCCTTATGGCATCCACCCGGCGGTCGATCTGTTCCAGACTGTCCGGCTTGGGTCCGAAATTGCGGCCCATGCCCCAGCCATGCGCCTCATAACCCGCCGCGTTCAGCACGGCGCGTAAAGGCTCCATCCGCTGCTCGCTGGCGAGCAGGCCCGGGATCAGCAGGACCTGCCGTCCGTCGCCATGGATGGCCCGCGCCAGTTGGGCGGCCTGCGCCCGTGTCCGCGCCAGATCGAAAGGCACCGATGCATTGCCCAACAGATGCTGGAGCGACGGCCGCTCGGCCGCGCGAGGTCCGCTGGCCAGGCGGCTCTTCCAGAAACTGGCAATGGCGTCGGCATAGGGCGGCACGAAAATGTCTTTCCTTCTTCCAACAGGAAAAATGACATTCTCATGACACAGGCTCCCGAGTCCATGGAGATTTGTCCACGGGCATGAACGGTTCGCCGTTTGTGACAGCGGCTTATGGAAGGATCAGGGCGCCAATGGAGAGGTCTGCGCCACCGGCGCGCCGTCGGCCGCTCGCAATTGGCGCGGCTCCAATATCGCGGCCGTTTCGATCAGGTCCAGCGCCCGCCGCGCTTCCATGTAGCGCCGCGCATATTGCATCCAGCGGTCTGCCGCCGCGCGTCCCGGCATCTGCTCCACCTCGGCGAGAGCCGCGCCGACCTGCGATCCGTCCAGATAGCGCAGCGCCCGGTCCAGCGCTGCCTGCGGCCGGGGAGAGGGGGTGGACGCCCGGTGAATGGTGATGATCTCCCGCGCCTCATGTTCCAGCGCTTCCCACCAGCTCGCGTCGGCGGGCGGGACGGTGACCCGGTCGGCCAGGGCCGTCAGCCCGGCGCGCAGGTCGGCCAGCGTCACCGGTTCCCGCGCGGCGTTGATGATGGTCGCCACCGCGCGCGGCTGCGCCTGTCCGAAACGAAGGCGCAACTGGCCTTCGATATAGCCGAGCGGCGTCCCGCTATCGAGCGCCCGCCGCGCCGCGAAGGCGACCAGCAGGCCTTCCGCGCGTGCCGCATTGCCCGACGCCGCCTGCGCCTCCACCGTGATGCGGTTGAGCCGTTCCTCCAGCTGCACGACGCGCGCGTCCAGCATCTGCCCGGCATCGGCGGACAGCGGCCGCATCGGCACGCCCGGCGCGGCGGCATTCAGCAACGGATCGCTCAGCACCGACGGCCGTTGCGGTGCATTCCACCGCTGGATGCGCGGCAGGGCGAGGACGGTCAGCACGACCCCGACCGCAAAGGCGAGCAAGACCAGCAGCACCAGCAGCCAGGATCCGCGTCGCGCCGGGGGCGGCGCCGCTACGCCGCCGGACGGGCCATCCGTGTCGCTCATCAAGGGCTTTTCTTCCATATGAGGCGAATCATTCGCATAATCGGACGGCAAGGGCCAGCATCCTCTCATCATCGGGCTTATCGGGCGCCTGAGCGCTGGCCCATCCGGTGCCGCAGGCGACCAGCGCCGCAGGGCTGATGGCGATCAGGTGGAGTGATCTGCGCAGCCCCGGACCCACATGGCGCGCCAGCAATTCGCCGGCACGCGGGGAGTGGACCAGAAGGACGCTGCCGGCCTCCAGCCGCTCCACCCATCCCTCATCGCCGGTCCGCAGCATTTCATAGACAACGACCCGCTCGATCCGCAGCGCGCCCGCGTCGATCGGCGCCACCGTCCGCCCCGCCAGATGCAGCACATCGCCATGCCCATCCGCCGCGATCCGCCGCGCAATGGCGGTGCCGTCGCCATCCCCGGCGACGACATCTGCGAATCCGGCTTCCTCCAGCGCCTTCGCCGTTGCCTGTCCGACCGCATAGACGGGCAACTTCCGATAGCGCGCCAGCCCTTCCCCCGCCAGCCGGGCCGCATTGGCACTGGTCAGCAACAGGGCGTCGAATCTTTCCGGGGCAGGGGCCTCCCATTGCAGCGCCCGGGGCGCGAACAGCGGAAAGACCCGCGCTTTCAGCCCCAGTTCCGCCGCCCGCGCCGCGGTCTTGCCCGCCCCCGGTTCAGGCCGCAGGATGACGAGGGGCCTCACGCCTCGAACAAAGCCCGCAGCGTCGGGCTGGCCCTATCCAGCAAAGCGCGTCCCATCCTTTCCGCGGCGGCGGCATCGCCCCGCCCGATCCGCAGCGCATCGCTGACCGTCTCCTGCCCGTCGGGGCTGATGATCTCGGCCCGCAGATGGACCCGCCCATGCTCCAGCCGGGCCAGCGCCGCAATGGGCGAATGGCAGGTGCCGCCGAGCCCGGCCAGCACCGCGCGCTCCGCCATCACGCAATCGAAGGTGTCGGCGTCGCTGATCGACGCCAGCAGATCGAGCACCGCTTCATTGTCGCTCAGCGTCTCGATGCCCACGGCGCCCTGGGACGGCGCGGGCAGCATGACCTCGACGGGGATGGTGACGCCCACATCGCCCTGGCCCAGCCGGTCGAGCCCGGCCGCCGCCAGCAGGGTCGCATGCGCCTCCCCCCTTTCCAGCTTGGCGAGCCGCGTCGCGACATTGCCGCGGAACAGGATGACCTCCGCGTCGGGCCGAAGCCGCTTGACCTGCGCCGCCCGGCGCGGCGAGCTGGTGCCCACCACCGGCCTTTCGGGGAGCGCCGCGAAACTGTCCGCACCCACAAGGCGGTCGCGCACATCGGCGCGGGGCAGCATGGCGGCGATGCGGATTTCGGCGGGCCGGATCGTCTCCACATCCTTCATCGAATGGACGGTGAAATCGATCTCGCCACTGGCCAGCGCGCGGTCCAGCTCCTTGGTCCAAAGCGCCTTGCCGCCGATTTCCGCGAGCGCCCGGTCCTGAATGCGGTCGCCGCTGGTCTGCACCACGACGATCTCGACCGCGCCCTCGTCCCAGCTGTGGCGCGCCCGCAGCGCCGCCACCGTCATATGGGCCTGCGCCAGCGCGAGCGGGGAGCCACGCGTGCCAAGGCGAAGGGGCGTGTGGGGCGGACGGGAAGGCTTTTGCATGATCCCGCTTGCTCTAATGATCGCGGGCATTAGATGGAAGCGGCAATGACGATCATCCTTGGCCTGGAATCAAGCTGCGACGAAACCGCGGCGGCGCTGGTGACGGCGGAGGGCAAGATCCTGGCCCACCGCCTCGCCACGCAGGAGGAGGCGCATCGCCCCTATGGCGGCGTCGTCCCGGAAATCGCCGCCCGCGCCCATGTCGAGGCGCTTTCGCCCTTGATAGAGGCGGCGCTGAAGGACGCCGACCTTACGCTTGGCGATGTGGACGTGATCGCCGCCACCGCCGGCCCCGGCCTGATCGGCGGCGTGATGGTCGGCCTCGTCACCGGCAAGGCGCTCGCCCATGCCGCGAACAAGCCCCTGATCGCGGTCAACCACCTGGAAGGCCATGCCCTTTCGCCGCGCCTGGCCGATCCGACGCTGCAATTCCCCTATCTGCTGCTGCTGGTGTCGGGCGGCCATTGCCAGTTGCTGCATGTGCGGGGGCCGGGCGACTATGCCCGCCTGGCCACCACCATCGATGACGCCAGCGGCGAGGCCTTCGACAAGACCGCCAAGCTGCTCGGACTGGGCTATCCCGGTGGACCGGCGGTGGAGAAGGCCGCCGCCGATGGCAATTCGAGGGCCGTTCCCCTGCCACGCCCGCTGGTCGGCACCGCCGAGCCGCATTTCTCCTTCGCCGGCCTCAAGAGCGCGGTCATGCGCGCGGCCCAGTCCGGCCGATATTCGACCGAGGACATCGCCGCCAGCTTCCAGCAGGCCGTCATCGACTGCCTGATCGACCGCACCGAGCGGCAGTTGGCGGGCCTTCAGGACATCACCGCCCTCGTCGTCGCGGGGGGCGTCGCCGCCAACCAGTCGATCCGCGCCGCGTTGGAAGCGCTCGCCGCAAAGCATGATCTGCCCTTTGTCGCGCCGCCGCTCTGGCTCTGCACGGACAATGCGGCGATGATCGCGTGGGCCGGGGCGGAACGCTATGCGGCGGGCTTTATCGACGACCTCACGGTCCCGGCGCGCCCGCGCTGGCCGCTGGACCCCGGCGCGGAAAAGGCGCGCGGCGCAGGAGTGAAAGCATGAAGGCTCCCTCCCTGAAGGCAGGCGTCATCGGAGCAGGCGCCTGGGGCACCGCGCTGGCCCAGACGCTGGCGGCGGACGGCCGGCATGTCCGCCTCTGGGCGCTGGAACCCGAAGTCGTGGCGGCGGTCAACGGCGACCGCCAGAACCCGCTCTACCTGCCCCATATCCCGCTCAGCGCCTCGATCGAGGCGACCGGCGACATGGCCGCCATGGCCGACCGCGATCTGCTGCTGATCGTCAGCCCTGCCCAGCATCTGCGCACCGTCGTGGCGCAGGCGCCGGCGGGCACGCCGCTCGTCCTCTGTTCCAAGGGGATCGAGGCGGGCACCAGCCTGCTGATGTCCGAGGTGGCGATGGAAGCGCAGCCGACCTCGCCCATCGCCGTCCTTTCGGGGCCGACCTTCGCGCATGAGGTCGCCAGGGGCCTGCCCACTGCGATCACCCTCGCCTGCGCCGACGCCGCTCTTGCCGCGAAGATCGCGGGCCGCATCGCGCGCCCTGCCTTCCGCCCCTATCTGTCCGACGATGTCGTCGGCGCGGAGATTGGCGGGGCGGTGAAGAACGTCCTCGCCATCGCCTGCGGCGTCGCGGAGGGCGCGGGCTTGGGCCTCAATGCCCGTGCCTCGCTGATCAGCCGGGGCTTTGCCGAAATGACCCGCTTCGGTCTAGCCAGGGGCGCCCGCGCCGAAACGCTGGCTGGCCTTTCCGGACTGGGCGATCTCGTCCTTACCTGTTCCTCGACCAACAGCCGCAACTTCTCGCTCGGCAAGGGGCTGGGGGAGGGGCGGGCTGCCAGCGACCTGCTGGCCAACCGCCGGACCGTCGCGGAAGGGGCCTTTACCGCGCCCGTGCTGCGCGAAGCCGCCCGCGCCGCCCATGTCGAAATGCCCGTGGTCGAGGCGGTCTGCGCCCTGCTGGAAGATGCCGCGCCGCTCGCCCAGGTGATGGATGCGCTGCTCGCCCGTCCGCTGCGCGCCGAATAAATTCATCGCCCTATCATCATTTGTTGCTACAGTCCGGCTCCACAAAATGACGCGACAGCATTGATGTCACAGGGGGATCATAATTCTTTGGCGGCTGAAGGGGCCTCTCCCGCGCAGCAGGACGATATTGCGGCGCTCGCCAAGGGTGGACGGACCAATGTGTTCGGTTTCCTGCTCCGCCTCGCGGCGCGCCTGCCGTTCCTGTTCATCGCCGGCCGCTGGTATGGCGCCGACGCGCTGGGCCGCTTCGCCTATGCGGTGCTGGTGGTGGAGTTCGTCGCCCAGCTCGCGACGCTCGGCCTGAAACGCGGCCTTGCGGGCGCGCTCGCCCAGACCGAGCGGCCGCACAGCCATGTCGTGACCGACGCCATGGTGGTGACGCTGACCGCCTCCCTGATCGGCAGCGCGCTCCTGGTCGCCTTCCCCCAGGCCATGTTCCCGAACAGCGGCATCAACGGCCTCGACCGCCTGCTCGCCCTGATCGTGATCGCGGTCGCCGGGTCCGACGTGGCGCTGGCCGCCTGCGCCTACCGCTTCGACATCGGCGCCACGGTGCGGGCCCGGTCCATCATCGAACCCTGGGCGATCAGCATCGGCGCCTTCGGCTTCGCTTATTATTCGACCCGCGACGGCCTGATCCTCTCCTATGTGGTCTCGATGATCGCCGCGCTGGTCGCCTCGATCATTCCGATGACCCGCCATTACGGCATTCCCTATGGCTGGCGTCCGGATTTCGGACGGCTGTGGCGGCTGGCGCGCCGCAATCTGCCGCTGGCGGCGGCGGACGGCGTGGAATGGGGGTCGCGCCGGCTGGACATGGCGATCCTCGGCCTGTTCGTCAGCCCCGCCGTGGTCGGCATCTATTATGTGGCGCAGCAGGTCGCCTCCCTGCCCCAGAAACTGAAGACCAGCTTCGACCCGATCCTGGGCCCGGTCATCACCCGCAATCTTTCGGAGGGCAATCTCACCGCCATAGCGCGGCAGGTGAGCCAGGTCGGCTTCTGGATCATCGCGGCGCAGGCGGGCATCGCGCTTGCGCTCGGCATTCCGGGCGAAGCGGTGATGGGGCTGGTCGGCCCCCATTTCGTCGGCGGAACGGGTGCGCTCGCCTTCCTGCTGCTGGCCGAAGTCGTGGCGGCGACCGCCGTGGTCAGCGAATCGGCGCTGGTGTATATCGCGCGGCACCGCAATCTGATGATCTCGCTGCTGATGATCGGGCTTCAGGCGGCGCTCAGCTTCGCTCTGATCTTCGTGGCGCGGCGCCTGGGCCTGCACGACATGGCCATCGCCGCCGCGCCGGCGCTGGCGCTCAGCATAGCGCTGGGCGTCAGTGCGCTGGTCAAGGCGCGCCTGCTGTCGAACCTGCTGGGCGCCAGGGTCAACGCCTGGCGCTGGCCGTTGCTCAGCGCTTCCGGCGTCGCCTGCATCGTTGGCGCGGCTTTCGTCGCATTGCCACCTCATTTCGAGTGGGTGGAGCTTGTCTTCGGCGTCTTCACCATCCTCGGCGTCTACGGCTTCGTCATCTGGCGCTGGGGGTTCGGCCCCGACGATCGCGCGTTGTTCCGAAAGCAGAAGCCGGTCTGACGCAAAGGAAAGGCCGGACTTTCGCCCGGCTTCTCATCTTACCCCAGCGTCTTCGCCCGGATCGCCTTCAGGTCGTCCTCCGGCCGCGCGCCCCAGTGGGAGATTACTTCGGCCGCCGCCGCCGCCCCCAGCTTCAGGCACTTCTCGACCTCCAGTCCCTCCAGATGGCCCGCCAGGAAACCCGCCGCGAACAGGTCGCCCGCACCGGTCGTGTCGATCACTTCGGCCACCGGCGCCGCATGCGCTTCGTACCGCACGCCGTCGACCATGGCGATCGCGCCCTTTTCGCTGCGGGTCGAGACCAGCACCGGCACTTTCGCGGCGATGGCGGCCACGGCGGCGTCGAAATCATGCACCCCGGCCAGCGACTGGATTTCGCCTTCATTGGAGAAGAGGATGTCGATCAGCCCCTGGTCGATCAGGTCGATGAAGTCGGCGCGATGGCGGTCGATCACGAAATTGTCCGACAGGGTGAAGGCGACCTTCCGCCCCGCGCCCCGCGCCGCGTCGATGGCGGCGCGCATCGCCGCGCGCGGCTGCTCCGGATCCCAGAGATAGCCTTCGAGATAGAGGATGGACGCGGAGCGGATAAGGTCCAGGTCCAGCGCCGTCTCGGGCAGGAACTGCGACGCCCCCAGGAAGGTGTTCATCGTCCGCTGCGCATCGGGCGTCACCAGGATCAGGCAGCGGGCCGTCGGCACGTCGCCCTGCATCGCCGGCGTATCGTAGCGTATGCCGAGCGCGCGCACGTCATGGGCGAAGACGGCGCCCAACTGGTCGTCATTGACCTGCCCGATGAAGCCGCATTTCTTGCCCAGCGCGGCCAGCCCCGCCAGCGTGTTCGCCGCCGATCCGCCGCTGATCTCCTTGCCCGCGCCCATGTCGGCATAAAGGCTTTCCGCCGTTTCCGCGTCGATCAGCTGCATGCCGCCCTTGGTCAGCGCATGTTCGGCCAGGAAAGCGTCGTCGCTCCGGGCGAGCACGTCGACAATGGCATTGCCGATGGCGACAACATCAAGCGTGGGGGCAGCAGCGGTCACGCAAAATCCTTCGTGAATAAGGGGAAAAATCCCGCCGTCTCTACCGATCCGGGGCGCGCTGCGCAACGGCGCTGATTGACGCTGCGCGCCAGGGCGGGAATAGCGGTGTCATGGTCCTTGCCGCCGTCCTTCGCGCATTCCCTTCCATCTTCCACGGTGCCGCCCTCCGGCTGCTGTTCAGAACGCTGCTCCTGACCCTGCTCGCCTTCGCGGTCCTCGCCGCCGCCTTGTGGACCGGCATCCACGCCGCCCGCCTGCATTATGGCTGGCTGCCGGGCGCGGGCTGGGGCGGGCTGGCGGAGGCGACCGCGACCGCCATCGGCGTGATCGCCGCGGGCTGGCTGCTGTTCCGCGCCACCGCCATGGCGATCATGAGCCTGTTTGCCGACGACATCGTCATTGCCGTGGAACGGGACAGCTACCCCGCGGCGGCAGCCCGCGCCCGGCCGGTCGGCTGGGGCCGCAGCCTTCGTTTCGCGCTGCGCTCCATCCTGCGGACCGTCGGCTGGAACCTGCTTGCCCTGCCGGCCTATCTGCTGCTGCTGGTGACGGGCATCGGCACGCTGGGCCTGTTCCTGATCCTGAACGCCGCCCTGCTGGGCCGGGACATGGCCGACATGGTCGAGCCCCGCCATCCCGACCTGCCGCCGATCCCGCGCGGCAGCCGGTGGCTCATGGGCCTCGCTTCGGCGCTGATCTTCCTCGTGCCGCTGCTCAACCTGCTTGCACCGATCTGGAGCGCGGCTATGGCGGTCCACATGCTGCACGGTGCCCGAAGGAACATGCCATGACCCGTCCTCATCCGGCGCTCGTCCTGGCTTCGCTCTTGACCCTCGCGGCTTGCGGAGGCGTCGTGCCGCCGCAAGCCGCGAGGGTCAAGAGCGAAGCCAGGACGAGCGCCGGATGAGGACGGGTCATGGCATGTTCCTTCGGGCACCGTGCAGCATGTGGACCGCCATAGCCGCTGTCTCTTATACA
>NZ_LTAB01000038.1:0-36845 GCF_001580035.1 Sphingobium sp. 22B | reverse complement strand
CGGGAGGGGTTAGGGGTGGGCGCGAGCGTAGCGAGCTTCTGACTTAGCCGTTGCAAAACAGCGCAGATGCCGCGCCAGCCCACCCCCTAGCCCCCTCCCGCCTGCGGGAGGGGGAATGTCCTGATTCCACCCCATTCCCGCCGTCACTTACGGCAGGCGGATGTCAGGAAACCGTCAGCACACCGTCATAGGCGCGGTCTTCCAGCGCCCGGCCAGCGCCCATGGCCACGCAGATCAGCGGCTTGTCCGCGACCGTGACGGGCAGCCCCGTCGCGTCGGACAACGCTTCGTCCAGACGCCGGAGCAGCGCACCGCCGCCGGTCAGGGTGATCCCTTCCTCGATGATGTCGGCGGACAGTTCCGGCGCGGTCTGTTCCAGCGCGGTCATCACCGCCATCTTGATCTGGCCGACCGGTTCGGACAGGGCATCCGCGATTTCCGCCTCGCTGATCGACATTTCGGCGGGGCGGCCGTTCACCAGATCGCGGCCCTTCACCGTCATCCGGCGGCCTTCGCCATCGGGGGAGGTCGCCGCGCCCAGTTCGCATTTCACACGTTCGGACGTCGCTTCACCGATCATCAGATTATGCGTGCGGCGAATGTGGGAAGCGATGGCATCGTCCAGCCTGTCGCCACCGACCCGTGCCGAGCTGCTATAGGCGATGCCCCGCAGGGACAGGACGGCGACCTCCGTCGTCCCGCCGCCAATGTCGACCACCATCGCCCCGCGCGGTTCGGTGACGGGCAGGTCGGCGCCGATCGCGGCGGCCATGGGTTCCTCGATCAACTGGACCCGATAGGCCCCCGCGTTGGAGGCGGCGTCGCGCAGGGCGCGGCGTTCAACCATGGTGGAACCTGTCGGTACGCAGATCACCACTTCATGGCGGCGGCCGAAGCGGTTGGCGCCGTTCAGCGCCTTGTCGATGAAATGCTTGATCATCTGCTCGGCCACGTCGATGTCCGCGATCACGCCGTCGCGCAGCGGCCGGATCGCCTGGATGCCGGCCGGCGTCTTGCCCATCATCAGCTTGGCTTCGTTGCCGACCACCTTGACCTTGCGGATGCCGTCGCGCGTCTCGATCGCGATGACCGAGGGTTCGTTGAGGACGATACCCCGGTCGCGCACATAGATGACCGTGTTGACGGTGCCGAGGTCGATGGCCATGTCGCAGGCGGAAGAGGAAAAGAAGCGCGGCAGTTTCATGCGAATGGCGGACAATCTGTGCAGGGGAAGCGGGATGGCATCCCCTGCACAGCCCCCTCTCCAAGCAGAAGCAGGGTGCGACAGCCCGTCCGGTATCCGGGGCCAGTTGAGGCGTTAATAGGCTCGCCGGGTATAGCTGATCGATATGGCCGGGGTCTGGTAAAGGATGAAATTCAATGGCCGGGAATAGGTCATGGTGATTTCCCTGTAGGAAACGCCATATTGCGTGCCCTGCACGACCGTCGGATCGTTGGCGTAGGTCGGGTCGAGGCCGAATTCACGGCTCTTCACCTTGGCGATGATCTCAGCGTCGGTGGGCCTGGGAAAGATGCTGGCATAGCGCGCGCCTTCGTCGACCGCATGTTGCAGGCCGGTGCGCGCGCAGGCGATGATGCCGAGTTGCAGCGCGCCCATCAGCAGCATGATGAAAGGCGGCACGGCGAGGACGAATTCGATCGCCGCCGCGCCGCGCTGGTCGCGTATCAGGCGCGTCATTGCAGGCGCACCGAGGCCGAGCCGGTGAGCGCGATGCCCTGGGACGACCATCTGCTGCCGGGGGCAAGTTTGGCGAACATCGGCGTATAGCTTCCTGAAATGCTGATCGCGACATAGCGCTTCGTCTGCTGGCCGTCGGGGCAAGGAACCTCCGGGCTGGCGGTCTGCACGGTGGCGTCGCAGAGCAGCGTGGGCGTGACGGTGACGTTGCCGGTCGGAACGCCGGCTGCCGCAGCGGCGTCTGCGGCCAGATTATTATAGGCCTTCGAAGTGTCTGTGGTGTCGTTGGTGTAGCCGCCCGCAGCCGCCAGTTGCGCCGTGCGCTCCGCCGCGCGCTGGAGCCCGATCTTCGCCTTGAACGCCATGGCGACATCCCCCGCCATGCAGGTCAGCAGGACCAGGACCGGCATGATGATCGCCAGTTCGACGGTGCTGTTGCCGTATCGGTCGGAGAGAAGCCGCTTCATCATCCCACCAGCTTCACCAGCGTGGCCGTGAATTTATCGACTCCCGTATCTTTGCATTGATTGACGATATTGCTGTTCCCGATGAAAGTGACGCGCTTGCCCACCATCTTCACGCAGTCGGTGGTCATGCCCGATGTGCCGCTGAAGGACAGCGCCTGGCCCGGAAAATAGAAAGCGCCTTGCAGGACGGAACTCGCATTGCCGTTGATCGTGTTGGTTCCCGAATCCAGCGCGCGCCGGTCCTGATAGAAGAGGACGCCATGATAAGGGTCACTGAGGTCCGTCGGCGCCTTCAGGTTGAGCGTCGCACCGCCATTGATATTGACGTTGGCGATGGAACTGGGGTTATTGGCTGCGTTACTGCTGGTCAGGATGATGGTGACGCCGGTGCCGTTGACCACTGCCTGCGACCCGATGTCGAAGGTCGTGCTGTCGATAAAATATACACCTGGCGCCATGTTGAGCGTGCCCTTGACGTTGAAATTTTTATAGCAGCCTGGCGAGATGGATTTGCTGTTATTGGGTTGAACATTGGCGTTGCCCCCACAGCCCGACAAATCCGACGCAGTGGGCGTTGGCAGCGATGCATAGGGGTCTAGCACCGGGATGCTGTAGGGCAGCAGCGTGGTCGGCGAGACATAGTTGGAACTGGACGTCAGCCCGCCCACCGCCGCCACCGGCGTCGCCGTCACCGTGCTGCTGCCGCCTGCATAGACGGCGTTGGATGCCCGCGAATTGGTGGCGATGCCGCAGCCCAGATTGACCGTGGCATTGCCCTGGAGCGTGATGCCGACCGCACTCGTCTTTTCAAGCGCAACGACGCAATAGTCGCCGCTGCCCACCACGGCTGCGGTCGCTTCGCCATAGATGACCGGCGCTTTCACTCCCAATATCTTCGAAAAGGGCAACTCCGCCGAGGTTTGCAGCACCACGCGCACCGCCTTGCTGTTGCCGGCATAGGAACCTGTCGTCGGCGCATTTTCGATCGTCGGGGTTTGCGTCAGGTTGACCAATGACATGCGGTTGATGTCCGATGTCGCGCTGTCCGACGCGCTGAAACCCTGCGCGACCGCATAGGCTCCAGCCAGCGCGGCGCTGTCCGCCTGGCGCTGGATCTGTCGTTTCCAGAGGGTCCATTGCACCGTGTCTGTCGCCAGGCCCGCCGCGCCGACCAGTACTGGCATGGAGGCTGCGGCCATCATCAGGACATTGCCCGTCCTGTCCCGCAGCAACCGCCCCACCGCTCTGCCGAACATTCCCATTCCCTTCCTGCGTGGAGCATCGCTCCAGATCACAGTCGGGGTTTTAAATATTATGGGTTAATGAAATATGATTTTCTAACATAAATTAGTTATATTGAATAGTATATAACTTTAGTTATATCAATATTGAGATAAATTAATTGATTTATTTTCGCATCTATATTCTAAATAATACCCGATAAATATATTATAATATGAAATATTTCTACATATTTTTGAAAATAACTGAGATTTTCTTGCCTGCCTCCTCTCTGGGACGACAAGCTCAACCACCCTTCAGTCTCAATGAAAATCCCGCGATTGCGGCAATATCCGCACATTGCGCGGATGTCCTGAAGCGTGCCTCTGGCGCGTGCGGGAAGACTCCTGCACATCCGTTTGCGAAAGCCGTGACAATTCTGCGGTCCTGTCATGCACGCGGGAAGCCATCAGGTGGACGACGCCTTCCTTGCTGCGCTGCACTTCCCCTTCGACCAGCATCAGCCGCGACGCCATGACCGGACGCCGCTGCATTTCGAACAATCGCGCCCATAGAAGAATATTGGTGATTCCCGTCTCATCCTCGATAGTGATGAAGACCGCATTGCCCTTGCCCGGCCGTTGCCGCACCAGCACCACGCCGGCCGTCTTCACCAGGGCTCCGTTCTTCGCCGCCGAAATCTGGTTGCAGCTCAGCACGCCCTCCGCCGCGAAGACCGGGCGCAGGAATTGCATCGGATGCCCTTTGAGCGACAGGCGCGTCACCAGATAATCGGCCTCGACATGCTCGGACAAAGCCATGGCAGGCAGCATCGCATCAGGCTCCTCCCCCAGTTCCTGGGCCTTGGCGGCGGCGAACAGCGGCAATTCATCCGAAGGCGTCCGTCGCGCTTCCCACAGGGCAGCCCGCCGGTCCTTCCCCAGCGAGCGGCAGGCATCGGCGTCCGCCAGCAACCGCAAGGCCCGCGCCGGCAATCCCGCCCGCCGCGCCAGATCCTCCATGGTGGAAAACAGCCCTTCCTTTCGCGCCGCGACCAGTTGCTTCGCCCAATCCTCGCGAAAACCATCCACCTGCCGCAGTCCAAGGCGCAGCGCCAGGGCCCGCCCCGCCCCCTCGCCCCGACCGTCATCCCGCGACCGCAGCAGCGGTTCGAGCGCATTGTCCCACCCGCTCATATTCACATCGACATCATGCACGGTGACGCCATGCTCCCGCGCATCGCGCACGATCTGGGCCGGGGCGTAGAAACCCATGGGCTGCGAATTGAGGAGCGCGCAGGCGAACACCGCCGGCTGATGGCATTTGATCCAGGCCGACACATAGACCAGCCGCGCGAAGGACAGGGCATGGCTTTCGGGAAAACCGTAGCTGCCGAAACCCTCGATCTGCTTGAAGCAGCGTTCGGCAAACTCCGCCTCATAGCCCCGTTTCACCATGCCCCTGATCATCTTCTCGCGAAAATGATGGATCGTGCCGACATTGCGGAAGGTCGCCATGGCGCGGCGCAGGGCATCCGCTTCCGTCGGCTTGAAGTCCGCCGCCGTGATCGCAAGCTTCATCGCCTGTTCCTGGAACAGCGGCACGCCATAAGTCTCACCCAGCAATTTCTCCAGTTCATCGGCTGGTCCATGATGGGGGGACGGCCGGGGATATTCGACCTTCTCATCCCCGCATCGCCGCCGCAGATAGGGATGGACCATATTGCCCTCGATCGGCCCGGGACGAACGATCGCCACCTGCACGGTCAGGTCATAGATGGAGCGTGGCTTCAGACGGGGCAGCATGTTGATCTGCGCCCGGCTTTCCACCTGGAAAACGCCGATGCTGTCGCCCTTGCACAGCATGTCGTAAACGGCTTCGTCCGCCGCCTCCATATCGACCGTCAGCTGGTGATCGCCCAGCCCCTGTTCCCGCATCAGGTCGAACGCCCGGCGGATGCAGCTCAGCATCCCCAGCGCCAGCACGTCGACCTTCATCAGGCCGAGCGCGTCGATGTCATCCTTGTCCCATTCGATGAAGCTGCGATCCTCCATCGCCGCATGATGCAGCGGCACCGTCTCGTCCAGCCGGTTCTGCGTCAGCACAAAGCCCCCCACATGCTGCGAAAGATGGCGCGGAAAGGGCTCTGACAGCAACTGGTCGACAATCGCCTTCAACTGCGCGATCTGCGGATTGTCGAGCGCGAAGCCCGCCTCCACGATCCGCGCATCGTTCATGTCGCTCGAATAACTGCCCCACACCGTGCTGGAGAGGCGGGCCGACACATCCTCGCTAAGGCCCAGCGCCTTCGCCACTTCCCGCACGGCGCTGCGCGAACGGTAATGGATGACGGTCGCGGCGATCCCGGCGCGATGGCGGCCATAGCGTTCGTAGATATATTGCATCACCTCCTCGCGCCGCTCATGTTCGAAATCGACGTCGATGTCGGGCGGTTCGTTGCGATCTTCGGATACGAAGCGGGAAAAGAGCAGGTCGTGCTTGAGCGGATCGATGGATGTCACGCCCAACAGGAAGCAGACCATGCTGTTCGCCGCCGATCCGCGTCCCTGGCAAAGGATGCCCTTGGTCCGGGCAAAGGCGACGATGTCATGCACGGTCAGGAAATAATAGGCATAGTTGCGCTTGGCGATCAGTTCGAATTCTTTTTCCAGTGTCTCGCGGGCCTTCAGGGGAAGACGCGCGCCATAGCGGGCATGGGCGGAGGACCAGGTCAGTTCCTCCAGCCATTGCTGCGCCGTCCATCCTTCCGGCACCGGTTCATGGGGATATTCATAGGCAAGCTGGTCGAGCGTGAAATGCACCCGGCTCAGCAAATGTCCGCTTTCCGCCACTGCCTCCGGGCAATCGCGGAACAGATGGGCGATTTCGGCAGGGTCATGGATATGCCTTTCCGCATTCGCCTCCAGCAGGCGCCCTGCCCTGGCGATGCCGGTGCCTTCACGAATGCAGCTCAGCACATCCTGCAGGGGACGCTGCGCCGGACTGGCGTAGAGCACGTCCATGGTCGCCAGCAAAGGCACGCCCGCCGCCACGGACAAGGCCTTGAACTGCGCCAGCCGCCGCGCATCCCGCCCATCCCGTCCCAATGCCGCCGCCAGCCAGACCCGGCGCGGCGCAAGACGCGACAAGCGCGCCAGCAATCCCTTCAGATCGGACGGAGCCGGCGGCGGCACAAGACTGAGATGGCCCTGCCTGATCGCTTCCTTCGGGGGCCGGTCGTCATAATCATAGTCCACCGGCTTGCGATGCGCGGTCTGTTGGGTGGCGGTGGAGCCAGGCATCACGATCAGCAGCAGATCGTCCAGATAGGCGGTCAGATCCTCATAGCGCAGGATACAGTCGCCCTTCACCGAACGGAGATTGCCGACGGTCAGCAATTTGGTGAGTTCGCCCCAACCCCGCCGCGTCGCGGGATAGGCGACGATGTCCGGCGTTCCATCCACGAAGACCAGCCTTGCGCCGACGACCAGCCGCAGGTCGGTCCGGCAGGCGCGCTCCTCCTCTTCGCTGAGTTCCAGCGGCTGCCCCGCTTCCTTGCGCGCCTCCAGCAAAGCGGCGCGCATCCGTTCGGGCCAGCGCTTGCGCGCGACATGGGCGCGGACCACTCCGGCGACGCTATTGCGGTCGGCTATGCCCAGGCCCACAAGCCCCAGGGCGATGGCGCGCGTCACCATGTCCTGCGGATGGGATGCGCCGCGCAGGAAGGAGAAATTGGTCGCCGCCACCAACTCGGCAAAGGGAGGCGCCTCTGCCGGCCCGATCGGCGGAGCTTCGCCGCGCGACCCGCGCCGCCCCTTTTCCCGCGCAGCCTCCAGCGCATTCAGTTCACGCCGGTCGATGGATTTGGGCCTGGACGGGTCTGGACCCTTGCCGTGGCGCTTCATGCGAACAGGCCATGGATGTACCAGCCGGGATGTTCCGCTTCGGCGCCGTAAAGCCCGTTGCGGAATATCCAGTAGCGCCGCCCGCGCGCATCCTCGACCCGGTAATAGTCGCGGGTCAGCCCCACGCTCTCGCCCTCCAGCGCGCCATCCCTGGCCGTCCACCATTCGGGCGCGATGCGTTCGGGGCCTTCGTAGCGCGTCACTTCATGCAATGCCTTGCGCCAGCGGAAGCGATGGGGCGGACCATCGGGCACCTCGGCCACCACGTCGATCGGCTGCGGCGGATCGAACAGATGCAGCGGGCGCATGGGCGGCTCCCCCTCCTGCCCCTCTTGCGGCCAGTTCATGGGGGCGCGGCTTTCCACGGCGGGCAGGGCAAGCTGGGCCTGTTCGGGGATATGGCTGTCCTTCGGGTGAAGCCGCTGGATGCGAGCCCGGCCTGCCCGGATCGACAGCCGGTCGACCAGAGCCGCGACGCTTTCCTCGCGACGCGCCTCTCCCCCTTCCAGCGCCAGTTGCGTCGGCGCCATCGGCTCCGCCTGCGGTACGGTGAGGCGCAGCATGTCGAAGCCGAAACCGGGATCGAGCGGATCGGACAGGGCACCGATCCGTTCCTGCACCAGCCGCATGATAGCGGGCGCGTCCCGCACCGGCAGGCTGGTTTCCACCCGCAAGGGAAAGGCAAGGCCGTCGCTGCGGAAGAACAGCGCCTCGAACCGTCGACCGCCTTGCCCGCGTTCGCTGAGCCGCTCCCCCGCCTCGGCCGCCATCTCCTCCAGCGTCCGGAGGGCAAAGGCGGTACTGCCCATCGGCTCGGCAAAACGCCGCTCGATCCGGATCGCGGGACGCGACCGCCGGGGGGAGAGAGGCCGCCTCCCCAATCCCAGCAAAGCGTGCAGCGCGTCCACCGCCGCCTCACCGAAGCGCGACGCCAGAACCGCCGCCGGCCGCGCCGCCAGATCGCCCACGGTCCGCAGTCCCGCGCGGCGCAACGCCACCGCGCTTTCATCCTCCAGCCGCAACGCCTCGACCGGCAGGCGGCGCAGCGCCGCATCCTCGTCCGCCGCCGCGCCCACCGGAAAACGGCACAGCGCATGCGCACCCTCCGCCGTTCCGGCAAGGGCATGGCGCACCCGCATGCCATGACGCTCCAGCCGTTCGGCCGCCTCGCGCGCCAGCATCCCCTCCCCGCCCCAGAGATGCGCACAGCCGGTAATGTCGAGCATCAGACCGAAGGGTGAATCCAGCGCCGCAACCGGCGTGTAGCGGGAACAACCGTCGCAGAGCCGCTCCAGCCAGTCCTGATCGCCATGGGGATCGGCATCGAACACGCGCAGGTCCGGTTCCCGCGCACGCGCATCGGCCAGCGTCATGCCCGGCGTCAGGCCCAGCGCGAGAGCGTCGGCGTCGAGCGTCGCCAGCCGCATCGCGCCGCGCACCTGTTCGACGACGGCTGCGGGACCTTCGCCCTGCGCCCAGAGATCAGGCCGCGCGATCCGAAGCCGGTCGATCGGCAGGAACGGAAACCACAGCGCCAGATAGCGGCGCTTGCCCATCGCGTCCTCCGCCCTCCCGTCCGCTGCCATCCTGTCCAAGGCCATGGCGTTCATCGCGCCCACCTCCACTTCCTTCAAACATGCCCCGGCCATTGTCCCAGACCAGCCGCCAGCCGAGCCCGTCCCGTCCCGCCCGCCGTCGCAACAGGCCAAGGTCGAAGGCGCTTCTGCCCGGCCCGTTTCCCGGCAAGGGCAGAGAGGGCGCCGCCGCAACGCGCCAGCGCGTATCCCCCGCGCTAGGCACCGGATCGCCGCCCACCCGCAGCAGGAAAGCGGTGACGCCGGACGACTCCGCCGCCAGCGCCAGCCGCCGGCTGGCTGTCAGGTCGAGCAAGGGCGCCGGCCCGCGCAATTCCACCACCAGTGCGCCCAAAGCGGGGCATCGCAGCGCGTCGACCGCCGCTCGCAGCAGCATGGCGTCATCGGCCATCGCGCCGATCAGCAACCGGGCGGGATCGATGCCCAATGCGGCCAGTCCGGGACCATAGGGCATGCCCGCCGCCCGGCCCGCCGCCATCGTGCGCAGCCAGAGCAGGGGCGCCTCCCCCGCCGCCAGCCGCGCGAGAATCAGGGCCAGCCCAGCCCCCGCACCCCCTTCCTCTGTCGCGGCGAAGAATTCATGCACCCGACCCCGCGCCAGACCGCCGTCCAGCGCCAGGTCGAGCGGCGCATAGCCGGTTTCCACCCGCGCATGGGGCTGGGAGGCTGGAACGCCCTCCAGCGATGCGATATGCCGCCTGAGGGCGGCGAGGGTCTTCACCGACTCAGCCATATATTCGTTCCCCGTTTGTTCTTTTCGCCGCAATGGCAGGCGCTGTCAATCGACCGTGAAGGCCCGAGCCGGAAAAGGCGCTGGCGTCGCTCGCACCCCGCAATTTCCCAAACGCTTCCCCCGTCAGCGCTTTTTCTGTAAGTTGTCGCGGCGGGTGTTACCGAGGCGACTCGAAATGCCGGACTGAAAGGCTGCGAGCGCCTGCCAATGTGGGAGAGGGCTTGTGCCGGTTGCGGTAGCCATCGCCATGCTCGTGGTCGGTTCGGTCGCCTTTCACCTGTTCAGTCCATGGTGGCGCACGCCCATCGCCTCCAATTGGGGATCGATCGATTCCGCGCTCGACGTGACGCTCTGGATATGCGGGGCGGCCTTTGTGGGGCTGAACCTGTTCCTTGCCTGGGCGCTGGTCAAATATCGCCATCGCCCCGGCCATCGCCCCGGCCATCGCGCCCATTATGAGCCGGAAAACCCTTCGCTGGAAAGGCGGCTGACATTCTGGACCGCCATCGGCATCGCCGGCATGCTGGCGCCGGGGCTCGCGGCCTGGGGCAAATATGTCTCGGTGCCGAAAGAAGCCACCGTCATCGAGGCGGTCGGCCAGCAATGGCAATGGTCCTTCCGCTATCCCGGTCCGGATGGCGTACTGGGCGCGGCGGGGGTCAAATATATCACCCCCGACAATGGGCTGGGCCTCGATCCGCTCGACCCGTTCGGCCGGGATGACATATTGGTGGAAAGCAGCGACCTTCATCTGCCGGTCGGCAAGCCGGTGAAGATCGTGCTGCGCTCCAAGGACGTGCTGCACGACTTCTATGTGCCGGAATTCCGGGCCAAGATGGACCTTGTACCCGGCATCGTCACCTATTTCTGGCTGACCCCGACCAAGACGGGCACGTTCGACATCCTCTGCGCCGAACTGTGCGGCACCGGCCACCATGCGATGCGCGGCAAGGTGGTGGTGGAGACGCCCCAGGCCTTCGCGCAATGGCAGGCGCAGCAGAGCAGCTTCGGACAGATTCTGGCGGAGGCGCCGCCGGCCGCCATGTCGATCCTGCTGATCAAGGCCAATGCCTGTATCGTCCCTGCCTCCTGGAGCATTCGCTGATGGCTACCACCCTGGCCGACGACCTGCGCCCGCTGCATCATCCGCATAGCTGGGTCACCAAATATGTCTGGAGCCAGGATCACAAGGTCATCGCCATCCAATATAGCTGCACCGCCATCGGGATCGGGCTGGTGGCGCTGGTGCTGTCGGCGCTGATGCGGTTGCAGCTTGGGTTTCCGGGGGCTTTTCCGGCGATCCAGCCGGACAATTATCTTCAATTCGTGTCGATGCACGGCATGATCATGGTGGTCTATCTGCTGACGGCGCTGCTGCTAGGCGGGTTCGGCAATTATCTGATCCCGCTGATGATCGGGGCGCGGGACATGGTGTTTCCCTTCGTCAACATGCTGAGCTTCTGGTTCTATCTGCTGTCGGTGATTGTGCTGGTGGCGGGTTTCTTCGTGCCGGGCGGGCCGACCGGGGCGGGCTGGACGCTCTATCCGCCGCAAGCCATCAGCGAGGGGACGCCGGGACATCAATGGGGCATCGTGACCATGCTGGTCAGCCTCGCCATCTTCGTCGCGGCCTTCACCATGGGCGGGTTGAATTATGTGACCACGGTGTTGCAGGCGCGAACCAGGGGGATGACGCTGATGCGGATGCCGCTGTCGGTGTGGGGCATCTTCACCGCTTCGGTGATGGGCCTGCTGGCCTTCCCGGCCTTGTTCGTCGCGGCGATCATGATGCTGTTCGATCATCTGGCGGGCACCAGCTTTTTCATGCCCACCATGCAGTCGATGGGTGCGATCACCCCGACGCAGGGCGGCAGCCCCCTCCTCTTCCAGCATCTCTTCTGGTTCTTCGGCCATCCCGAAGTCTATATCGTCGCCCTGCCCGCCTTCGGCATCGTGTCGGACCTGATCAGCGTCCATGCGCGGCGGAATATCTTCGGTTATCGCATGATGGTGTGGGCGATCGTGATCATCGGGGCGCTGAGCTTCCTGGTATGGGCGCATCATATGTATGTGAGCGGCATGAATCCCTATTTCGGGTTCTTCTTCGCCACGTCGACTTTGATCATCGCCATTCCGACGGCGATCAAGGTCTATAACTGGCTGCTGACCCTGTGGCGCGGCGACATCCATTTGCGGGTGCCGATGCTGTTCGCCATCGCCTTCATCTTCACCTTCATCCACGGCGGGCTGTCGGGGCTGTTTCTGGGCAATGTCAGTGTCGATGTGCCGTTGTCCGACACTTTCTTTGTCGTCGCGCATTTCCATATGGTGATGGGCGTGTCTCCGGTTCTGGTGATATTCGGCGCCATCTATCACTGGTATCCCAAGATATTCGGCAGGATGTGGAACGAAACTTTGGGGAAGCTCCATTTCTGGATCACTTTCCTGGGCGTCTATGCGATCTTCCTGCCGATGCATTATCTGGGGATTTTGGGGGTTCCGCGCCGTTATTACGCTCTGGGCGAGACGGCCTTCATCCCGCAATCGGTGCATCTCGCCAATGCGTGGATCAGCATTGCGGCGCTGGTCGTCTTCTGCGCGCAGGGGCTGTTCTTCTTCAACATGATCTGGAGCCTGTTCCGGGGGCCTCGCGCCGATCCCAATCCCTGGGGCGCGGCCAGCCTGGAATGGCTGACGCCGGACACGCCGCCGGCGCATGGCAATTGGGGGCCGCATCTGCCGGTCGTCTATCGCTGGGCCTATGATTACAGCGTGCCGGGCGCGGCGCGGGACTTCATTCCCCAGACGGAACCCCAAGCGGAACAGCGCGCATGACCATCCTCGCGCGCCTCACCGAAAAGAGCTGGGAGCCGGGCGCGCAGCCGGTGGAGCGGGATCGGCCGTCGGCGGGGGCGGTGGGGATGGTCGCCTATTTCGGCGTGGCCATGGTAATGTTCTCGCTGCTGCTGGCGGCCTATCTGATGCGCATGGGGCTGCATGCAGGCGCGGGGCATGTCCATGACTGGAAGCCGATGCCCGATCCGCCGCTGCTGTGGATCAATACGCTGGTGCTAGCGGCGAGCAGCGTCGCCTGGGAAGTGGCGCGGCGGGAACGGGCGGTTCGGGCGGGGATCGTCGGATCGGCGCTGGGGGTGCTGTTCCTTGGCGGGCAGTTGTTGCTCTGGCGGCATTATCAGGGGGCGGGCTATACGCTGTCGAGCAATCCGGCCAATGCCTTTTTCTATCTGCTGACGGCGCTGCATGGTCTGCACATCATCGGCGGGCTGTTTGCCGCCGGACGGGCGCTGGCGGCGGCCAATATGCGCAATGTCGTTCTTTGCGCGCTCTACTGGCATTTTCTGTTGATCGTCTGGCTGGTTCTGGCCGCTTTGCTGCTGTCGACTTGAGGATGTATCGCCATGGCTCAGGCTGTCCCAGATAGAGAAGTCATCGCTCCCACGTTGAGGGAGATCGCGTCCGACTGGTCCGCCGATCAGGAAGTCTTCCGCCATACCCATTGGGGCAAGGCGATGATGTGGATATTCCTGCTGAGCGATACCTTCATCTTTTCCTGCTTCCTGACCGGTTATATGACGATGCGGGCGTCGGCCGTATTGCCCTGGCCCAATACGGCGGAAGTGTTCGCCCTGAATATCGGCGGGCAGGACATTCCGCTCGTCCTGATCGCGATCATGACCTTCGCGCTGATCAGTTCCAGCGGCACCATGGCGATGGCCGTGAACTTCGGCTATCAGCGCGACCGGCGGAAAACGACGGCGCTGATGCTGCTCACCGCTTTGTTCGGGCTTGTCTTCCTTGGCATGCAGGCGTTCGAATGGAGCAAGCTGATCTTCGAAGAGGGCGTGCGGCCCTGGTATAATCCGATGGGCGCGCCGCAATTCGGCGCGACCTTCTTCATGATCACCGGCTTTCACGGGCTACATGTGACCTGCGGGGTCATATTGCTGCTGATCATCGCGTCCAAGGTGGCGCGGGGACATTATGACAAGGCGGGCGATTATTCGGCGGTCGAGATCGCCGGGCTGTACTGGCACTTCGTCGATCTCGTCTGGGTGTTCATCTTCGCCTTTTTCTATCTCTGGTGAGGGGCTTTATGCAGCATGATCCTTCCGCGGCCCATGAGGGCCAGCAACATCCGGTCAGCCTGTATCTGAAGGTCTGGGGCCTGCTGTTCCTGCTCAGCGCCATGTCCTATCTGGTCGATTACATGCATGTGCAGGGGATCGTGCGCTGGGTGCTGATCGTGACCTTCATGTTGCTGAAGGCGGGGCTGATCCTGTCCATCTTCATGCATCTGGCGTGGGAGCGGCTGTCGCTGATCTATGCGATATTGGTGCCGCCGCTGGTGCTGCTGGTGCTGGTGCGGATCATGACGATCGAGGCGAATTACGCCTTCTGGACCCGCGCCATCTTCATGGGCGGAGGGGGGTGAGCCATGGGCCGGATGCATGGGATGGCGGTGGGGCTGTGCGTCGCGGGGGCGGCGGTGACGGCGCTGGGGCTGGGATGGTTCAGCGACAAGCTCTATACGCGGGTGCGGCCGGGGGAGCTGGCCTATAAGCCGATGGACGAGATGCCGCCGCGCGTCGACATGGCGTCGATCCAGCGCGACTGGCCCGCCGGTTTCAGCGAGGCCGGGGAAGGCAGCCGGGTGATCGCCTATCATCGGGACATGCGTGGGAGGGCGCCGATGCCCGGGACGGGCGGCGGCGGGACGGCGGCTGCTCCTCCGGTCGATCTGGGCACCCTGCTCGCCAGCGCGGATGCGGGGGTGGGGAAGCAGAAGGTGCAGCTTTGCATGAGTTGCCATGACTTCACCCAGGGCGGGCCCAACCGGATCGGGCCTAATCTGTGGGGCGTGGTCGGGCGGCCGGTGGCGAGCCATGCGGGCTTTGCCTATTCGCCCGCGATGCAGGGGCATAAGGGGACCTGGGACTATGAAACGCTGTTCGCCTTCCTCGCCTCTCCGGGGCGCGAGGTGTCGGGGACGAAGATGAGCTTCGCCGGATTGCGCAAGCCGGAGGATCGGGCGGCGGTGATCAAATATCTGGCGACCTTGGGGACGGGGGCGCCGCCTTTGCCGCAGCCGAAGGTGGTTGCGGCGCGATAGGGCGGTGGCGGCGGGTCGCATACCACCCCGCTCTTTTCTTGAAGAGAAGTGAAGCCGTTCGACAGGCTCAGGGTGAATGGGGCGTGGGAACGCCCGTGGCTTCAGGGGCTGGGCCGCCGCCAGTCTTCCTCGACCAGATAGCGGCTGAGGAATGTCGATCCCTGCCGCGCCGCCGTTCGCGCGATGTGGCGGCGGATGTCATGATCGGTCGATCCGAGCACGGTGCGAAACGCCTCCATGGCGCTGGCGGTCGGTTCGCGTTTCAGATCGACATAAGGCTGGAAAATATCGCCCAGCGCCTGTTCCCACGCTTTCTCGATCTGGAGCAGCCGGTTTTCCATGGCGCGCCTCGTTCTGCATGAACCTCATCACAATATGGGGCGACGAGGGCGGCGCGACAAGAGGAGGGAGGATGCGGATCGGGCTTGACTTCAATCAACTGCGTTAATATGAAATCTGCACCATAGGATAATAATATTGCAGCAGGAGAGCCCATGTCCTCCCTTCGCGCCAAGCTCGTCCGGCAATGCCTGCCAGCCCTCCCCCTGCTGGCGCTCGCCATGGCGCCGGCCACGGCGCAGGACGCGCCCGCGCAAAAGGTCTATGGCCGCACGCCCGCCGAATCCTCTCCGCCCGCCTGGCCTCAACCGGTGCGCGCCGCCAGGGGCGCGCCCAATATCCTGCTGATCATGACCGACGATGTCGGTTTCGGGTCCAGCAGCACCTTCGGCGGACCGGTGCCTACGCCGACCTTCGACGCGCTGGCGAAGGCAGGGCTGCGTTACAATCAGTTCAACACCACCGCCATCTGCTCCCCCACGCGCGCCTCGCTGCTGACGGGGCGCAATCCGCAGGCGGTGGGCATGGGCTATGTCGCCAATTGGGCGACGGGCTATGACGGCTATAACAGCGTCATCCCCAAAAGCGCCGGGACGATGGCGCAGATATTGAAGGAAAATGGCTATAACACCGCCATGATCGGCAAGGGGCATGTGACCCCGGAATGGGAAATGAGCCGGGCCGGGCCGTTCGACCGCTGGCCGACCGGTCTGGGGTTCGAATATTTCTACGGCTTTCTGGGCGCCGACAGCAGCATGGCGGAACCCAATCTGGTCGAGAATATCAATCCGGTCACACCGCCCGCCGATCCCCGCTATCATCTGGAGCGCGATCTGGCCGACCATGCGATAGGCTGGATCGACAGCCAGCATGCGGCCGCCCCCGACAAGCCCTTCCTGCTCTATTATGCCACCGGCACGGCCCATGCACCCAATCAGCCGCCCGCCGACTGGCTGAAGAAATTCCGGGGCAGGTTCGACGCGGGCTGGGACGTGCTGCGCGCCGAAACCGTTGCGCGGCAGAAGAAGCTGGGCGTCATTCCGCCCGGCACCGACGATGCGCCGCATCCGGGCACGCTGCCGCGCTGGGACAGTCTGACGCCAGACCGGAAGCGGCTCTATGCCCGCTATATGGAGGCCTATGCCGCCTCGCTCGCCTATGCCGACGAGCAGATCGGGCGGGTCATCCAGAAGCTGCGCGACAATGGCGAACTGGACAATACGCTGATCATCTACATCCAGGGCGACAATGGCGCGAGCGCGGAAGGCAGCTTCGACGGCAAGCTGTTCGAGCAGTCGGCGCTGAGCGGGGTCAGGGAAGAACCGTCCTACGCCCTCGCCCATATCGATGAGATCGGGACGAAGGACGCCTATAATCTGATGCCGGGCGGCTGGGGCTGGGCGATGAACGCGCCCTTCCCCTGGGCCAAGCGCTATGGGTCGCATTTCGGCGGCACGCGCAACGGCATGGTGATCGCCTGGCCGGGGCATATCGAGGATGCCGGCGGCCTGCGCAGCCAGTTCCACCATGTCAGCGACATCATGCCCACCATATTGGAGGCGGCGGGGGTGAAAGCGCCGGAGATACTGGACGGCGTACCGCAACAGCCGATCACCGGGATCAGCATGGCCTACAGCTTCAGGGCCAAGGACGCGCCCTCCCGCCGCACCGTGCAGGTGTCGGCCATGGCGCAGAATCTCAGCATCTACAAGGATGGCTGGGTGGCCGCGACCGCGCCCATGGCGACCCCCTGGGAGCGGACGCCGCCCCCGCCGGTGCCGCTGGATCAACGGACATGGCAGCTTTACGACACCCGCAGCGACTTCAGCGAGGCCCATGACGTCGCCGCCGCCAACCCGCGGAAGCTGGAGGCGCTGAAGGAGTCGTTCTGGGCGGAGGCCGCGCTGTCCAACATCCTGCCCATCCACGGCAGCGAGGGCGGGCAGAAGGGCAGGCCAGACCCCAATGAGGGGCGGACGAACTTCGTCTACAGCGCGCCCGTCAGCCATATTCCGGAAAGCGCCGCGCCGGCCCTGGTCGGGCGATCCTTCGCGATCACGGCGAAGCTCGGCATAGCGGCGGAGGGCGGCAAGGGCGTCATCGTCGCGCAGGGCGGACGCTTCGGCGGCTACAGCCTGTTCTTCGACCGGGGGAGGATTGCCTTCACCTATAATCTGACGCCCGCGCATATGACGCGGATCGTGGCGCCTGCGCCATTGGCGGCCGGCGCGCATGTCGTCGGGCTGGACTTCGCGATGGACAGGGCAGCCCCGACCAGCGGCGCCACCGTCACGCTGACCGTCGATGGCAAGGCGGTGGCGCAAGGGCGGGTCGAACGGACCTTCGCGCAGGTGGTGTCGCATACGGAAGACTTCGACATCGGCATGGACCTGGTGAGCCCCGTCGACCCGGCGGCCTATGACAGCGCGGCGAGCCGGTTCAACGGGCCGCTGGACCGGGTCGAGGTGACGATCAGATAAGCTGGCGGGCGCCGCGCCTCCGCAAAGGGGCCCGAACGAGACGAGCGGCTCGCCGGAGCGCGGTTTCAACGGTGGGATTCGGCTTCATCGGCGCGTCCGGAACCGGAGGGCCGTATCAGTCGAGGCCGTCGAACCATTCCTCTACGGAGGCGGGCACGCCCTTGTCCTCCGGCCCCGCCAGCAGGCTGGCGCAGGCGGCTCGCATCACGTCGCGCACATGCGCCTGCAACGGCACCGCGCGATCCTGCGGCTCGCCATGGTCCCAGCGGACCAGCACGCATTGCAGCATCATGTTGCAGAGCAGGATGCGATTGCGGGCGATGTCCGGGTGCACATGTCCGGCCAGCGCCGTCAAATGCCCCATCAGGCGCATCAGGTTCGGCGCCTTGTCCCGCACCTGTGCAAGCAGGCCGGCGTTCAGCGACCAGTAGCGCGTCGCGAAATGCAGCATGAACGCCGCATAGGGATGGCGTCCCCGACCATCGGCCAGATGAAGCTGCGGCAGGAACAATATGCCGAGCAGCGCCATCGGATCGTCCAGCCTGCCCTGCCGTTCCAGCCTGTCCAGCATCCCGCCCCGCATGCCCTCCATCTTCTCGGCACGGCTCGCGAAAATGGCGGAGAGCAGCCCGTCCTTCGATCCGAAATAATAGGTCACCGCATTGGTGTCGCCGCAACGGGCGGCGGCTGCGATCTCCCGCATCGAAACGGCGTCGATGCCCCGCTCCGCGAACAGCGCCTCGGCCGCCTCGATCAGCCGCAGCGCGGCGGGGATGGCATGGCGCCTGGGGTGACGTCGGTCGGTCATGCCTTGGCGGACAGGGCGCTCAGTTCTTCCAGATCGAGGTCGCGTTCCAGTTCCTGCAACGTATGTTCATCGATCTCTCCTGTGCGGTGGAGGCGCAGCAGTTCCGCCCGCCCGGCGGCTATGGCCTTCAGCACCAGGTCGAAATGGGCGTGGAGCGTCTCCGAAAACTGCGCCTCCTGCCCGGCATAGTTGGCGGAAAGTTCGGCATGGCGCTGATAGCGCTCCAGCAGCCGGGGGTGGAGCAGCGTGCCCTGCTCATCATAGGCGTGCACCTCCACGACGCGGACCTGCGCCTGCGCCATGGCGGCTTCCGCCTCGCTCATCGTCATGCGCGGACGGTCGCTTTCCGGTTCCTCCAGCTTCACCAGCCGGATCACGGCGCCCAGGGTCGTCCCTTGCAGCAATACGGTGCCGATGATGACCGCGAAGGCGGCCGTCAGGATGAAGTCGCGTCCGGGGAAATCGGCCGGCACGCTGAGCGCAACCGCCAACGTCACCACGCCGCGCATCCCGGCCCAGCCCAATATGGTCGCCGCCCGGAATCCCAGCGGGCGATAGCCGCAAAGACCCGTCGCCCTGAGCCCCGCGATCACCGCGTCGGAACCGAAAACCCAGATGAAGCGTGCGGCGGTGAGCGCGGCCAGTATCGCCAATATCGGCAGCGCCATTTCGTCCAGCACGACGCCGAAACCGCCGACGCGATCGATCACGCCGCGCAGCGACGAACCGATCAGCAGGAAGACGAACGCCTCCATCAGGAAGATCATCACCGCCCAGAAGGCCGTGCCGTTCATCCGCACCATCGCGGGGAAGACGACATGTTGGTACCAGCCGCAGATAAGGCCGGTGGTGACGGTCGCGATCACGCCGGAGGCATGGATGGATTCCGCCAGCAGATAGGACGCCCATGGCGCCAGCAGGGAGGAGGCGATCATCAGATATTTGTCGTCGAGCCGCTTGACCGTCAGCACCCAAAGCGCGCCGATGACCGCCCCGACCAGCGCCCCGCCCACGGCCAGCATGGCAAAGCTCTGCAAGGCGTCGACCATGCTGAACGCGCCGGTGACGCCGGCCGCTATGGCGAAGCGAAAGAGCACCAGCCCCGTGGCGTCGTTGAACAGGCTTTCCCCCTCCAGCAGGATGGAGAGGCGACGGGGCAGGTGGACATGCTGCAACACCGCGCGGGCCGATACGGCGTCGGGCGGCGAGACGATGGCGCCCAGGGCTGCGCATGCCGCCCAGGGGAGGCCGGGCACCAGCCAGTGCGCGACCGCCGCGACCACGGCTGTGGTGAAGACCACCGCGCCCAGGGCCAGCGCCAATATGCCGAACATATGCCGCCGCAAGTGACGCAGGGCGATGAACCAGGCGCCGTCCATCAGCAGCGGCGGCAGGAAGATCACCAGCACCAGTTGCGGATCGAGCGAGATCACCGGCAGGCCCGGCAGGAAAGCGAACAGCGCGCCCCCCGCCAGCAGCGCGACGGCGGGCGGCAGGCCCAGCCTGTTCGCGGCATAATGCAGGACGATGATCGCCAGCAGCATGACGATCACCAGTTCGAACAACTGCATCGGGTGCATTGGCCCTCCCCCCGTCCATCCGCATCATGGCCATATGACATGGAAATCCATCGGCCGACGATGAAAATGCCAGCAGCGCCAGCAGTTTCAAGAGGCGTCTTCCATGCAGCGAAATTCCCCGAAACCGTAGAGGAAAGCGGCGCGCCACTGGCTGCCGGACGGATGGAATTTCACGATAGTCATGTTTTTTCAAATAGATAGCTGATCATACTGAATACGTATGTGGGATTCTGTGCAGACCATGGGCGGCGCGGCTATCGGTGACGGCAAGAAACACAAGCAATGCGTCTTGGGGAGGGTCCACAAATGCACATGTCCCATCATTCCATCCTGCGCGCGGCCCTTCTGGCCGGCGCTTCGCTGTCGGTCGCGGCGGCAGCCTCCGCTCAGACCGCGGCTGAGACCGCCGCCCCCGCCGAGCCGCAGGGAGAGGCCATCGTCGTCACCGGCATCCGCGCATCGCTCGCCTCCGCCGCGAAGCTGAAGCGGGATTCGGTGCTGATCGTGGATTCCATCTCCGCCGAGGATGTCGGCAAGCTGCCCGACGTGTCCATCGCGGATTCGCTCGCCCGCCTGCCCGGCGTGACGGCGCAGCGGCTGGAGGGGCGCGACCAGCGTCTGTCGATCCGTGGACTTGGGCCCGATTTCTCCACCACGCTGCTCAACGGGCGCGAGCAGGTGACGGTGGGCGACAATCGCGGCGTCGAATATGACCAGTATCCGTCCGAATTCTTCCAGAACGTCAATGTGTACAAGAGCGCCGACGCGGCGCTGATCGCGGCGGGCATTTCCGGCACGGTCGACCTGCGCATGCTGCGGCCGCTGGACAAGAAGGACCGCGTGATGGCGGTGTCGCTGCGCGGGCAGATGAACGGGATGGACAAGCTCAATCCCGACGGCAAGCGCTACGGCTACCGCGCTTCGGCCACCTATATCGACCAGTTCGCGGACGACACGCTGGGCCTGTCGCTGGGCTTTTCCGCCTCGCAGACGCCCTCCCAGAACGAACGGTTCAATTCCTGGGGCTATCCTTCCGCTCCTGACGGCACGCTCATCATCGGCGGCGCGAAGCCCTATGTGCAATCGAACCTGCTGAAGCGCTATGGCGCGGTGGGCACGCTGGAATGGCAGCCCAGCGACGATTTCCATTCGACCTTCGACGTGCTGGCGTCGCATTTCGAGGAAGAACAGCGGCTGCGCGGCATCGAATTCCCGCTGGTCTGGGGCACCGATGTCGGCGTCAGCGACGTGACGATCGACAACGGCTTCGTCACCGCTGCGACCTTCAGCAACGTCTATGGCGTGCAGCGCAACGACTATAACAAGCGCAAGGCCGACATGATCTCGCTGGGGTGGAACAATGACATCCGCCTGAACGATGCGCTGAAACTCAATGTCGATGCGAGCTGGTCGCGCGCCAAGCGCACCGACTTCCTGCTGGAGACCTATTCGGGCACCGGCTATCTGCGTTCCGGCGTGCCGGACACCGTGCGGGTGGAACGCCAGTCGAACGGATTGTTCCACATCGCCCCGACGCTCGACTATACCGATACCGGCATCATCAGCCTGACCGATCCCAATGGCTGGGGCTATAACGGCACGACCGCGGTGGTGCAGGCGGGTTTCCTCAACCAGCCGAAATTCATCGACGACATGAAGTCGTTCCGCGCGAACCTGGTCGGGGACATTTCGGGCAGTCTCTTCTCCCAATGGGAAGTCGGCGGCAATTATAGCCGGCGCAAGAAGACCAGCGCCTATACATCCTATTTCCTCTGCCCGCCGGGCGGCACGGACTGCACCATCGCCGGAGGGACGCCGGGATCGGTGGCGGTGCCGAACGAAGCACTGCTGGGATCGAACGTCTCGCTAGATTATCTGGGCGTGCCGGCGATGCTGACGCTGAACCCGCTCTATCTGTACGACAATGTGCTGGATGCGGTGTATGACAATCGCCCCGGCTCGCTGGTCCGCGACAATGTGGTGAAGGAAGACGTGTTCACCGGCTATGCCAAGCTCAGCATGGACGGGGAACTGGGCGGCAAGCCGCTGAAGGGCGCGATCGGCGTGCAGGTGATCCATTCGCGGCAGGCCTCTACCGGCACGATTTCCAACTTCGCCAACGGCGTGGTGACGATACTGCCGGTGTCGGGCAAGGACAGCTACACCAACGTCCTGCCAAGCGCGCAGATTTCGGTGGAACTGGAGCCGAGCTTCTTCGTGAAGCTGGGCGCGGCGCAGACCATGGTGCGTCCGCGTCTGGACCAGGAGCGGATCAACCAGGAGTTCAAATATAATTTGAGCTATGTCGGAATCGGATCTTCCGATCCGCAGTTCAGTCCGTTCAAGTCAGAGGGCGGCAACATCTTCCTGCGTCCTTATCAGTCGACCAATATCGACCTGTCGCTGGAGAAATATTTCCGGGGCGGCGGTTATGTATCGGTCTCCGGCTTCTTCAAGAACCTGACCGACTTCGTCGATCCCAACAACAATATCGCTTACGACTTTTCCGCCGTTCTGCCGACATTGCCGGCCGATCAGCGCGACGCCATTCTGGCCGACGGAAGCTATATCGGGCTGGTGAAGTCGCCCGCCAATACCGGCAAGGGCACGATCATGGGCGTAGAGGCGACCGCATCGCTGCCGTTCAAGCTGTTCAGCCCGGCGCTCGACGGCTTCGGCATCTTCGCCAGCGGGTCCTATACGCATAGCGAGGTCGAATATGGCAGCAATCCGACCGAAAGCGTCACCCTGCCCGGCCTGTCGAAATGGGTCGCCAGCGGCACCGCCTATTTCGAGAAGGCGGGTTTCCAGGCGCGGGTGAGCTATCGTTACCGCTCCTCATTCCTGGGCGAGGTGGCGGGGCTTTCGGCGGCGCCGACCTTCCGCACGGCGAAGGCGGAAGGGATATTGGATGCACAGATTGGATATGAGTTCCAGTCCGGGCCGCTTCAGGGGCTTTCGATCCTGTTGCAGGGCAAGAACCTGACCGATCAGCCCTTCGTCACCTATCAGAATGACGATCCGCGGCAGGTGATCGACTATCAGCGCTATGGCCGGGATTATTATCTGGGTCTGACCTACAAGTTCTAGGCTGCATCGACATTCAGCCCTGGCGGCCTGCAAATGGCGTTTTTCCGTGCTTCCGGTGCTCACGTACTTTGAGTACGCTGCGCGCCGGGTCACGAAAAACCACCATTTTCGGCTCGCCATCTTCTGAATGTCGATACAGCCTAAAGTCCCCCCGACTGCCTGACTGCACGCAGGCAGTTCTCCCCCGGACCGCCGCCCCTTTCAGGGGTGGCGGTCCTCCCTTTTTATGTTCCCCTCCCGTAGACGGGAGGGGTTAGGGGTGGGTGCGAGCGGAGCGAGCTTCTTCACTATCGGTTAGGGAGGAACGCCGCTGCGCGGCTTGCCCACCCCCGGCCCCTCCCGCTTGCGGGAGGGGAGAAGTCAGGCGGTCATTCTTGTGACCAGCCTTGGCGCGAGCAGCGTGGGCTCCACCGGCTTGCGGTCGATCTGGCCGATGAGCGCGTCCACCAGCACCTCGCCCGCGCGCAGATAGTCCTGGGCGACGGTGGTCAGCGGCGGGCGCGTCAGGCTGGCGGCGGGGATGTCGTCGAAGCCGATCAGCGCGACATCCTGCGGCACGCGCATGCCCGCTTCGTCCAGCGCCCGCATCGCGCCGATGGCGATCAGGTCCGACCCGGCGAAGATCGCGTCGAAGGGCAGGCCGCGCGCGATCAGGCGGCTGGCCGCCTCATGCCCCGACTGTTCGGTCGAAAGGGCGTCGACATGCAGGCCGATGTCGACCGGCAATCCGGCCTTCCCCATCGCCTCGGTCAGTCCGGCATAGCGGTCGCGGAATTCGGGATAACGGCTCGACGCATCGCCCAGGAAGGCGATGGTCCGGCGCCCCCGCTCGATCAGATGCTGCCCCGCTTCGCGCCCGCCCCGCCGGTTGTCGCAGCCGATGGTCATGCCCAATGCATTGGGGTCGACCGATCCCCAGCGCACGAAATGGGTGCCCTGCGCCACCAGTTGCTCCAGCCGGGCGCGATAGCTTTCATAATCGCCATAGCCCAGCAGGATGATGCCGTCGGCCTTGCGGCTGTCCTCATAATCGACATGCCAGTCGGTCGAAAGCTGCTGGAAGGAGGTCAGCAGGTCATAGCCACGCTTGGCGCAGGTTTGCAGGATCGGTCCCAGCATCGAGAGGAAGAAGGGGTTGATATAGCTTTCGTCGGGCAACAGATCCTCGAAGAACAGCAGCGCCAGCGTGTTGCTCTTGCCCCGGCGGAGGGAAGAGGCGTTCTTGTCGACCGTGTAATTGAGCTGGCGGGCGATGGCCTCGATCCGCTTGCGGGTGGCTTCGCTGACGGTGCGGTCGCCGCGCAGGGCGCGGGACACGGTCGGTTGGGAAACCCCCGCAAGCGTCGCGATGTCGAAGGACGTCGGTTTTTCGTTCACGGCCATCGCGCGATCCTACGCCCTGCCCCGGATATTGGAAAGATAAGCTTTTGAATACGTATGTCGGCTGCTTGGCCCGGCGGGTGCGAACCGATTAAGACCCCCTATGAAAGCCGCTGCGATCAAGCCAGAAGGCCAAGGGAGGAACGCCATGCGTGGAAGGAAGGCGATGCTGTTTGCCGCGCTGGCTGCCCTGGCCCTCCCTGCCCTGTCGCCGGCAGCCCAGCCATCCGATTTCCGGGCGCGGCTGCCGGAGGATGAGGTCATCTATTTCCTGCTGCCCGACCGGTTCGACAATGGCGACCCGGCCAACGACAAGGGCGGGTTGAAGGGCGACCGGCTCGTCACCGGCCATGATCCCGCCTCCAAGGGTTTCTATCATGGCGGCGACCTGAAAGGGCTGATCCGGCGGCTCGACTATATTCAGGGGCTGGGCGCGACCGCCATCTGGGTCGGGCCGATCTTCCGCAACAAGCCGGTGCAGGGGCCGAAGGGGCAGGAAAGCGCGGGCTATCACGGTTACTGGATCACCGACTTCACCCATGTCGATCCGCATTTCGGCACCGACGCCGATTTCGCGGCGCTGGTGGAGGCCGCGCATCGCCGGGGGATGAAGGTCTATATGGACATCATCGCCAATCATACGGCGGACGTGATCCGTTACCGGGAATGCCCAAGCACAAATGCGGACACGACATGCCCCTATCGTTCGCGGGCCGACTATCCCTATCAGCGGCAGGGCGGCGTCGAGGGCAAGCCGATCAACGCGGGCTTCACGGGCGATCAGGATCATGGCGAAGCGAATTTCGCCAGGCTGACCGACCCGTCCTATGCCTATACGCCTTATGTGCCCAAGGGCGAGGAACGGGTCAAAAACCCGGCTTGGCTCAACGATCCGATTTACTATCATAATCGCGGGGAAACGACCTATTCGGGCGAGAGCGCGACCATGGGGGACTTTGCGGGGCTGGACGACCTGATGACGGAGAATCCGCGGGTGATCGCGGGCATGATCGAGATTTTCGGCGGCTGGATCGATCGTTTCGGCGTGGATGGCTTCCGGGTGGACACGGCGCGCCATGTCGATCCGCATTTCTGGCAGATGTTCGTTCCCGCGATGCAGGCCCGCGCCAGGGCGAAAGGCATCCCCAATTTCCATATTTTCGGGGAAGTCTATGTCGAGACGGTCGATGCCGGGCCGCTCGCCTGGCATACGAAGGAGGGCGGCTTTCCGGCGGTGCTGGACTTCGCCTTCCGGCAGGCGGCGCTGGAGACGGTCGCGGGCAGCGGCGCGACCGCGATCTGGGAACGGATGCTGACCGGCGACGCGCTCTATCGCGATGGCGAGGCGACGGCGCGGACCTTGCCGACCTTCGTCAGCAATCATGATGCCGGGCGCTTCGCCACCTTCGTGCGCAAGGCTTTCCCGCAGGCGAGCGATGAGGAAGCGCTGCGCCGGGTGATGCTGGCCAACGCCATGCTGCTGACGATGCGCGGCGTGCCGACCGTCTATTATGGCGACGAGCAGGGCTTTGTCGGGGACGGCGGCGATCAGGATGCGCGGGAGGATATGTTCGGCAGCCGGGTCGCGAGCTATAACGACAACCGCCTGCTGGGGACCGACGCCACCACGGCGACGCCGCGCTTCGACACCGGCCATCCGCTTTATCGGGAAATCGCCGCCCTGGCCCGTCTGCGCACCGCCCATCCGGCGTTGCGGCGCGGCCGGGAGGTCATCCGGGCGCGGGGCGACCAGCCGGGCCTGTTCGCCCTCTCCCGCTTCGATCCGGAGAGCGGGGCGGAAACATTGATCGCCTTCAACACGTCCACCGCGCCGATCAGGGCGCAGGTCGAGGTCGATGCGCGGTCCGACCAGTTCACCACATTGGCCGGAGCCGAATGCGCGCCCCGCGCTTCCGCCCCCGGCAGCATCGCCGTCTCCCTCCCCCCTCTCAGCTACAGCGTCTGCGCTGTCCGGAGTGCCGTACCCCAATGACCGACACGACCCTCCCCTGGTGGCGCGGCGCCGCCATCTACCAGATTTATCCGCGCAGCTTTGCCGACTCCAATGGCGACGGCATCGGCGACCTCAAAGGCATCACCGCCCATCTGCCCTATGTGGCGTCGCTGGGGGTGGATGCGATCTGGCTGTCGCCCTTCTTCAAGAGCCCGATGCGCGATTTCGGCTATGACGTGTCGGATTATTGCGACGTCGATCCGATCTTCGGCACGCTGGAGGATTTCGACGCGCTGGCGGCGCGGGCGCATGAGCTGGGGCTGCGCATCATCGTCGATCAGGTCTGGGCGCATACGTCGGAGGAGCATCACTGGTTCGTCGAAAGCCGCTCCAGCCGCGACAATCCCAAGGCGGACTGGTATGTCTGGGCCGATCCCAAGCCGGACGGTTCCCCGCCCAACAACTGGCAGTCGGTGTTCGGCGGCCCGGCCTGGACCTGGGATGCGCGGCGCGGCCAATATTATATGCACCAGTTTCTGGCGCAGCAGCCGCAACTGCACCTGCATCATCCGCAGGTGCAGGAGAGCGTCTTCGACATCATCCGTTTCTGGCTGGACCGGGGGGTGGACGGGTTCCGCATCGATGCGATCAACCATTCGATGCACGATCCGGAGTTGCGCGACAATCCGCCCGCGCCGGAGGATGGCAAGGTGCGGACGCGGCCGTTCGACTTCCAGATCAAGAAGTACAGCCAGAGCCATCCGGACATTCCGCTGTTCCTGGAAAAAGTCCGGCAAGTATTCGATGAATATCGGGATCGATTCACCGTGGCCGAAGTCGGCGGAGCGGACAGCGACATAGAGATGAAAGCCTTTACCCAGGGCGACGGCAGGCTGAATACGGCTTATGGATTCGACTTTCTCTATGCGCCGGAACTGACCGCCGAATTCCTCAAGACGGCGCTCGTCAAATGGCCCTGCGAAACCCATACGGGCTGGCCGAGCTGGGCGTTCGAAAATCATGACGCGCCGCGTGCGGTGTCGCGATGGGCCAAGGGGGTGGACCCGGACGCCTATTGCCGGATGAAGATGCTGCTGCTCGCCTGCCTGCGCGGCAATATCTTCCTCTATTATGGCGAGGAACTGGGACTGCCGCAGGTCGACATCGCGTTCGAGGATCTGCGGGACCCGGAGGCCATCGCCAACTGGCCGCTGACGCTTTCCCGCGACGGAGCGCGGACGCCGATGCCGTGGCGGGCGGATGCGCCCTATCTGGGATTTTCGGAGGCCAAGCCCTGGCTGCCGGTCGGGGAGGCGCATCGCGCGCTCGCCGTGGATGTGCAGGAGGCGGATGCGGATTCGCTGCTGCACTGGACGCGGCGGGTGCTGGCGCTGCGCAACGGGTCGCCCGCGCTGCGCGTGGGGGCGATCGATTTTCTGGAGACGCCGGAGGAATTGCTGGCGTTCGAGCGGGAGCATGAGGGCGAGCGGTTGCTGTGCGTGTTCAACCTTGGGGACGAGCCTGTGACATGGACGCCGGCGGGTCATTGGCAGCCATTGCTGTCGACCGGCGGAGTCGAAGGATGGCATTTCCCCGCAGCTTCCGGCCTTGTCGCGCGCGTTTAAAGGCATCGTACAATGTTCCTGCGTAGGCAGGCAACCAGTCCCACCACCTGAACTGGGCTCCTGCCTCCGCGGCAGCACGTCGCGCTTTGATCTCGTCAGGGCAGACTCAAAAGGAATTATCATGAAGAAACTGACCGCGCTCACCCTGCCGCTTTTCGCGCTTTCGCTGGCCCCGGTGGCTGCCCGCGCCGATGTGGTAGCCAAGGCCGCCTCCCCCGATGGCCGCATCACGCTGACCGTCAGCCTCGATAATGAAGGCCGCCCCAGCTACGCCGTGCAGCGCGACGGCAAGGCGCTGATCGCGGACAGCCGCCTTGGTTTCATGTTCACCGACGCGCCGAAGATCGAGCGCAACCTGACGCTGGCCGACAGCCAGACCGGCAAGAGCGACACGACATGGACCCAGCCCTGGGGCGAATGGTCCAGCATCCGCGACCATCACAATGAAATCCGCCTCGCCTTTCGCGAGAAAAGCGACCTTCAGCGCGAGATGGATGTGACCTTCCGCCTGTTCGACGATGGCGTGGCCTTCCGCTACACGCTGCCCGATCAGGCCCATCTGCACCACGCCAATATCGCGGAGGAACTGACCCAGTTCGCCTTTGCGGAGGGCGGCACCGCCTGGTGGAAGCCCGCCTTCGAATGGAACCGGGAGGAATATCTCTACAACAGGACGCCGCTCGATGCGGTCGGGACCGCGCAGACGGTGATGACGGTGAAGCTCGCCAGCGGCACCCATGTCGCGCTGCATGAGGCGGCTTTGGTGGACTATGCGGGGATGAACCTGGCGCGGGCGCAGGGCAACATATTCCGCGCCGCGCTGACGCCGGGTTCCGGGGCGCCCAAGGTTTCGCGGGACGCCGGTTTCTCGACGCCATGGCGCACCATCGCCATCGCGGACGATGCGGCTGGGCTGTACATGAACCATATGATCCTGAACCTGAACGAACCCAACAAGCTGGGCGACGTGTCGGGCTGGATCAAACCGGGCAAGTTCGTCGGCGTGTGGTGGAACATGATCAAGGGCGAGTGGACGTGGGCGCGCGGGCCGAAGCATGGCGCGACCACCGCTAATGTCCGCCGCACTATCGACTTCGCCGCCGCCAACGGCATCCCCGCCGTGCTGGTCGAAGGATGGAACGTCGGTTGGGACGGCAATTGGTTCGGCAATGGCAAGGGCATGAACTTCTCCCAGCCCACCGAGGATTTCGATGCCGATGGGCTGGCGGCCTATGCCAAGTCGAAGGGCGTGACGCTGATCGGCCATCATGAGACGGGCGGATCGGCCAGCCATTATGACGGGCAGCTCGACAGCGCGTTCAAATGGGCCGCGGACCATGGCGAGCGGGTGGTGAAGACCGGCTATGTCACCGATGCCGGGCAGATCGAGCGGGTCGATCCCGACGGCTCGCAGCATCGCGAATGGCATGAGGGGCAGTGGATGGTGAACCACTATCTGCGCGTGGTGCAGGCAGCGGCGAAATATAAGGTCAGCATCGATAGTCACGAGCCCGTGAAGGATACGGGTTTGCGGCGCACTTATCCCAATTGGGTGGCGCGCGAAGGCGGGCGCGGCATGGAATATAATGCCTGGGTCGGCGGCAAGAATCCGCCTGAGCATGAGGCCAATCTCGTCTTCACCCAGATGCTGGGTGGGCCGATGGACTTCACGCCGGGCGTGCTCAGCCTGTCCGGATCGGAGGGGAGCGCGATCCAGTCGACCATCGCCAAGCAGCTGGCGCTTTATGTGGTGCTGTACTCGCCCTTCGTGATGGCCGCGGATACGCCCGAAAATTACGCGAAATATCCGGGGCCGTTCCAGTTCATCAAGGATGTGCCGACCGACTGGTCCGACACCCGCGTGCTGAATGGCGAGGTGGGCGACTATGTGACCATCGCGCGCAAGGCCAAGGGCAGCAATGACTGGTATCTGGGCGCGGTCGGGGATGAAGAGGCGCGCTCCAGTCAGGTGAAGCTCGACTTTCTGGAGGCCGGGCGGTCCTATGTGGCGGAGATTTATCGGGATGGGCCGGGGGCGGACTATCGCACCGAGGCGCGTCATGCGATCGTGATCGAGAAGAAGGCGGTGAAGAGGGGGGATGTGTTGAGCATCGATCTCGCGCCGGGTGGGGGGGAAGCGATCCGCTTCGTGGCGGGTGGGGGCAAGGGCAAGCGCTCAATACGATAAGATACCCCACGCCGTTCGCCCTGAGCCTGAACGGGGATAGGAATAAGTATGAAGCAAAGGTTGGGGACGCATGGATCAGGCGCAAGATAATCTGGAACCGCAGTCCCGCCCCCGCCAGGGCTTTTGGGGCCTGTGGAACATCAGCTTCGGCTTTTTCGGCATCCAGATCGGCTTTGCGCTGCAGAACGCCAATATGAGCCGCATCTTCCAGTCGCTGGGCGAGAGTCTGGACGATCTGGCGCTGCTGTGGATCGCGGCGCCGCTGACGGGGCTGCTCGTCCAGCCGATCATCGGCCATTATAGCGACCGGACATGGTGCCGTTTCGGGCGGCGGCGGCCTTATTTCTTCGCGGGCGCGCTGTTCGCGGCGCTGGCGTTGGTCGGCATGCCCAATGCGCCAGGCCTGCTCGCCGCGGCGATGATGCTGTGGGTGCTGGACGCCTCGCTCAATGTTTCCATGGAGCCGTTCCGGGCCTTTGTCGGGGATATGCTGGCGAAGGAACAGCATATGGCGGGCTACGCGCTCCAGACCGCCTTCATCGGCGCGGGCGCGGTGATCGGGTCGTCCACCCCGTGGCTGCTGGACCGGCTGGGGGTCGCCAATGTCGCCAGCGGGTCCGGCATTCCCGACACGGTGCGGATCAGCTTCTATATCGGCGGCGCGGCCCTGTTCCTGGCGGTGTTGTGGACCGTGCTCACCACCCGCGAATATTCGCCCGAGCAGATGACGCGCTTCGAACCGTCGGAGGGCAAGCCAGTCGCTGAAAGGGACGCTGTCCCGGCCATCCCGCCCGGCGGCACGCTCTGGATCGTCGCCGGGCTGGCCGTCGTCGCGATCGTCCGCATCCGGTCGCTGGAGAAGGAACTGTACCTGCTCGGCGCGCTGCTGGCCGGCTATGGCGCGGCGCGGATGCTGGCGCGCCGGCTGCACCGGGGCGGTCGCACCGACAATCTGCTCACCCAGGTGGTCGGCAATTTCGCGGCCATGCCCGCGATGATGAAGCGCCTTGCGCTCGTCCAGTTCTTTACCTGGTCCGCGCTGTTCATCATGTGGATCTACACCACGCCGGTCGTCGCCCAATATGTCTTCGGGTCCGCCGATCCCGCCAGCGCCGCCTATAATGCGGGCGGCAACTGGGTCGGCATCCTCTTCGCCACCTATAATGGCGTCGCCGCCCTGGCCGCACCCTTCCTGCTGCAACCGCTCGCCCGCCGGATCGGCCAGGCGCAGACCCATGCCCTGGCGCTGATGCTGGGCGCGTTGGGCTTCCTTTCCTTCCTGTTCCTGCGCGACGCCCGCATGCTGCTGCTGTCGGAAGTCGCCATCGGCATCGCCTGGGCATCCACGCTCGCCATGCCCTATGCGATGCTCGCCTCCAGCGTGCCGCAGGCGAAGCTCGGCATCTATATGGGGCTGTTCAACGCCTTCGTGGTCATCCCGCAACTGCTGGTGGCCACCGTCATGGGCACGATCATGCGGCATTTTTTCCCGACGGAGCCGATCTGGACCATGGCCTTTGCAGCGGGCGTCATGCTGCTCGCCTCAATGGCCGCCCTGCGCTGCCGCCAGGCGCGAAGCTGAGGAAAATCGCCGAATCGCAAAAGCGCTTCATGGAAAAGTCGACAGGCTCAGCAAAGGCAGTCGACACCCGATTCCTCTTCGTCGGAAATCATGGCGTCCGCCACCTTCTTATATCTGCCTATTATCCGCCTGCATTCTTCCTGCGACTTGAAATATCCGAAATCATCGTCACCCGGGACCCTGTCCTGCTTCGGTTTTTTCACCATTAACCATGGGGTAAACGCAGACGATGTTTCACAATCAGATGCCTGCCTGAGATCGGTCCATTTCTTTCTGACAATCCCGCCCCCGAATATGGGGCCGGGAACATCCATCTTTGTCATTTCCAATCCTGTATATTGGGAATGATGGCGACGATTTCACATATTCAACAGGTCAGGGTAATCCTGAATCGGGCAAGAACCGGATGATTTCGGAGAATTTCTTGACGCCGAACTTCTTCATGATGCTGGCGCGGTGCATTTCCACAGTTCTGATGCTGATCTGCAGCGCGTCCGCCACATCCCTGTTGCTGCCGCTGGAACTCAGCGCGCGCACGACATCCAGCTCCCTTTTGGTGAGGCTGCCGAAATAGGCTGCGGCGGCTTCCCGCCGGCGCTGGATCTCGATGTTCCGTTCCAGCATTGGCCAGGCATTGGCGAGCACCTTGAGCAGCAGGCCGTCGGCAAAGGGCTTTTCCAGAAAGTCGATGGCGCCCCGCTTTATGACGTCGACCGCCGTCGGAATATCGCGCGACGCCGTCATGACGATCAGGGGGATGTCCACCCGCTGCGCGGACAGTTCCTGCTGAACCGCCGGCCCGGCCATGTCGGCCAGATGCAGTTCCATCACCGCAATGCCGGGCGCCAGGAAATCAAGCGCCTCGATAAAGTCGGAACCGCAGGAAAAGGGGACGGGCCCGAACCCTTCCCGGCGCAGGATTCGCACCAGTTCCTGGCGCATCCTGCTGTCGTGGTCCACGATATAGACTGGACATCCTGGGTTCATAGCCAATTGCCTAGACCATCATTCCCGCGCCAACGCGCGAAGCCGCCAATGGTTTCGGCTCCGATCCTTTCTTTTTTATCGCGTCAGTTCGCAGCCGTCCGGCGGGGTTCGAAGAAGACCCCGATCATCCCGCCGCTCGACCACTGCACCCGCCCCATCCGTACATCCAGGCCGCGGGTTTTCACAAGCAGCCGCGTACCTTCGCCCAGACCGCCCACTTCGATCATCATCCCTTCGGCCGACAGGTTGCGGATCGTCCCGATCAACACGGGCGTGGAAGTCACCAGCGTTGCGGAGAAATCGACCGCCAGTCGGCGGCTGCGCGGCTCGTAGGTCTGGGGCGCGGGGTTCGCATCAGGCTCCTCGCCCGGAATCCAGGGCAATGTCTCTTCAAGCAGAAGACCGCATTTGGGCCCGTTGATCCAGCGGACCTCCGCCGTACGGAAGCTGGCGTCGTCGAAGCTCACATGCACCTGCTGGTGCAAGCTCAGCGACAGGGCGCACCGTCCGCTCAGTCCCGCATGGGACACATTTTCGACAGACAGGTTCGCTTCCTCGACGACCGGATAGAGCAATGCCGTCTTGAAGACGGTCTGCCGGGGGTGCCGGCGTTTCTCCATCATCGCGCTCCGGTCGTCGGACGGCTTTTCTAGCGGCTCGGTCATACGGGTTCCCACAGATTCGCGGAATCCCATAAATGATTGGACTTGCACGCCGATTAGCGGGGAAATAGGTATTTTTACGGTATCGCCCGGAGCGGTTGCATTAACCTTCATCTCCTAGACAGCCGGGGGCCGTTTCCTCCGCTGAGGCCGGCCTGGAACCGGCGGGGCGCATTTTCAGTCCCATCATGCGCCTCGCCTTTACTTTCCTCAGACAAATGGCATCATCGTCGCATGCTTGCTCGATGGTCCTATATTAGCACCAGCCAGTTGGATGCAACCCAAGCCGAAAAACACATGGAAGAGATCGTCCAGGTCTCCATTCCGCGCAACCGCTCGCTGGAAGTGACGGGCGCGCTGCTGTTCACGGGCAACCGCTTCGCCCAATATCTGGAGGGCGCGCCGGCCGCCATCGAAAACCTCAAGGCGAGCATCCTGCGCGACCGGCGCCACAGGGAGGTTCAGACGATCGCATCGGGCGAAGCCCCGCATCGCCATTTCGTCACCTGGTCCCTCGCCTATGCCGGCCCTTCCCATTTCGTTTCCGACATCATCGAACGCGCCTTGAACGATGCGCTGGAAAAGGGCGACGAAGGGTTCGAAGCGCTGGTTCAGATGATGTCGGAATTTTCGATCCGCGGCCGGGGTTGAGCTTTCGTCCCGCCATGGCGCGGCGACCCCGATATGTCATCCGCCCGGAAAGCAGGCGATTATTAACTCAGATCAATATCCGCCGGGGAACAGGAAGACCTGCCGCTGGTTGCTCTGCCATGCCACTCGCCCTATCCTCGCCGATCGTCCGGGCGCCGGCCGGTCCACTGCCATTGTCACGCAGGATGCATGGCCTTGTCCCTTCCCCGCCCCACCGATATGAGCAAGGGCAGACCATCGGTGTGAATGACAGACGCCCCGGTCGGGCGGAATGTCCAGCGCACGACCGGTTCGGAAAGAAAGGGAGAGCCCGATGTCAGAGCCTGTGGTCCGTGCCGGCCAGAACCATGCCGATCGCCCCCAATATGTCCGTGCGGGAATAGGGCTTGATCACCCGCCTGCAGCTTTCATAGGCCGACGGCAGGCTTTGCTCGTCATAGCCCGTGACGATGATCACCGGCACGGCACGCGCGACCAGCTCGTCGATCAGGGGATAGCTCATCTCCCCCTGAAGATTGACGTCGAGCATGACGATGTCAGGCAAGTGCTCCGCAATGGCCTTGAGCGCGCCGAACAGGCTGCCATGCGGGCCCATCACCGAAAACCCCTCTTCGGCCAGCAAGGCGCCAAGGTCGCTCGCGAGAAAATAATCATCCTCCACCACCAGCACGCGAACCGCGCCGGGGGTCACCCCTTCCATCATTCATCTCTCCTCTCCCGCCAGCCGTCGCACGGGAATGGGCGGCAGAAAATAACATAGGTGGAAACGCGCCATGTCATCGCTCGATATCCCGCAGGTTGCGATGAAGGATAGCATCACTGCCCAGAAACTGGCGGCGCACTGGCCGCTCGGCCGGCGCGACCGGGATGTGATCAACGGCCTGGCCGGTCGGGCGCTTCAACCGCTGCGCACCGGCACGGACCTGTTCACCCAGGGCGACCGGCTGACCTCCATCTTCTTCCTGCTGGAGGGATGGGCGGCCCGGTACAAGATGCTGGAGGACGGCCGCCGCCAGATCGTCAGCCTGCTGCTGCCGGGCGATCTGTGCGATCCCTTCTGCTTCCTGCTCCATCGCGCCGACCATGGCGTCACCGCGCTCACGCCGGTCAGGGTCGCCGAAGTAGGACGCAGCCAGTTCGAGGAGATCGCGCTGGCCCATCCCGAAATCACCAAGGCGATGTGGATCAACGCCCTGATCACCGCGTCCATACAGCGGGAGTGGTGCGTCAATCTGGGCCGACGCACCGCGCTGGAACGGTTCAGCCATCTCTTCTGCGAACTCTATCACCGGCTGCTGAAAGTGGGCCTGGTCAGCGGCAACGGCTTCCACTTTCCCGTCACGCAGCTCGAACTGGCGGACGCAACGGGATTGACGATGGTGCACACCAACAGAATATTGCAGGAAATGCGTCGCCAAAGGCTGATAGAATTGCACCGGCGCCATCTTGTCGTGCCGGATCTCGCAGCGCTGGAGCGCGTCTGCGCCTTCGACCCTTCCTATCTGCATCCGGCGGCGCAAGAGGCATCGTGACGACACCATCCCCGACCGACGGCTGGCGCGACTTCCTCGCCCTCTTCGATGCCTCTCCCCTGCCCCAGATCCAGGTCGGGCCCAACGACAATATATTGCGCGCCAATGCGGCATTGACGGAATTGCTGGGCATTCGGCCAGACCGGCTGATCGGCGGGCGGCTGGTCGTGCCGGCATCGGGCGAGTCGACGGCACGGCTGAGCTGGGACGACGGCAAATGCGAGGCGCGACTGTTCGCCGCCGTGCTGGTGACGACGCCCGACTATCGCGTCTGCGTCGTGCAGTTCGGCAATGTCGACGCCCTGGAGGCGGCGGCGCGGCAATATCTGCTGCGCGACGTGCAGCATCGGCTGCGCAACCTGATCGCCTCCGTCCGCTCCATCTTCCGGCGGACAGCCGCGACCAGCGATTCCGTCGACCATCTCACCAGCCATTTCCTGGGACGGCTGGACGCCATCGCCCGGATCGAATCCAATCTGGCCCTGGCGGAACGCCATGGACTTGAACTGCACGACCTGATCATGGACGAGCTGGCGGCGTTCGCCGTCCGTGCGGGGGAACAGGCCTTTCTGGAGGGGCCGGATGTCCGGCTGCGCACCTCGGCCGCGACGACATTGGCCCTCGCCTTTCATGAACTGGGCAATAATTCCATCAAATATGGCGCGCTCGGGTCGGACGGCGGCCGGGTCTGGGTCCGATGGTGGAGCGACCGCGAACCGGCCGGCCCGGTGCTGCGCATCCTTTGGGAGGAAAAGGGCGGCGACAGCCCGACAGCCGCCCGCCGGTCCGGCTTCGGCACGGAGATGCTGACCAAGACGATCCCGTTCGAACTGGACGGTTCGGGCACCATCGACTGGACGCCCGGCGCGTTCAAGGTGCACATCAGCCTGCCCATGACCAAGAGGCTGCTGCACCCCAGCGACTAGAGCCAATCGACATTCAGCCCTGACGGCCTGCAAATGACGCTTTTCCGTGCTTCCGGTGCTCACCTACTTTGAGTAGGCTGCGCTCCGGGTCACGGCGGCCTGCAAATGACGCTTTTCCGTGCTTCCGGTGCTCACCTACTTTGAGTAGGCTGCGCTCCGGGTCACGGAAAACCACCATTTTCGGCTCGTCATCCTCTGAATGTCGATTGGCTCTAGTCACCTGGAACTAAAGTAAGCATCACTGTATATGTGCTGTTTGGACGAGCAGGAGCATCTGGGATGGCGGGCAAACAAGCGGACTTGGTTGTTT
>NZ_LTAB01000037.1:0-66783 GCF_001580035.1 Sphingobium sp. 22B | reverse complement strand
GGCCCGCGACCTGAAACGCGCCGGCGTCCGCCCCGACGGCAGCATAGACCCCGCCCTGCGCCGCGAATTGTGATGGTCCCGACCGGTTTGGGTGGATTCCTGCCATTCCCCCTCCCGCCTGCGGGAGGGGGCTAGGGGGTGGGCTGGCGCGACATCAGCGCTGTTTTGCAACGGCTAAGCTGGAAGCTCGCTACGCTCGCGCCCACCCCTAACCCTTCCCGCCTGCGGGAGGGGAAGGTCTTGAATTGGCCATTCCCCACCTGCCCATACAGCTTGAGGTGCTGCAAGCTTGACCCCCACCGCCGCTCTGCCAAAAGGGGGCCCGCAATGGCCCTCACCGCCCACTTCACCCGCCTGCCCGACCTCGCGAGCCTCGCCCCCCGCTGGCAGGCGCTGGAGTCCCGCGCCGCCGCCAGCTTCTTCCTCGGCTGGGCCTGGACCGGCGCCTGGCTGGAAAGCTACGCCGTCCGCCCCGAACTGCTCGCCGTCACCGATGCGCAGGGCCGGGACGTCGCGCTCGCCCTCTTCGGCCATGCCCTGCAACCCCGCCTGCTGGGCCGCAGCGCCACCCTGTCGCTCAACCAGTCCGGCGACCCCGGCGCCGACCGCCCCTTCATCGAATATAACGGCCTGCTCGCCGCAAAGGGCAGGGAAGGGGAGGCGACACGGGCCGCCCTCCAGGCCCTGCAAAACCGCAACGACTGGCGCACCCTCCGCCTCAGCGGCATCGCCCCCGACTCGCCGCTCCTGACAATCCCCGCCCGCCGCAAGACCCGCCTCGACCGCTCCCCGGTCTATCAGGTCGACCTCGCCGCCGTCCGCGCCGCCGACTATCTGTCGCTGCTCAGTTCCAACAGCCGCGCCCAGATCCGCCGCGCCCTCAAGGACCATGGCGGCGCGCTCCCGGCCATCGCCAAAGCCGCCCCAGCCGACATCGTCCCATGGCTGGACGAAATGCGGTCCCTCAACACCGGCCGCCACGCCGACAATGCCTGGGACGACCCCGCCTTCCGCCGCTTCGCCGCCACCCTCGCAAACCGCGACGAAAAGGTCGAACTGCTGCGCTTCACCGATGGCGGCGGAATCGTCGGCCTGCTCCTCAACTTCCTTCACGACGGCATAGCGATGAACTACCAGTCCGCCTTCGCCGCCCCCCGCGCGCCGAAGGACAAGCCCGGCCTGCTGTGCCACGCCGCCGCCGTCGACCACTACGCCGCCCGCGGCCTCGCGCTCTACTCGCTGCTCGCGGGCAAGGACCGCTACAAGCAGAGCCTCGCCACCCGCGAGGAAGCCCTTGAATGGTGGCAGGTCGACCGCTTCAGCCCCCGCCTCGAAGCCGAGGCCGCCTTGCGCAAAATCCTCAGACGCCCAGCTTCCGCATGATGCGGTAGGCGATCCGCCGCGCGCCCTGCGCCTCCGGCCGCGCCCCGATCCGCCCGACCGGCAGCCCGCGCCGCCGCAGCAGCGCGTTCAGGCTGTGCAACTCGCCCTCCGCCACGCTCCGCTCCGACCGCCACGTCACCGACAGGCTGACCGAAACGACAGGGCCATTCTCCACGAAATGCGGCGCCTTGACCGGGACATGGATCGCATCGCCCGGCAACAGCGTCACCGCCATGCCCCGCTCGCGAAACCCGTCCCGCCAGTCCAGATTGCGATGCCCGCCCGCATGGAAGGCCTCGCTCTGCACCGCCGGCACCAGTTCCTCGTCGCCCGCCGGAAAGACCGTCATCGTCTTCTCGCCCCGGATCTGGAGCAGGATATTATGCTCCGGGTCCATGTGGAACGGCGTCACGCTGCCGGGCGAGGACAGGAAGATGAACGCCTCCCGATGCAGCATCGGCCCGGTCTCCCGCTCCACCAGCGGCGCCAGTTCCGCCAGCGCCCGGTCCAGCAGCGCGCCATAATCCGCGTCCCGCTCGACATTCTTCAGCACCGCCCAACTGCCGTTGGTCTCGATGGTCCGGATCGTCTCGCCCAGCGTCAGCCCGTTGGACGGCGTATCCTCCGCCCGCACCCCCAGAGGCAGCTTGCCCAGATTATACTCGACCGAAGCGGCCGGCATCCGCTCCGCCAGCCCGGCCAGAGCCTCCAGAGTCAGCAGCGCATGCCCCGCCAGCCCATGGCTCAACTTCGCCGCCCTGTCCGGATAAGCCGCCGCGAAGGCCGCCCGCGCCTCTTCCGGAAACACCGCCGCCTCGATGGCGCTCACCGCGTTCATATCTGCCCCTTCAACCTCTGCCCCAGCGCCTCCACGCCATTGGCCAGCGCAAAGGCGACGCTTCGTCCCGCACCCCGCAGCGCGATGCGATATTGCGTGATCGTCCGCCGCTCGCCCCACAGGCTGTCGATCATCGGATGATCCGCCGCCGCGCAGCTATCCATCCAGCCAATGGCGGGATCGCCCAGCACCGCCTGCAGATTGGCGATCTCGATCAGCACCCCCGGCGAAAAGCGCCCTAGCGCCTCGTCAAAGGCGATCTTGAAGGAAAAGGCCCCTTCGCCATGCCGGAAATTGACCAGCATCGCGATCGCCCGCCCATCCAGGTCCATGCGCAGGAAATGCAGCCGCCCGTTCTCGAAAGCCGCCGCGCAGGCCGCCCGGAAGAAAGCCGCATCCTCATCCCTGCAGGCCAGCGCCGATCCTTCGGCCCCCTTCCAGCCCGCAGCCTCCAGCGCCAGAAATTCCCCGCACCACGCGGCCAGCTCCGCCCCGTCGCCCAGCAACCGGCTCCCGATCGTGCCCAGTTCGGCCAGCCGCTTCTGCAGGCGCCGCAATTCCTTGCGCTTCTTGGCCCGCACATTGGTTTCCCAATAGGCGTCCGCGTCCAGTTCCGACCGCAGCATCGCCCGGTCGTACCGATGCACCTCCCGCCGCCCGCGCCGCTGCTCGACGCACAGCGCCTCCAGCGCCGCCGCATTCGCCCCCGCCGCGTCCAGCCCCCGCAGATGCAGGAAGCCCGGCGCCCAGTCCGCCTCGTCCAGCTGCTCCAGCAATCCCCGCCACGCCGCCACTTCCTCCCCCCGCCGGATCAGCGGCGCGCCGAAGAAGCAATGATCGTGCATCCAGTTGGTGACGCAGCGCAGCGGCAACCGCCCATGCCGCGCCGCGACGACCACGGGCATCAGCCCGATCAGTTCCCCGTCCCGCTGCGCCTCCAGCATGCGCACGGCGGTGCCGCCCGCCAGATGGTCCAGCGCCGCACACAGCATGTCGGGCATGTAGAAGGCATTGGCCTCCGCCGCCGCGTCCGCCAGCGCGGCCCAGCGCGCCCGCTGCACCGGCGCATAGGCGCGCGCATGCGCCATTGCGGGATGGGAAGCCATGTCCATGCCCCCGGCCATATCCGCCAATGATTAGGGAAAGGCTAACCCGCGTTCATCGCCAGGATCATGTTCCGCACCTGCGGATAGACCTGCTTTTCCCATTTGCTGCCGGAAAAGACGCCATAATGGCCGACGCCCGGCTGCAGGTGATGGCGTTTCAGATGCGGGCGCAGGCCCGTGCAGAGCGTATGGGCGGCCGCGGTCTGGCCCACGGCGCACACGTCGTCCTTTTCCCCTTCGACCGTCAGCAGCGCCGTCTTGTGGATGGCGCCCGGATTGACCTTCCGCCCGCGATAGGTGAGTTCGCCCTTGGCCAGCAGCGTCCGCTGGAACACCTTGTCCACCGTTTCCAGATAAAATTCCGCCGTCATGTCGAGCACGGCGAAATATTCCTCGTAAAAGGTCTTGATCTTGTCCGCCTCGACCTGCCTGCCGTCGGCCAGCAGCTGGTAAAGCTCGCGGTGCGCGGCGCCATGCCGGTCCATGTTCATCGACATGAAGGCGGAAAGCTGGAGGAAGCCGGGATAGACCCGCCGGCCGCGCCCGGCATAGCGCATCGGCACCAGGCTGATCAGATTTTCCTCGAACCATTTGATCGACTGCTCATTGGCCAGTTCGTTGACGACCGTGGGCGCGGCGCGCGTGTCGATCGGTCCGCCCATCAGCGTCATGGAGCGCGGCGTCGCCGGGTCCTTGTCCTCCGACATGATCGACACCGCCGCCATGGCGGGCACGCAGGGCTGGCACACCGAAACCAGATGCGATCCCGGCCCGATTTCCTGCATGAAGGTCATGATGTAGTCGACATAATCGTCGAATCCGAAGCGCCCGGCGCTCAGCGGCACGTCCCGGGCGTTCTTCCAGTCGGTGATGTACACGTCATGGTCGCGCAGCAGCGTCTGGACGGTGTTGCGCAGCAGGGTCGAGAAATGGCCCGACATGGGGGCAACCACCAGCACCCTGGGCTGCGGCGTTTCGACATCGTCCTTCGCGAAGTGCAGCAGGTTGCCGAAGGGCAGGTCCAGCGCCACCTCTTCCCGCACGGCGACCACCGCATTGCCGCTATGAACCTCCGTTATGCCATAGGCCGGCCGGCGATGCGTCAGCTTCGCGCCCTGGAACACGTCCATCAGCGCGAACATGCGGCGGGGCATGGCCCAATCCGCCACCGGTCCCATCTTGTCCTTGAAGGAGAGAGCGATCTGAGCACCGAAGCGCGCAGGGGCCATCATGTCGTTCCAGGCCTGATAGCCGCTATATAGCATCATCATCTTGCTCAAACGCGTCCTAAGCTCTTTCGGTGCCGATTCGGTCCCATGCCGGACCGTTATACAGGTTTTGCATATTGCACCGCATCATGATTGATGAAACATAGGGATGAAGCGGGAGGAACGCCATGGCCGACGCCGAACTCACCATTTCCAGCAAGACTTATTCGTCCTGGTCCCTGCGCGGATGGCTGTTGTGCCGCATGGCCGGGCTGAAGGTCGTGGAAAAGACGATTGCGCTCGACGATCCGGAAAACCGGGCGGAATTGCTGCTTCTGTCGCCGTCCGTGCTGGTGCCCCGCCTGACCCATGAGGGGGCGGGCGTGTGGGATACGCTCGCCATTGCGGAATATCTGCATGAACTCTATCCGCATGCCGGCCTTTATCCCGCGGAGCGGATCGCGCGGGCGCACTGCCGTTCGGTTTCGGGCGAAATCCACTCCGGCTTCATCAACCTGCGCTCGGCCCTGCCCATGAACCTGAAGGTGCGGCACGAAAAGTTCCCGGTCTTTTCCGGGGCCAAGCAGGACATCGAGCGGATCGAGGAAATCTGGACCGAATGCCTCGGCGCCTATGGCGGACCCTGGCTGTTCGGGGAAAGGCCGACCGTGGCCGATGCGATGTTCGCCCCCGTGGCGCAGCGTTTCCTGACCTATGCCGTGGCGCTGTCGGAGCGGTCGGCCGCCTATTGCAACTGGAGCAACGACTGGGACCTGATGCGCGAGTGGATCGACGCCGCCCGCGGGGAGAAGGATGAGGTCGAGGAACTGGAAGTCGAATTTTAGGGCGCGCTGCGTTCAATCGCACGCAGGTCGCGCAAGCTTTTGTTGCCGCATCGTTTTAAGCGCAAAACCGGTTCCCACTTTTGCGCACGATGCTCTGGGGCGCGCTGCGTTCAATCGGACGCAGGCCGCGCGCTCTCATTTGCAGGCCGTCATAGCCTGAATGCCGATCGGTCCTGGTTCCCGATTCCGCTCAACCACTCGCCGATCATCGCGCGTCCGGCAGCGACGGCTGCGGGGCCATGGTCGGCATGATCCTGCCGAAGGGCAGTGCCGCATTGCTTCGCTATGTCGAGATCGGCCCAGAAATGCGTGAGCCAATCCTCGAAACGCGGGTCTTCGCCCATTTCCGCGTGGAATTGCAGCGCCAGCAGGTTGGGGCCGCGGCGAAAGGCCTGATGAGCATAGTTTTCGGTCGACGCCAGCAGCTCGACCCCGGTCGGCATGTCGAAAGTGTCGCTGTGCCAGTGGAGGACGGGCACGCCGTCCAGATGGCGCAGCGGGGATTCCGCGCCCGCCTCGTTCAGCATGACCGGCGCGAATCCCAACTCCATCCGCCCGCCGGGATAGACGGGCGCGCCGAGCGCGGCGGCGATCATCTGGCTGCCCAGGCAGACGCCCAGGGTCGGCAGGTCCTGCTCCAGCCGGGCGGACAGCTTTTCGATCTGGAGCGGAATCCAGGGGTGCAGGTCCTGCTCATAGACGCCCATCGGGCCGCCCATCATGATCAACAGGTCCGGGGTGCAGAGGTCGACATCGGCAAAGTCGGGGCTGGCGACGTCGATCCGTTCGATCGCATAGCCCGCGGCCTCGATCGGCTGGAGATAGCCTGCCGCTCCCTCCCGCGGCACATGTCGGACGATCAGCGCTTTCTTCATCTCCACCATGCTGGTAGCCAAAGAGAACATGGCCTGCCACCCCAGCCTTTCTTGGGTTTTTGAAATGAGGGCTATTGGCGGGCGATGCGCATCAACGCGACCGCGCCTATGCCGAGCCAGATGATGTTGAGCACCATCGAGGGGATGGCGCCGTGCCACCATGTGTTGAGGATGAACAGCGTCGAACCCAGAGCGTTCATCCCTTGGAACAGGGCCGACTTGCCGGACACATGCCCGCTCGACACGAGCAGATAGGCGCCCAACACCAGCAACGCGCCCAGCCATCCGGCGATTTCGACAAGGATCGGCAATCCATCCCCCAGGAAAAGGGATGGTCTAGCTTGCCGAAGGCGGACCTGAATAGTGGCTTTGGGTGATCTGGACTCGATCCGGGCAAGTCGCGTGTCTGCAAGGGCCGGTCCCAGTCCCGCCCTTATGCAGTCCCACCCTTATGCAGTCCCACCCTCATCCAATATCCCATCTGGCCGGGGCTACCGGACGCCAATGCTTCCCCTCCCCTTCAGGGGAGGGGACCGAGGGGTGGGGGCGTGCCCCACGCGCAAACTCAGCCTGTAGAGGCACTCCCCCACCCCAACCCTTCAAACGAGTCACGTGCCTCGTTTGACCCTGAAGGGGAGGGGCTTGATGGCAGGAAACCACCCATTTCCGCCAGCCCATCCGCATCCCTCCCCGGCAATTTTTAGGGACTAACACGGAGCTTCTGGGGAAAGCCCTTTACATCGCCTCCCGGATTGTCTGTGAAAGACTCCAGCGCCAAGGCAAGGACAGGAACCCGCAACCCATGACAATCCTCGTGACCGGCGCCGCCGGCTTCATCGGCATGGCCGTCGCGGACCGTCTTCTGTCCGAAGGCCGCGCCGTCTTCGGCATCGACAATATGAACGACTATTACCCCGTCTCGCTGAAGCGGGACCGGATCGCCGCCCTGCACGATCGCCATGGCGGCCTGTTCACCTTCGCGGAGCTGGACTTCGCCGACATGGACGCGCTCCAGACGGCGCTGCACGACCATCCCGTCGACGCGATCGTCCATCTGGGGGCGCAGGCGGGCGTGCGCTATTCGCTGATCAACCCGCACGCCTATGTCCGCTCCAACCTCGCGGGCCATGTCAACATGCTGGAAGTGGCGCGGGAAAGGCGGGTGCGGCACCTCGTCTACGCCTCCTCCTCCTCGGTCTATGGCGGCAACGACACGCTGCCCTTCCGGGTGGAGGATCGCGCCGACCACCCCGTCTCGCTCTATGCCGCGACCAAGCGCGCGGACGAGCTGATGAGCGAGACCTACGCCCATCTCTTCCGCATTCCCATGACGGGCCTGCGATTCTTCACCGTCTACGGCCCGTGGGGCCGCCCCGACATGGCGATGTGGATCTTCACCTCGAAAATCCTCTCGGGCCAGCCGATCCCCGTCTTCAACCACGGCCGGATGCAGCGCGACTTCACCTATATAGACGACATCGTCAGCGGCGTGATCGGCTGCCTCGACCATGCGCCGGAAGATGACGGCGCGCCCAAGGCGGGGGGCAGCCGCTCGCCCCACCGGCTCTACAATATCGGCAACAACCGGCCCGAGGAGTTGATGCACCTCATCTCCGTCCTGGAGGAAGCCTGCGGCCGCAAGGCGGAGATCGACTTCCAGCCGATGCAGCCGGGAGACGTGCCGGCGACCTTCGCGGACATCAGCGCCATCGCGCAGGACATCGGCTTCGCGCCGACCACCGGGATCGAACTGGGGGTGCCCCGCTTCGTCGACTGGTACCGCGCCTATCATGGTGGGGCGGCAGGCGCATAAACGGCGCCCTTTACAGGTTTATTCCCCTGAGCGTGGCGCAATGCAGCACGGCGCCCCACAACCGCTTCCCTCGTAAAAGGTTCCGCCATCCGCCGATATTATTCGGCGGCTCATCGCTTTTTCATCCATTGTGGCGTTAATGGCGCGGAAATCATCATTCGCGCTTGCGAAATCGATTGCCAATACTAGGGGAAGACGCTTATCCCCGGCAGCCGGGTGCCGGTCGTTTCGACCGGTCGGGTCGCGGAACGAGGTAAGGACGGAACACCCTGGGACGGTGGATCGTCGCCGCTGTCGTCAGTCGGAAAAAGCCGGCGGCGGCGGTGGAAAAAAGGGCTTACGCGTGTCGACAGTAACGAAGATCGTGCCATTCGGCTCAGGCGGGCGCATTGCGGAAACCGCGCGCCGGACATTGTCCATCGCGGCCGAAGGGCTGAGCGCTCTCGAAAACCAGTTCAACGACCGGGAATTTTCGGCGACCTTCCTGCGGCTGGTCGGCATCATCATGAATGTGCGCGGCCGCCTGATCGTCACCGGCATGGGCAAGAGCGGCATCGTCGCGCGCAAGATGACGGCGACGCTCACCTCGACCGGCACGCCCGCCATCTTCCTGCACCCCGCCGACGCGGGCCATGGCGATCTGGGCATGGTCACGCCGGACGACGTCGTGCTGATGCTGTCCCATTCGGGCGAATCCAACGAACTCGGCCCGATCATCCAATATTGCAAGCGCTTCGCCATCCCCCTGCTGGGCATGACCGCGCGCAAGCGCAGCACGGTCGCGGCGGCGTCCGACATCTGCATCCTGATGCCCGACGTGAAGGAAGCGTGCCCCAATTCGCTGGCGCCCACCACCTCCACCACGATCCAGATGGCCTTCGGGGACGCGCTCGCCATCGCGCTCATGGAAATGCGCGGCTTCTCGGCGGACGACTTCCATAAATTCCATCCCAATGGCCGGCTCGGCGCGCAGCTCGTCAAGGTGCGCGAACTCATGGCCTCGGGCGGCGACGTGCCCCGCGTGGAGGAGGACGCCTCGCTGCTCGACGCCACCATCGAAATGACCCGCGCCCGGCTTGGCGGCACGGCGGTGGTCAACGGCAAGGGCGAACTGATCGGCGCCTTCACCGACGGCGACCTGCGCCGCACCGTCACCGGCACCCGCCACATGAACGAGCCGGTCGGCCGCTACATGACGGTCAGGCCCGTGTCGGTCGGCCCGGAAGAACTGGCTTCCGAAGCGCTCCGCCTGATGCACGACCATAATATCACGCTCCTCTTCGTCTGCGAAAAGGACCGCCTGGTCGGCGCGCTCCACATGCACGACCTCCTCCACGCGGGCGTCGCCTGAGCGCCATTCGCCCCAGGGACGACCACACTCGCGCAAAGGCGAAAGCCGGGGCGGACAAATTCGGGGTTCTTCAGCCTGATCGATTTGGGTGGAAAGCGGACACCCCCATTATCCCTCTCCCTCGAGGGAGAGGGCTGCGCAGACTTGGCAGCTTGCTGCCTAGTCGTAGCTGGGTGAGGGGGTTGCGATCCAACGGATCGCGCGGGCCNATCCCTCTCCCTCGAGGGAGAGGGCTGCGCAGACTTGGCAGCTTGCTGCCTAGTCGTAGCTGGGTGAGGGGGTTGCGATCCAACGGATCGCGCGGGCCGCAGGCCCGCTCCCCCTTATCCAGATCAGCCCAGGCTCCTTCGTCGCCAAGGCTTCCCATCCTTCTCCCTCCATGGATAAGGAAGGTCGTAAAATGGCCATGTCCCCCATCCCGATCCGTCCACCCAGCCCGGTCCCGCCCCCTGACCGCCTTTCCGCACATGCCCCTTCACGCAGCTCCTCAACGGCATTGCTCCTGAAATGACCCCGCCCACCCTCATCGTCATCCCCGCCCGCGCCGGCTCCTCCCGCCTCCCGCGCAAGCCGCTGCGCCTGATCGCGGGCCGCACGCTGCTGCACCGGACCATCGCCATGGCCCGCGCCGCCACGACCGGCCTCTCCGACATCCAGCTGCTCGTCGCCACCGACGACGCGGAAATCGCCGCCCACGCCCGCGCCGCGGGCTGCGACGCCGCCCTGACCGACAGCGCCATCGCCACCGGTTCCGGCCGCGCCCTCGCCGCCGCCCGCCAGTGCGACAGCCAACCCCGCTTCATCGTCAACCTCCAGGGCGACAGCCCCTTCCAGCCTCAGGACGCCCTCCGCGCCGTCATCGCCGCGCTGGAATCCGGCGCACAGGTCGCCACCCCCGTCATCGCCCTCGACTGGCCCGCGCTCGACGCCCTGCGCGACCACAAGACCCGCTCGCCCTTCAGCGGCACCACCTGCGCCCGCGCGCCCGACGGCCGCGCCCTCTGGTTCTCGAAGACCATCATCCCCGCCATCCGCAACGAGGACGCCCTGCGCCAAAGCCAGCCGCTTTCCCCGGTCTGGCGCCATGTCGGCCTCTACGGCTACACGCTCGAAGCCCTGACCCGCTTCGAAGCCACGCCCCCCACGGCGCTGGAAAATCTCGAAGGCCTCGAACAGCTCCGCCTGCTCGAACTCGGCATCCCCGTCACCACCGTCCCGGTATCCCCGCCGGTCTTCGACAGCTCCGGCATCGACACCGAAGCCGACATCGCCCGTGCCGAGGCGCTGATCGCCGCCCATGGCGATCCCACCCCCTGATCCTCAACATCTTCCGTTCGTTTCGAGCGAAGTCGGGAAACATCATCGGTCCATGCGCCGCATCTTCATCATCCGCCACGGCAACACCTTCGAAAGCAGCGCGCAGGCCCGCCGCATCGGCGCGCGCACCGACATTCCGCTGGTGGAAAGCGGCCATGCCCAGGCCGACCGCCTCGGCGTCTGGTTCGCGGCGCAGAACTTGCCGATCCGCCGCCTCCACAGCAGCCCGCTCCTCCGCGCCCGGCAGACCGCCGCCCGCATCGCCGCCGCCACCGGCCACGCCAGCGACGGCTCCCTTCCCTGGCTCAACGAGATCGACCACGGCCCCGACGAAGGCCAACCCGAAGCGCAGGTCCTGACCCGCCTCGGCCCCCAGGCCCTAGCCGCCTGGGACGAACAGGGCATCCCCCCCAAGGACTGGAAAGTCGACGCCGAACCGCGCATCGCCGCCTGGAAGCAATGGTTCGCGCAAGCAGGGGAGGGCGCCGATCTCCTCGTCACCAGCAACGGCGCCGCCCGCTTCGCGCTCCTTGCGCTAGGCCTGCCGCTCGCCGACCTCAAACTCCGCACCGGCGCCTTCGGCGAACTGACGGTGGGGGGAGGGGGCGAGGTCGATCTCATCCGGTGGGACGTCCGCCCATAACCGCCGCCGAAAGCCCAAAACGGCAACCAACGGCAGTCAGCAAACCCCCATTATCCCTCTCCCTCAAGGGAGAGGGCTGCGCAGACTTGGCAGCTTGCTGCCTAGTCGTAGCTGGGTGAGGGGGTTGCGACCCAACGGATCGCGCGGGCCGCAGGCCCGCCCCCTTCATCCAACTCCGCCCAAGCTCCTTACGTCGCCCAAGCTCCTTACGTCGCCCCGGCTCAATCCTTCCGCTGCGGCACCGTGAAAGTCCCCGACACGCGCCCGCCCGAGCCGCTCCCGGAAACCCCCGGACCGCCGCCCCCGGCAGCCCGCCCGTCCACGGTCGAGCGCCCGCTGGTCAGGTCGATCACCAGCCGCCCCCCGGTCAGCCGGTTCGCCCCCTGCGTCAGCGACACATTGCCCAGCATGGTGATCAGCCTGCTGTTGAGATCGTAGATCGCGACATTGCCCTTCGCCGTCTGGTCCGCCTTGCGCACCACGACATTGCCGGACGCATCGATCCGGTCGATCTCCACGCCGCCCGGCCCGGTCCCGCCCCCCGGCTGGTTCCGGTAAGCCACCGTCATCCGCGCCGCATTCAGCGTCATGCCCGCCTGCGTCACCTCAACATTGCCCGACACCACGACGCGGTCGGCGCGGTCCTGCACCTCGATCCGGTCGGCGGTGAAGTTGACCGGCGCATTGCTGTCATGATTCTTCAGCACCTGCGCGTCCGCCCCCGCATAAAGGAGGCCCGCCGCGCCCACCGCGCCCAGCGACAGCAAAAGAAGGGGCTTTCTCATCACCTTTGCCCTTTGAGACCATTTTGTTCGATACGCAAGCTCGCCCGCCCGTTCAGCGTCACCGTCCGAGCGCTCAGGTCGGCCTCCAGATGGTCGCCGCTGAACGTTCCGATGGGTATCCGCCCGTCGACCCGCCCCGCGCTCTGCATCCGCCGCGTCTTGAGGTCCACGCCCACGTCCCGCGTGGTCATCCGGTATCCGCCCTCCGACTGGAACTGCACCGGCCCGTCGATCGCGACCCGCTCGGTATCCATGTCGTACCGCCCCTTCTGCGCCCGCAGCAGCGCCTGCCCGTCGGACAGCAGGATCCGCGCCGACATGTCGTTAAGGTCGACGATCGGCTCGCGCGAACTCTTCTGCACGGCAGAACCCGCCCGCAGGGAAAAGGGCTGCCCCTTGCTGTCCTCCCCGCGATAGAGCGCCTCGGTCACGCGCATCCGCTCCTTCGCCACCTCGACCTTGTTCTTGTCGAGCACGAAGCTCACCTTGTCTCCCCCGGTGAAGGGCGCCGTCGCCAGCAACGCCGCCAGCACGCCCACCGACACCGGCAACCAGTTCTTGAGCAGCCCGACCAGCCGGTCGTGGCTCCCCCCCGGCCGCGCCCAGTGACGGCGCACATTGCGTTGCTGATCGGCCTGTATCGACATGGGTTCAGCCCTCACATATGCGCGAAGATGTCGATCTCCGGCCAACCCGCCAGGTCCAGCTCCGCCCGGTGCGGCAGGAAATCGAAACAGGCCTGCGCCAGTTCCATCCGCCCCTCGCGCACCAGCCGCTTGTCCAGCTCCGCCTTCAACGCATGCAGGTACCGGACGTCCGACGCCGCATAATCCTTCTGCGCGTCGGACAGCACGGGCGCGCCCCAGTCGCTCGACTGCTGCTGCTTGCTGATCTCCTGCCCCAGCAGCTCGCGCACCAGTTCTTTAAGGCCATGCCGGTCGGTATAGGTCCGCACCAGCCGCGACGCGATCTTGGTGCAATAGACGGGCGCCGCCACCACGCCCAGATAATGGCGTATCGCCGCAATGTCGAAACGCCCGAAATGATAGAGCTTCAGCCGCTCCGGATCGGCCAGCGCCGCGCGCAGGTTCGGCGCGGCATAATCGCTGCCGGGGTTGAAGCGGACCAGATGCTCGTCCCCCCCGCCGTCGCTGATCTGCACGACGCACAGGCGGTCGCGGGGCGTGATCAGCCCCATGGTTTCGGTGTCGACGGCGATCGGGCCGGGGGCAAGGACGCCCTCGGGCAAATCCTCTTCATGGAAATGGACGGTCATGCTTCCCCTCTATGGCCAAAGCCGCCGGTTCGCAATCGCCCCTTGGCGACCGGGAACGAAAGGCGACCGGGGCGGTCGCAAAGCCGCCATTTTCAGGCCTTTTACCCGCCTCAAAAATCATTCGCCTGTCCCGGAAAAGTTGATATAGTGATTCCCAAACCGCGCGTGAGCGGTGGATTCTGCATGTCATTCGCCCGACATGCTTGTCTGGTTTAGTCTGGGGCGAAGCGAAAGTGACCAACAGGGCATGAGTTTTGATAGAGGTCGCCGCGGCGGGCGCGGCAAGGACAAGCGCGACAGTTTCGGCGACGACAGTTTCTATGAAGGCGGCCGTGGCGGCTTCGGCGGTGGGTTCGACCGCGGCGGTTTCGGTGGTGATCGTGGTGGCTTCGGCGGCGGCGACCGCTTCGGTGGCGGCGGCGGTGGTGGCTTCGGCGGCGACCGTGGCGGTTTCGGCGGCGGCGGTGGCGGCGGCTTTGGCGGTGGTCGCGGCGGCGGCGGCGGTTTCGGCGGCGGTGGCCGCGGCATGCCCGCGCAGGTCGTCGGTGAAGGCACCGGCGTGGTCAAATTCTTCAACGGGCAGAAGGGCTTCGGCTTCATCGTCCGCGACGATGGCGGCGAAGACGTGTTCGTCCACATCAGCGCCGTCGAGCAGGCGGGCCTGACGGGCCTCGCCGAAGGCCAGCCGCTCGGCTTCACCCTGGTGGATCGCGGCGGCAAGGTGTCGGCCACCGATCTCAAGATCGAGGGCGAACCGCTCCCCGTCACCGAACGCGCCCCCCGCGAACCCCGCGCCGGCGGCTTCGGCGATCGCCCGGGCGGTGGCGACCGCGGCCCGCAGCGCCAGCTCACCGGCGAACGCGCCAGCGGCACGGTCAAGTTCTTCAACGCAATGAAGGGCTTCGGCTTCATCCAGCGCGACGACGGCCAGCCCGACGCATTCGTGCACATCAGCGCCGTCGAACGCGCTGGCATGAGCGCCCTGAATGAAGGAGACCGCCTCGACTTCGAACTGGAAGTCGACCGCCGCGGCAAATATGCGGCCGTCAACCTTCAGACGAAGGCCGACTAAAGAACGGCCTGCCCGCTTTAGGGAGAGGATAAAAGGGGTCGCCTGCCCGGCGGCCCCTTTTTTTATCTATGGAATGTTATTGGCCAGTGCGCCCGATAAGATGGCCGATGAGTCGGGCGCCGCTATCTTTGTGAGTCATCTTAAATAATAACCCTAGTTCGATTCCCTTGGGGCCAAACAAGCGTCCGATAAATTGACCTGAATACTTCCCGTCGATACTGGTCACGTCGCCACTAATGGAAGTGCCGGAGGACGAGATAGTTCCAGTCAAATTTAGGGTCAAATAGGTTACAGGCTGCAATGCATCATATGCCGAAATAGTGGCTGTTATTTCTCCGGTTTGATGATCGATTTTTACATAGAAATTCGATGCCACTATCGTATTATTCTGCGGCCCGCGCTGAGAAATGGCTAAGTTACTGGAATAATTTGAAGTGCCGGAACGAGGTATGTCGGGCAAAGTGGTTGCTGATCCACCAAGATAGATGCGCTCTACAATTTTTGTATCAACTTGGGATGGAGCGGAGACATCTTGTATCGAAGACGATTGGCCTGCTTCATTTATATAAAGAATATCTGGGCGTGGCCTACCAACGCCCAACCTTTGATAACCATATGATAGTGACCGGCTGTAGTTGATCAGGTCAGATCGATCGATATTCATCTCCGACGCGTTGAATTCCGTGAAATCGCCATCAAAGCTCGCCTGCAGGCTTTTTGTAGAGGCGGTATATTTGATGAATGTGTCGAGCGTGCCGCGATTGAACGCGGTTTCGCCCAAATCGAACTTTTCATCCTGAAGCACATGCTCGACCGCCAGCGCTGCAAAGCTGACGTCCTGCGATGGATCGAACGCGATTGGATATGAAGGCGCAGGGGTTGGTGTGGGGCTCGGTGTTGGCGTCGGTGCAGGATTTGGTGTGGGCGAAGGCGGACTGATGACTTGTCCGTTATCTGACTCGCCGCCTCCGCAGGAACACAAAAACGCACATGATAGGATAAATGCTCGTTTCACGCTCTTATTCACAAAGTTCTCCCCCATCAGCGGTGAGCTAAGCCCACGCTGCTACTGCCCCACATGGCCATACTAAACAGTATGTTAGCTCCAAAATGGCACTTCCGCTAACAGCGACCTGTAGTGAGATCAAGCTGACATTGAGCGTTGGAGGGCTGGGCGAGGTCGGTGGAATTTGGCGTATGCAGATACGATAAGTTCTGAACCCGAAATTCTTGTCAGGTGAGCAGGGCAATGTACAGGATATGGCGATCATCCCAAGCTGGAGCGCGCTGCGTCAAATCGGACGCGGTTCGCGCGCTCCAAGTTTTGTAGTCGTATCATTTTGAGCGGAAAACCGGCTCCCACTTTTTCGCACGATGCTAATGGGGATTGATAGCTCAGCCTCCCTTGGAATCCTCAAACCCGCCGAAACGGAAACGGCGCCACTGTCCGCTCATAGCCATGCAGATCCAGCGCCCGCGTCACCGGCGGCAAAGCGCGATCCGGACACCCCCGCCGCTCGCACAGATGGCAGGTCGGCCCCACCCCGGTCGCCGCGCCCTTCTCCAGATCGATCCCGTCGGCATGCACGATCCGCGCCCCATGCTTCGCCTCGCAGCCCAGCGCGATCACCGACCGCCCCCGCGCGCCGCCCTCCTTGGGTAATCCCACCGTCAGGCTGACGAAGCGCCGCCCGTCCACCGTCTCGATCAGTTGCGTATGCACCGCATCCGGCGCCTGCCCCTCATGCGCGTCCCAGCGCGGGCAGGTGCCCCCCAGCCGCGCAAAGGGCCACGCCTCCCCGTCGAAGCGCTTCGACACGATGCCCGCCCGGTCCACCTTCGCCATGAAGAAGGGCACGCCCCGCGCCCCCGTCCGTCCCAGGCTGGTCAGCCGGTGCGCCAATTGCTCCATCGACACGCCGAAGCGCGCCCGCAGCAGCGGCAGGTCGTGCCGGCTCTGCTCCGCCGCCTTGGCGAAACGGTCATAGGGCATGATCAGCGCCGCCGCCGCATAGTTGGTGAGCGCGATCCCGGCAAGGCGGCGGCTGTCCTCGTCCGGCGGCCCCGCCCGCGCCACCTGCCCGCTTATCGCGTCCGCCAGTTCCTGCGCGCAAAGCTGATAGGCCACCGCGAACAGCCGCCCCGAAGAGGCCAGCCGCTCGCTCAGCAACAGCCGCCGCCGGTGCATGTCATAATGGCGCAGCGTTCCCGCCAGCACATCCTCCCGCACGATCTGCACGGCCATGCCATGCCGCTCCTTCAGCCGCGCCCGGATGCCCGCCTGCAAGGCGGAAGGATCGTCGCCCAGTTCCCCCGCCAGCGACTCCGCCGCCGCATCCAGTTCCGCGAAATGATTGCCCGCCCGCGCGATCGTCTCGCGCAGCCAGTCGAGCGGCGCATGAAGCGGCGCCACGCTCCCCGGCGCCCCCGCCAGTCCGGACGCCACCTGCTCCGGCAGGCGCCGCAAATCGCTGAGCGCCCGGTAAAATCGGCCGATCGCCTCGCTCACCCCCGGATAATTTTCCGCGACCTCCAGCACTTCGTCGCGGGCGATGCCGATGTCGCGCACCAGCGCGTCAGACAATATCTCCCCCAGCGCGCTGGCGGCCCCTTCCTGCGTGCTGGCGACGAAATCGCGAATGTCGATGTCATAGACATTGGCCAGCCGCAGCAGCATCTGCGCCGTCAATGGCCGCTGGTTGCGCTCCAGATGGTTGAGGTAGCTGGGCGACACCCCCAGTTCCTCCGCCATCCGCGTCTGGTTCAGCCCCAGCTCCCGCCGCAAAACCCGCAGCTTCGGCCCCAAATAGAGTTTCCGGTCATCCGCCATACTGTCACTATGTCAAAAAATGACAATATGAACAAGTCACCGCATGACACCGCTTCACTAATCGGCCTTCATTGACCGACTCGTTCATGGTTTGATGCGTCATCCCAACGGAAAGGAAGACCCATGGAAACGACCGAAGCACCCCAGCCCGCCCGCTCCCGCGCGGTTTTCTCCCAGGAGGATTTCGGCCTGATCCGAACCGCCATCGCCCATTATCTGCGCGAGGTTCAGGACAAGCCGGAATCTGTCAAATACGCCAATCTCTACCACCGCCTCGGCCGGGTGAGCTGAGCGTTTCAGGGTTCAGGAGAGGGAAGGGCGCGGCGGAAAAACCGACCGCGCCCTTTTCCCGTCAGAACAGCCGCGTCAGCCCGTAAAAGGCCGCGCCGATCACCGCCGCCGCCGGCAGCGTCACCACCCAGGCGACGATGATGCTCGACGCCACGTTCCACCGCACCGCCGACAGCCGCCGCGAAGCCCCGACGCCCACGATCGCGCCGGTAATGGTGTGGGTCGTCGACACCGGCACGCCCAGATGCGTCGCCAGGAACAGCGTCAGCGCCCCGCCGGTTTCCGCGCAAAATCCCTGTCCGGGCGTCAGCCGCGTGATCTTCGACCCCATGGTGTGGACGATCTTCCACCCGCCCAGCAGCGTCCCAAGGCCCATCGCCGCCTGACAGCTCAGCACCACCCAGAAGGGCACGTGGAACCCGCCCGTCAGCATGCCCTGCGAATAGAGCAGCACCGCGATGATCCCCATCGTCTTCTGCGCATCATTGCCGCCATGTCCCAGCGAATAGAGCGACGCCGACACAAGCTGCATCTTGCGGAACACCCGGTCCGCCCCCTGCGGCGTGAAGCGCCGGAAAATCCAGCTCACGACCAGCACCAGCAGCAATGCCAGCACCAGCCCGATGGCGGGCGACAGCACGATGGCGGCGCTGGTCTTGAACACCCCGCTCCACACCACGGCGGAAAGTCCCGCCTTGGCCGTCCCCGCGCCCAGCAATCCGCCGATCAGCGCATGGCTGCTGGAGGAGGGGATGCCCAGCCCCCAGGTGATGAGGTTCCAGGCGATGGCCCCCATCAGCGCGCCAAAAATCACCGCCGGATCGATGATGCTGGCATCGACAATGCCCTTGCCCACGGTCTCCGCCACATGCAGCCCGAAGAAGAGGAAGGCGATGAAGTTGAAGAACGCCGCCCAGGCGACCGCATATTGCGGCTTCAACACCCGCGTCGACACGATGGTCGCAATCGAATTGGCGGCGTCGTGCAGCCCGTTCAGGAAATCGAACAGCAGCGCGACCCCGATCAGCGCGATCAGCAGCGGAAAGGCGATATGGGCTTCCATCTATCTGCTCTGGCCGGATCAGGCGTGGTCGATGACCAGGCCGGAAATCTCGTTGGCGACATCCTCGAACCGGTCCGTCACCTTCTCCAGATGGCTGTAGATTTCGTTGCCGACGACGAAATCCATCGGATTGCCCTGCCGCGCCTGGTTGTAGAGCGCTTTCAGCCCCGCCTCATGCAGGATGTCGGCATGCCCCTCCAGCTTCACCAGCCGTTCGGTCAGGTCATGCAGCCGCGCCGAATTCAGGTTCAGCGACCGCAGCAGCGGCATCGCCTCCGCCGTGATCCGCGCGCATTCGACGATCAGGGCGCTCATGTCCTGCATCTGCGACGGAAATTCCTTCACCTCGAACAGCGCGATGGCTTTCGCCGTCTGGTTCATCTGGTCGATCGCGTCGTCCATCACCCCGATCAGCCCCGTAATGGCGCTGCGGTCGAACGGCGTCACGAAGATGCGGCGCACATCCTGCAGCACTTCGCGGATGATGTCGTCCGCCTCATGCTCCCGGTCCGAAATCTCCTTGATGTGGGCGTCGATGTCCGGCCCGCCCTTCAGCAGCTTGGCGAGCGCATCGGCACCGGCGACCAAAGTCGCGGCATGATCCTCGAACTGCTCGAAAAAGCGCCCTTGCTTGGGCATCAGCGCGTGAAACCAGCGCAGCATTCCAGTCCTTTCGCTTTGCCATTCCTTGACCCGCAGCAACGTCCGCACGAACAGGCCCGGGTCCCGGGGCGGTTCGCGGAAAGCGGCGATGATGGATTGCAGATCGGGTTCGTCGACAGCCTTTGCAGCTTCGGCAACGGGGAACCAACGCAGTTCCCGCTGCCCTTGTTCGGGCCATTGCGACAACTGGCCCGTCACCGCAAGCGGGAAAACCTCGACCGTCGCCTCTTTCGTGTCGCCCCGCCGCCGTTTCTTGTCATAGCGATAGCGGCCGAGCGGCGCGGGGCAGGCAATGCCGTGAATGCCCGCCTCTTCATAAGCCTCCAGCTCTGCGGCGCGGTGGCCGGCCATGCCCTTGATGCGATTGCCCTTGGGAATCACCCATCGCCGCGTATCGCGAGAGGTGATCAGCAGGATACGCATCGACCCGTCGGGGCCGGTCGAATAGGGAAGGGCGGCGATCTGACGCATTCAGCCGCCCTTATACGCCCGCCGGCGCATCCGATCGAGTTTCGCCCACCCCTGGTCCATCCGCGCCTTGTAACGAAATCGTCACATTGCGCAATCAACCAGGTTATCAGATCGACAGGCGGGCCGTCAGGCGGATGTCCCGTCCCGCCAGGGGGGCGTAATCCTTCAGGAAACTGGCCGCCCGCCGCGCCTCCACATCGAAGATGTTGTTGGCGGAAAGGGTGATGGTGGTCCGGTCATTGCCCTTGAGCGGCTTGAAGGAGAGCGAGGCGTTGACCAGCGTGAAACCGCCGGTCGGCGTTTCGGTGTCCGCGATGCGGTTCTGGGCGAAGCTGCGCTCGACCTCGCCCCGCAGGCTCAGCCGGCCGCCCTGCAATTCCACGCCGCCCAGCAGGCGAAGCGGGGGTATGCGCGGCGCCGGACCCGATCCGACGATGGTGGCGCGCACATAGTCGGCCACGCCATCCAGGTTGAGGGCATAGCCGCCGATCTGCCCCAGCTTCACCGTGCCTTCCGCCTCAAAGCCGAGATAGCGGGCATTCGCCTGCAGATTCTGGTAGCAGGGGAAATCCAGCGGTTCTCCGCCATTGGCGGCCATGCAGACGCTGTCGTCGGCCAGCGTATCGTAGATATAGCCGTCGAACCAGTTGTGATAGGCGGAAAGCGAGAGGGTATAGCCATTGCCCTGGCCGCGCAGCGTGCCTTCGACGCCCCAGCTCTTTTCCAGCCCGAAATCGGGATTGCCGAGTTCAAAGGCCTGCGTTCCGGCATGGTTGCCGCGGGCGAACAGCTCCTCGGCCGCAGGAGCGCGCTCCGTGCGGGACAGGTTCAACCCGACCCGCCAGCCCGGAGCGAGTTCCTGACTGATCCCCAGCGAACCGGAAAGTGCATTGAAGCTGCGATGATAGGCGGGATTGAGCAGCGTCTCGTCCGCATCGGCCCCGACCCGCGTATGTTCATAACGCCCGCCCAGCTCGACCCGGGTGGTGCCGAGGTCGAAGGATTGCAGCGTGAAGAAGCCCAGTTGCTCCGTCTCGTTGCGCGGCAGGAATTTTTCTTCCCCCACCACGTGGAAGTTGCGTGCAAAGAACTGCGCGCCGATCGCGCCGTCCCAGCCGCCGCGCCTGGCCTGAACCAGTTCCAGCCGGGATTCGATCGACTGGTTGTAGAATGTCGTGCCGACCTCGCCCGTCTCCTCTATCTCCTGATGCTGATAATCGGCGAAGCCCGCGCGCAGGCGGATCGATTCCAGGAAGCCGCCATTGACGGGCAGTTCGGCGCGCAGGTCGGCCCGATCCTGCTTCATGTGCAGCCGCACCTTTTCCGCTTCGCCATCGGGATCGAGCGAATAGCGGACCGGCACGCCGTAGAAATTGTCGGTATGCGCCACCGAAAAGCCCAGATTGCCGCCATCGGTGATGAGCGCCGCGCCGCCCGCCACTTCCCATGTCCGCGCCGCGCTGTTGGGCAACTTGCCGCGCAGGGTGGCGAGGTCGCGGATTTCCGGGTCGCTGCTGGCATTCGCCTGGGTCCGCAGGGCGGGGGTCAGGATATAGGTGCCGGTGTCCAGATCGCCGCTCTTGGAATAGCTGCCGTCGAAATGGACTACGAACTTGTCACCGATGGGGGCCTCGATCTCGCCCGATCCGGTGCGTTCATTGGCTGCGCTGCCATAGGTGGCGATGCCGTCGACGTGGATCGGTTCGTCCGGCACGCGGCGGGGGATGCGGCTGTCGATCACATTGACCACGCCGCCAATGGCCGAGGAGCCGTAGAGCAGAGCCGCAGGGCCGCGCAGCACCTCGATCCGGTCGGCGGTGAGGGGGTTGATCGCCACGGCATGGTCGACGGAGGTGTTCGACACGTCGAAGCTGCCGATGCCGTCGGTCAGGATGCGCACGCGCTCGCCCTGGAAGCCGCGCAGCACGGGGCGGGAAGCATTGGGACCGAAGGAGGTTGCCGAGACGCCGGGCTGGTGCGCCAGAGTGTCGCCGATGGTGGGGCGCAGCGCCCGGGTCAGTTCTTCGCCGGATACGACCGACGTTCCTGAAAGAATATCGCCCTGCCGGCGTGGAATGATGGCGGTGACGACGATGTCCGCTCGTTGATCATGATAGGCTTGGGGCGCCGCGTCGGCAGGTGCGTCCTGAGCAAAGACGGGAAGGGCGGCAGACAATGCGGAAAAGGCGCAACCGGCACGCAACAGTGCGGAACGATACATTCGGTTCGTCATCCTTCAATGGGAGGAGATGCGCTCTCCTATCTGAAATGATATAGCATATCAATACTGCTTGGCGCGGGATCGATCGCTTGCCCGCGAAATCGGCTCAGCCAGTCGCAGCGGACGATCAGAGAAAGAGGAATTCCGCCAGCGCGGCAGCCGCGGCCGGGCTTTCGGGGCGGAGAGCCTGCCGCACTTCGATGGCCGGGAGCGGACGTTCGAGCGCGATCCGCCTGATCCCGGTCATCCGGCCCAGATCGCGGGCGAGGGGGCCGAAGGCGGCGAAGCAGCCCGCCCCTTCGCGCAATATGGTCATGATGTCGAACAGATTGTCGGTTTCCAGCACCGGATCGCCCAGCCGGACGCCGCCGCGCAGCAGCGCCTCGTCGATGATCCGCCGCAGGCCGTTGCGCGGCTCCATCGCCAATGTCGGCATGGCGGCAAGCTCTCCGGTCGCAACGCTGTCGCGGCGGGCGAGCGGATGCTCCGCGCCGGCATAGAGGTTGATCTGCTCCGACCAGCCATAGCGGGAGGATGGCTCATCCGTCTCGCCCAACGCGTAGAAATAGGCGATGTCGGCCTTTCCCCGGCGGAACGCCCAGGCAGCTTCGTCGGCCAGGTGGATCGTCAGGTCGAGCGTGATGGCGATGTCGTCATTCGCGGCCTCGAACGCGGCCAGCGCTTCCTGGAAATGGCCGAAGACCGGGGCGGGCGCGGCCAGGACGATGCTTTGCCGCGATGGCGCCGATTCCGACGGAGGGGCGGCGGGGATCATGCCGTCCGCCTGATCGACCCCCCAGTTTTCCGGCTGATCCTGCGACAACAGGGTCATGGCCTCCGCCGTTTTCCGGCCGGCGGCGGTCAGGCGGGGGGCGCCGGCAAGATCGTCGAAGAGGCGGTAGCCCAGACGCAGCTCCAGCGAGGCCAGATCGCGCGCGACATCATCGGGTGTGATCCCCAGATCGCTGGCGCAGCGCGAGAGGCTGCCCGATGCCACCATCTGCGCGAATATATCCAACTGGCGCAGGGAAGGCGTGGCCATGGCCCCTGATAGTGCAAATATCGCGCGGGGTTAAGGCCGATATTGGGTGAATATCGCTTTGGCATATTGACGAAGGCCGCCCAAAGATGGCAGGGCGCTCAGCCTGACGGGCGGGTATAGCTCAATGGTAGAGCACTAGCCTTCCAAGCTTGTGATGCGGGTTCGATCCCCGCTACCCGCTCCATCCCCTCATGGAGGCCCGTCCACGCCCATGGGCGACATCGTCAATCTACGACAGGCGCGCAAGGCGAAGACTCGGGCGGACAAGGAACGCCAGGCGCAGGGCAATCGCGTCAAATTCGGCCGCACCAAGGCGGAACGTCTGGCGCAGTCAGCGGAAGAAGAACGGAACAGGCGGCTGATCGAAGGCGCGCGCCGTGACAATAGGGATGATAGTCTCCAATAATAGATCGCTGATTCTGAACAACAGGCAAGAATATAAAGTCTAAAACATCATCCATTAAAATGAACAAATGTTCATATTGGCCATGTTCTGATCATTTCGTCGGCCCTTTGGCTCGATTGATCGGGAATAGCCTTCAGGCTTTGCGCTGAATCGCGAGGCTGGCGGGTTTGATCATGGCTATGACTGGAAACATTCGCTCACTTCGCCCCGCCAGGGCCGCGATTGCCGCTGTTCTGGCTTTCAGTTCGCCTCCGCTGCTCGCGCAGACCATCGTGCCGCCGAGCCAGCCGGTGATTGTCAATCCAGCCGCGGAACCGGAGCAACCGCCGGCTTCGTCCGCTCCGGCATTTGCGCCCGCCCAGCCTGTGGTTCAATCGACGCCTTCGGTCGAACAGCGGCTGGATGCCGCCATCGCGGCATCGCAGGCGGAGGAGAAGGCGCAGACTGCGGTAGCGACTCCGGTGGAGCGGCGCGCACCAAGGCCAGCGACCCGAACCGCAGCGCGGGCCGAGCCTGTCGCGTCCCCGCAACGCGCTACGGCCCCGGTACAAAGCGAAGCGCCTGTCCCGGCGCCTGTACAGGCGGCCGCTCCGCCAGCCGCCGCCGCTCCTGTCAGGCCGGCGCCGGTTCCTCCGTCGCAAGCCGGGATCGATCCCGCGCTGCTTTGGGCGTTGGGCGGCGGCTCGCTGCTGATGGCGGGTCTCGCGGGCGCTGCCCTGTTGCGCAGGCGCAAGCGTCGTGAGGAGCAGTGGGAAGGCGAGGGGCATTGGGAGGGCGAGGTGATCCAGCCCATGCCTGCGGAACCTACTCCCGCCATGCCGCTGATGACGCCGCCGCCCGCGATTGCTCCTGCGCGGAGCGAGGAGGAAAGCAGCTTGGAAGCGATGGTGGCTGCACCGCCAAGCCCGGAAAACCCTTTCCGAACCCACGCCAAGCGCATGACCCGCGCAAAATTCCTCCTCGCGCAGCGGCAGAAGCAGGCGGCGACCCCGGCGGCGGAGGAAACCATGCCAGCGCCGCCAGTATCCGCCAGGCCCGCGCCTGCGGCCACGCAGACGGTCTATCGTTTCGGTTCCGACCGGCGCCGCGACAGCGTTTTCAAGCCGCGGACGAGCTGAGCCCGATTCCATTCCTTGAGGAAAGGGGATGCCGGTTCCGACCGGCATCCCCTTCGTCATGCGATAGTTCCGCCGTTGCGGTTGCTTTGGATCGCCCGGCCTGATACCGGCCCGCCGGTAATTGCATGGCCGCCCAGGCCCGCTTCAAGGAAAGTTGCCCATGTCCGACAAGATCAACCGCATCGTTCTTGCCTTCTCAGGTGGGCTGGATACCAGCGTGATCCTGAAATGGCTGCAACAGACCTACCAGTGCGAGGTGGTGACCTTCACCGCCGATCTGGGACAGGGCGAGGAACTGGAGCCCGCCCGCGCCAAGGCGCGTCTGATGGGCGTCAAGGAAGAGCATATCTTCATCGATGACCTGCGCGAGGAATTCGTGAAGGACTATGTCTTCCCGATGATGCGCTCCAACGCGCTTTATGAAGGGCTTTACCTGCTCGGCACGTCCATCGCCCGGCCACTGATCGCCAAGCGGCAGATCGAGATCGCCAAGCAGGTCGGGGCGGATGCCGTCAGCCACGGCGCGACCGGCAAGGGCAATGACCAGGTGCGCTTCGAACTTGGCTATTACGGTCTCGCGCCCGACATCAAGGTGATCGCGCCTTGGCGCGAATGGGACCTCACCAGCCGCACCAGACTGATCGAATTCGCTGAGAAGCACCAGATTCCGATCCCCCGCGACAAGCGCGGCGAAAGCCCATTCTCGACGGACGCGAACATGCTGCACACCTCTTCGGAGGGCAAGGTGCTGGAAGATCCGTGGGAAGAAACCCCGGACTATGTCTATTCGCGCACGGTGAATCCGGAGGATGCGCCCGATGCGCCCGAATATATCACCATCGATTTCGAGCGCGGCGACGGCGTGGCGATCAATGGCGTCGGCATGTCGCCCGCGACCCTGCTGGAAACGCTCAACGACTATGGGCGCAAGCATGGCATCGGCCGTCTCGATCTGGTCGAGAACCGGTTCGTCGGCATGAAGTCGCGCGGCATGTATGAGACGCCGGGCGGCACCATCTACCACCTCGCCCATCGCGGGATCGAGCAACTGACGCTCGACCGGGGGGCCGCGCACCTGAAGGATGAACTGGCGCCGCGCTATGCCGAACTCATCTATAACGGCTTCTGGTTCTCGCCCGAGCGCGAGATGCTGCAGGCGGCGATCGACTTCAGCCAGGAGAAGGTGACCGGCACGGTTCGCCTGAAGCTCTACAAGGGCGGCGTCTATGTCGTCGGCCGCAAGTCGCCCTATTCGCTCTACAGCGAGAAGGTCGTGACCTTCGAGGACGATGCGGGCGCCTATGACCAGCGCGACGCGGCGGGCTTCATCAAGCTGAACGCGCTTCGCCTGCGTCTGCTGGGACGCCGAGATCGTTGAATTTGATTGTCGTTCCCGCGAAGGAGGTTTGGAACCGAAGCCAAGCCTCCGCCCGATACAAATTGCGACATTTTATCGGGTGACGTGACAAAATTGCGGGACAAAACTCCCCGATAAGCATCTGCAAGGACGGCAGGGCGCCGTTCGTGACAGACGCTTTGAAGGAAGATTTCCATGATCCGCAAATTCATGACCACGGTGGCGCTGGGCTCGCTGTTCGTCGGCGGGCTTGCTGCCTCGCACCTTGCTTTCGCTCAGGACGACACCGCCGGACCGCGTGGCGGCGGCATGCTGATGATGGCCGACGCCAACAAGGACGGCGCCGTCACAAAGGTGGAACTGACCGCCGCCCTCGAAGCCCGCTTCGCCAGGCTGGACGCCAACAAGGATGGCAAGCTCGACCAGGCGGATCGCGACATCCTCCGTCAGCAGCGGCTAGATGAGCGTTTCGCGGCGCTCGATACCGACAGGAACGGCCAGATCAGCAAGGCGGAATTTGCCGCCGGGCATCAGGGCCGGGACGGCATGCACGACCGCATGGGCAAGCCCGGCGGGCCGGACGGCCATGGCTGGGGCCATCGCGGTTGGGGAAAGCATGGTGGTGGACAGTATGGTGGGGCACAGGGCATGCGCGGCGGTCCGGGCGATGAAATGAAGAAGGACGGCACCATCACCAAGGCCGAATTCATGGCCCGCCCGCTCGCCATGTTCGACAAGGCCGACGCCAATCATGACGGCAAGGTGACCGCCGATGAGATGAAGGCGGCGCGGCAGGCCTTCCGCGACGGCTGGCGCGACCGCAAGGGGCCGCCGCCCGCCAATTGAGGGCAGGGGTGAAGGCGTCGATTGCGCGCCTTCGCCCTTCCCACCCGCATCCAGCCATGACAAGAACCGGACCATGAGCGAACGACCCCATCTGCTGCTCGTCGACGACGAGCGCTCGATCCGTGAGCCGCTGGCGCAATATCTCGGCCGCAACGGCTTTCGCGTGACGGCCGTCGAAAATGCGTCGGAAGCGCGGATGCGCCTTAACGCCAACGCCATCGACCTGGTGATCCTGGACATCATGATGCCGGGCGAGGACGGGTTGTCGCTCTGCCGCCACATCCGTGAGACCAGCGAGATTCCGGTGATCCTGCTGACTGCGAAATCGGAGGAGACGGACCGTATCGTCGGGCTGGAAATGGGCGCGGACGATTATGTGCTGAAGCCCTTTTCCCCGCGCGAGCTGGTCGCCCGCATCAAGGTGATCTTCCGCCGCGTCGCGACCGGCGGGCAGCGGGTCACGGCCCCCGATGGCGCAACCTATGCCTTCGCCAACTGGCTGCTCAAGACGCAGGAACGCACGCTGGTCGACGGCGAGGGGGTGGCGTTGCCCCTATCCACGGCGGAATATAATCTGATGCTGGCCTTCGCCACCCGGCCCAATCAGGTGTTGAGCCGCGACCAGTTGCTGGACATCACCCAGGGGCGGGAGGCCAATGCCTTCGACCGGGCGATCGACAACCAGATCAGCCGCCTGCGCAAGAAGATAGAGCCGGACCCGAAGAACCCGACCCTCATCAAGACGGTCTGGGGCGGCGGCTACACCCTGTCCGCGGACGTGCGGAAGCTGTGAGGCGGCTGCGCCTTTGGCCGCAGAGCGTCGTCGGCCAGATCATCATCCTCGTCGCGCTGGCGCTGTTCGTGGCGCAGGCGATCAATTTCACCCTGCTGCTGCGCGAGCGCCAACGGATCGAGCTGACCGCGCAGACCGCGCCGGGCGTCTATCGCATCGTCGACGCGCTCGACAACCGGCCGGACCGGCGCGGCGGCGACGAGGCGGATCGGCGGGGAAGGGTGCGCTTCCTGAATGCTGCCCCGCCCTTGCCGGGGCAAGCCCGGCCGGACGTCGAGCGCCGCGCGAGGGCGATGTTCGACGATGTCGGCCTTTCGGTCCGCTCCATCCGTGCGGCCGAACAGCCGCAGCTGCTGCCGCTGCGGCGCTGGGACAATTTCCGCATGCGCGCGGCCGGCGGCAGGCATGATCATGTGCATATGACGCGTCTGGCGATGGCGGTCGAATATCAGCCGGGCAAATGGGCGCTGACGCAGACGCGCATCGGGGACCGGCCGCCCCGCTTCGGCGGATGGCTGGTGGGGCAGACGCTGATCCTCTACGCGATCGTGCTGCTGCCGCTGCTCTGGGTCGGGCGCAGGCTGGCGCGGCCGTTGAAGCAGTTGACCCTTTCGGCGGAGCAGTTCGCCCGCACCGGATCGGCCGACCCGGTGGAGGAACGCGGCCCCGGCGACGTGCGGCAGCTCACCATAGCCTTCAACGCGATGCGCAGCCGCATCTTTGCGATGTTGAACGAAAAGGACCGGATGCTGGGCGCCATCGGCCATGATCTGCGCACGCCCCTGGCCTCGCTGCGCGTGCGCGCCGAATCGGTGGAGGACGAGGGCGAGCGGGCCCGCATGTCCGAGACGATCGACGAGATGAACCGGATGCTGGAGGATATTCTCTCGCTCGCCCGCGCGGGTCGCAGCAGCGAAGCCCGGCAGAAGGTCGATATGTCGGCGCTGGCGGACGCCGTGGTCGAGGATTTTCTGGAACTCGGGTCCCCGGTCGATCTGGCCGACAGCGATCGCGCGGTCGCCAATGTGCGTCCGCAACAGATTCGCCGCGCGCTGCGCAACCTGATCGAGAATGCCATCGTCTATGGCGAGCGGGCTCATGTCTCGGTCGAAAGAGAGGATGGCACCATCCGGCTGATCGTGGCGGACGATGGACCCGGCATATCGGAAGACCGGATGGAAGAGATGATGGAGCCCTTCACCCGGCTGGAGGGCTCGCGCAATCGGGACACTGGCGGGGCCGGCCTGGGGCTGGCGCTGGTTCGGGCGATCATGACCGAACATGGCGGCGCGCTGAAGCTCGCCAACCGGGCACAGGGCGGATTGGAAGCGAGTCTGGTCCTGCCGGCCTGAAAACGGCGATTTTCAGCCGAAGTTCACAGTGTATGCGCGCGCGTGCCCGGGCGCGCGTAGGCGCGTCGCGCAATACGTCGGACGTTTCAAAGAGGGGTGGGCGATAGGCCGGCCGGCGGACAATAGGACAGGCCGAACTGGGTCATGTCGGGGAAATAGGATATTTTGTCAGGAGCCTGTTGCGCTTGGGTCACATGCTCCTGCGGGGGGCTTGGCGCAAGGTCGGGAGCAGAAAGGCTGGAAATTGGCCAATTCAGGACCTTCCCCTCCCGTAAACGGGAGGGGTTAGGGATGGGCGCGAGCGTAGCGAGCTTCTGACTTGGCCGTTGCAAAACAGCGCAGATGCCGCGCCAGCCCACCCCCTAACCCCCTCCCGCCTGCGGGAGGGGGAATGTCCGCAAACCACCCAAGGTAGCCGGGTCGGTTCAATGCTTGCCGGGCTTGTTCGACGTCCCCGGTGCTGTCGGGNGTTGATCAACCCGACAGCACCGGGGACGTCGAACAAGCCCGGCAAGCATTGAACCGACCCGGCTACCTTGGGTGGTTTGCGGACATTCCCCCTCCCGCCTGCGGGAGGGGGAATGTCCGCAAACCACCCAAGGTAGCCGGGTCGGTTCAATGCTTGCCGGGCTTGTTCGACGTCCCCGGTGCTGTCGGGTTGATCAACTGCGCGCCTGCGGGGAGGCTGGTGCCGCCCATGTCGAGCTTGCGCGCTTCGGTCCGGGCCATGGTCATCGGGTTGTCGCGTTCCTTGATCGCGGCCCTGGTTTCGGCGTCGGGCTGTTCGTCCGCATCGCCGTCGTTCGCGCCGCGACTCCACCCCAGGATGATCGACATGCGCCGGTTGCGCGGGTCGTAGACGTCGCCCTTCGCGAAGGGTTCGCGATCGGCCACGCCCTCGATCCGGGCGAAGCGGTCGTTGCCGATGCCGCTGGCGGCGAGTGCCTTGCGCGTCGCTTCGGCGCGGGCGGAGGAGAGCATCCAGTTGTTCATCGTCTGGCCCGCGCTGTATGGCAGGCCGTCGGTGTGTCCGCGCACGATCAGCGGATTGGGCATGGTCCGGATCGTCGCCGCGACCTCGTTCACCAGTTCCCGCGCCTGCGGCAGCAGGCGGTCGGTGCCCATGGCGAACATCGCGAAGTCCGCTTCGTCTATCAGGTCGATGCGCAGCCCTTCGCGCGTTTCGGTGAAGCGGATGTTCTTCAGCAGCTTGCGGATGCCCTGGCGGCGGGCCATGCGCGCCTCCAGTTCCTTCCTGATCGATTCGAACTTCACCCGGTCGGCGGCCTTGGTGGCCTTGCCGCCCTGGTCCTTCGTGCCCGATGCGTCGCGCGGGATGGTGATGGCGAGATTGCCCTGACCGCCGGTGGTCGGATAATTTTCCTTGGCCGTCATGCTGTCGCCGCCGAACATGCCGTTCGACCCGGCCGAACCTTCCTTGAGCTGCACCAGGGTCGGGGTGAAATAGTCGGCCAGCCCCTTGCGCTGCTTTTCCGTGGTCGCGCCCAGCAGCCACATCAGCAGGAAGAAGGCCATCATCGCCGTCACGAAGTCGGCATAGGCGACCTTCCACGCGCCGCCATGATGGCCGCCATGACCGTCGACGATGATCTTCTTGACGATGATCGGTCTGGGTTCGGGCTCGTTCGCGCCGCGCTTCTTCTCGGCCATGGCTTATTTGCCCCGCATGCCGTCGAACACTTCGGCGAAGGCCGGCTGGTTCGCATGGGTCAGGCTGGAACGCGCGGCCTCGATCACCAGCGGCTGCGGATGGCCGTGCAGGGAGGCGACGATGATCTGCTTGACGACATGGTACATGGACCCGTCCGCCTCGATCACGGCGCGGCAGCGATTGGCGAAGGGGTTGACCATGCCATAGGCGAGCAGAACGCCCAGGAAGGTGCCGACCAGCGCCGAACCGATCATGCCGCCCAGGATCGCCGGGGGCTGGTCGATCGAGCCCATGGTCTTCACCACGCCCAGCACCGCCGCGACGATGCCGAGCGCGGGCAAGGCGTCCGCCAGCCCCTGCAGATTGTCGGCGGGGCGCAGCGCTTCGTGATGATGGGTCTTGAGCGCATTGTCCATCACCTCCTCGACCGCATGCGGGTCGAGCGTGCCGGAGGAGACGACCACCAGCCGCAACGTGTCGCTGATCAGGTGGATCAGCGTCTTGTCGCCCATCAGCCGCGGATATTCGGAGAAGATGGTGGAGCTTGCCGGGTCCTCGATATGCGGTTCCAGCGCCACCGGGCCTTCGACGCGCAGCGTCTTCATCAGCTTGGAGACGAGGAAGATGCAGTCCAGGAAATCCTGCTTCTTGTATTTCGGCCCCTTGAACACCTTGCCCAGGCCGCCGCCCAGCGCCTTCAGGTCGCTGCCCGAATTGCCGATGATCAGCGCGCCAACGGCCGCGCCGCCGATGATGATCATTTCATGGGGAAGCGCGTGCAGAACCGGGCCGATGTCGCCGCCTGTAAAGATGAAGCCGCCGAACACCATGGCGAGCAGCACGACCAGGCCGATGATTGCGAACATGATTATCCCCGAAATTCTGCCCGAAGGCGCCGTCTTGATCGAAGCATCGCATGAAAGACGCTCTCGATTGGTTAATACGGCTTGGCGATGCCGTGATTTAGGGTGCGACCGAAAAATCGATGGCGATGTTTCCGGGTGAAAGATCCTTCTGTTTCGGAAGGTTCGTCCAAGCCATGGCGTGTTCCTGCCCAGGCAGGAACATGATGACCATGGGATCGCTTCAGGCGCCTATTTGATCAGGTCGAACAGGGTCTGCTGGTTGATCCGGGCGAAGGCGGACTGCGCCGCCTCAAGCTGGAGCAGCTTGGCCGATACCGAGGAGATCACATCCTGCAGGTCGGTCGATTCCAGGCCTGCGCGCCGTTCCTTGAGGTCGAGGTCGACATTGGTGAGGCGCGTGCCGATCACGTCCAGCCGGTCGCTGCGCACGCCCTGCTTGGTCTGTTCCAGGACGATGTGGTTCTGGGCCGCCTTGATCGCGTCGAGCCCGGCCGCGACGTCGCTGTCGGTCCCGCTCTGCAGCGCGGCGATGCTCTGGCCCAATATGGCGTCGAGCGTCATCGGCGTGCCGTTGACGTCGATCCCTTCGGACACTTCCTGCCGCGTGCCGACCACCGCGAGGTTGAGGCCGCGGCTGACCGGCACCAGCACGCTCTGCCCATCGTCGAAGGCGGGTACGCCGCTGTAATCCTTCTGGTTCAACAGCGAATCGATGGTCGACCGGATCGTCGTCATTTCCTGGACGATGGCCGTCTTGTCGGTCGTGCTGAGCGATCCGTTGCGGGCGCGCGTCATCAATTCCTGCGCGCGCGTCAGCAGGGAGTTCATCTCGCCCAGATTGGCCTCCGCCGTGTTGGCGCGGGCCGTGCCGGTGCTGATATTCGACTGCCAGGCGGCCTGTTGCGCCTGCGCCCGGCCGATGTCCGACACCTGCACCCAGGCGAGCGCGTCGTCCGACGGCCTGTTCAGCGTCTGGCCGGTCGAGATGGCGGTCTGGCCATCGACGATGTCCTGCGACAATTTCTGCTGACGGCGAATCTCGGCCAGAAGGATCTTGTTGGTGATGCCGACCATGGTCCCGTTGCTCCCGTTCAGATGATCTGCAGAATGGCGTCGACGGTTTCCTTCGCGACCTGAAGGATCTTGGCGCTGCCCGAATAGGCCTGCTGAATGCGCAGCAGTTCGGCCGCCTCCATGTCGAGGTCGACGCCGCTTACCGCTTCGCGGGCGGCCACGGCCTGGTCGCTGCGGTTCTGCGCCGTGGTCTGTTCCGCCTTGGTGGAGGAAAGCAGGTTGGCGTGGGTGGCGATCAGGTTGGTCCAGCCCTGTTCGACGCTGCCATTGCCGCGCAGTACGGTCGATACGGTCAGCAGATTGCCGTTGGGCGTGCCGTCGGCGGCCTTGGTCGCAAGCTGCGCCGGGTCGGTGATGAGGGCGGTGACGGTCGCGGCCGTCGTTCCGGACAGCAGCGGCGCCCCCGCCGCGCCCGGACTGCCGTTGGTCAGCCCCTGCGCATGCCAGTTGTTCATATTGGCGACGAACTGCTGCGCCAGCGTGTCGAGGCTGGTGCGGCGCTGCGACACCGTGCCGGCGGCGGAGAACAGCCCGCCCAGCGTGCCGCTCGTCGGCGCGGCCAGGGCGGCGCCGCCGCCGGTCGCAAGCGCCAGCGTGCCGTTGGTGTTGACGGTGAGGGCCAGCGGCGTGGCGCTGCTCCCCTGCACCAGCGTCTGGCCGTTCAGCGTCACCTGCGCCTGGTCATGCGTGCCGAAGCCGATGTCGATGTTGAGATTGGTGGACAGCGTGCCCAATGCCGCGTCGCGGCTGTCGAGCAGTTGCGCATAGGCCGATGTGCCCGGCTGCGCGCGCAGCAGGCTGTTGTTGATGTCCGCAAGGGCGGAGAGAGCCTGGTTGATCGTCGTCACCGAAGCCTGCGCCTCGGTCGCGATGCCGCTGGACACCTGCACCAGGTCGGCCGAGGTCTGGTTGAAGGCCTGGGCGACGCGGCCGATGCTGTCCAGCGTCGTCACCCGCAGGGAGTTGTCGGTGGGGCTGGCGCCCAGCTTGTCCATGTTCTGGAACATGCCGGTCATGAGCTGGCCGATGCCGGTTTCCGTGTCGTTGAGCGCCGTTTCCGAATCGGTCAGCCAGCGCATCCGCGCGACCGCGCTGCCAAGCTGCATGTTGGTGTAGCGCACCGTCGCGTCGAGATAGGGATCGGTCGCGCGGTTGACGCTCTTGACCTCCGTCCCGCCGAAATTGGCGCGGGAGATGTAGACGGCCATGGTGGCGGTGGACGAATCGGATTCGATGGTCGTCACCGAACGGCGGGAATAGCCCTCCGTGCTGGCATTGGCGATATTCTCGGAAATCGCGGCCATGGCGGTCCGATAGGCCTTGGTGCCCGATGCGCCGATGATGAAGAGATCGCTCATTCGGCCTTATCCGCGGCATTTGAGCCGGCAGGCGCGACGGCTTTGGCGCCGAACTGGCGCATCAGCATCTCCGCTATGCCCAGCGTGCCGTGGCTCGCCATGCTGTCGGCGGTGCGGGCGTCGGCCATGTCGCGGAACTGGTCGGTGGCGCTGGAATCGCTGATGCCCTCCGCCAGGCTGGCCGAGCGCATCGCGCCCATCATCTGGCGCAGGAAGATCGCCTCGAACTGCTGCGCCGCCTTTTGCAGCGCGGCCCTGTCCTGCGTTGCGCCCGCCGGAGCCGTCGTTCCCGAAGTCGCACCAATCCGCATCACAACACCACCAGTTCAGCCTTGAGCGCGCCTGCCTGCTTGAGCGCTTCGAGGATCGCGACCATGTCCGCGGGGGAGGCGCCGATGGCGTTCACCGCTTTGACTATATCGGCCAGAGAGGCTCCACCTTTAAAATTAATCATCGGTTTCTTTTCCTGATCGATCGAAATCGAACTGGATTGCTCCACCGCCGTCTGTCCTTGCGAGAAGGGGGCGGGCTGGACGATGCGGGGGGATTCGTTGACGCTGACGGTGATTTTCCCGTGCGCGATGGCGGCGGGATGGATCTTCACCGCGCCGTTGATGACGACGGTGCCGGTGCGGGCGTTGACGATCACCTTGGCCGGGGCGTCGGCGGGCGAAATCTCGATATTCTCGATCATGCCCATCATCATGATGCGGTCGGTGGCGCCCGGCGCGGCGTCGATGGTGATCGACACGGCGTCCACGGCCTTGGCGCGATGGTCGCCATAGGTGCGGTTGATGCCGTCCGCCACCCTGAGGGCCGTGGTGAGGTCGGCTTCGGACAGGTTGAAGGTCAGCGTGGGAGCGGTGTCGAAGCCGGTCGCGACCGCGCGCTCCACCGTCGCGCCGCCCGGGATGCGGCCGGCGGAAGGAATGTTGACCGACACCTGGCTGCCGTCCGCGCCAGACACGCCCAGGCCGCCGACGGCGAGATTGCCCTGTGCCATGCCGTAAATTTCGTTATCCGCGCCGCGCAGCGGGGTCATGATCAGCGTGCCGCCGCGCAGCGACTTCGCCTTGCCCAGTGCGGAGACGGTGACGTCGAGGCGCTGGCCGGGCTTGGCGAAGGCGGGCAGGTCCGCCGTCACCAGCACCGCCGCCGCATTTTTGAGAGCCGGGTTGATGCCCTGCGGCAGCGTCAGGCCGAAGCGCGAGACGACGCCCTTCATGCCCTGCGTCGCATAGTCCAGGCTGTCGTCGCCTGTGCCCGCCAGGCCGACGACGATGCCGTAGCCGGTGAGCTGGTTGGGGCGCACGCCCTGGAAATTGCCGAGGTCCTTGATCCGCTCCGCATGGGCGGGGGCGGCGAGGAAGGTGAGGGCGGTGAAAAGGGCGAGAATAGCGCGTTGGATTGGACGCTTGCCCCACACACCAACGTCATTCCCGCGGAGGCGGGAAACGAAGTTCGGCGCCAGCCAATCCATCTCCCGACGTTGCACCGGACGCGAGGTCCGGAGATGGATTCCCGCCTTCGCGGGAATGACGAAGCTTAAGAAGCGGGTCAAGGCGTGCATGTCCATCAGAAGGGGCTGATCATGGAGAAGAAGCGCTGCAGCCAGCCCTGGCGGCTGGCGCGGGCGATTTCCCCCTTGCCGGTGTAGATGATCTTCGCGTCGGCCACGCGGGTCGAGGCGATGCGGTTGTCCGGGCCGATGTCGGCCTGGCGGACGAGGCCGCTGATCTGGATATATTCGTCGCCGCGATTGAGCGTCAGCGCCTTTTCGCCCTTCACCAGCATGGTGCCGTTGGGATAGGTCGCCGCGATGGTCACGGTGATTTCGCCGTTGAGCGCATTGGACTGGGTCGCGGCGCCCTTGCCGGTGAAGCTGTTGCTGCCGCTGGAGCCGATGTCGCTGGCGGAGAAGATCTTGGACAGCGGGCCGGTGCTAGGCGGGGTCAGGGCGATGCTGCCGTCGCGGCTGGTGTCGGCGCTGTTGCTCTTGGTCGCCTGGGTCCGTTCGACCAGCACGATGGTGATGATGTCGCCCACGCTGGTCGCCCGCGCCCCGCTGGTGAGCGGGGTATAGCCCATCGACGCCTGGAAGATCGAACCGTTGGCGGCCGGGGCGGCCGGGGCGGCAACGACCGTGGGGGCATAAAATTGCCGTTCGGCATCGCGCTTCTTGCCGGCCATGGCCGGGGAGGCGGCGAGGGCGGTTCCGAAGAGGAAGAAAATGGCCGTTCTGCGCATCATCCTGCTCACAACTGCTGGTTGACGTACTGGAGCATTTCGTCGGTCGCCTTGATCATCTTGGAATTGACCTCATAGGCGCGTTGGGTCTCGATCATGTCGACCAGTTCCTCGACCACGTTGACGTTCGAGGTTTCGAGATAGCCGGAGCGGACGACGCCGCGCCCGTCCAGCCCCGCGACGCCGACCTGCGGCGTGCCGCTGGCGGCGCTTTCCTTCAGCAGATTGCCGCCGACCGCCTGAAGGCCGCCCGGGTTCATGAAGCTCGCCAGTTCGATCTGGCCGAGCTGGGTCGGTTCGGCCTGCCCCTGAAGCGTGGCGGAGACGGTGCCGTCATTGCCGATGGTGACGCTGGTGGCGCCTTCCGGAACCGTGATCTGCGGGATCAGCGGCAGCCCTTCGCTGGTGACGACGACGCCTTCCGCCGTGGTCGTGAAATTGCCGGCGCGGGTATAGGCGATGGAGCCGTCCGGCTGCTGCACCTGGAAATAGCCCGAACCCTCTATCGCCATGTCCAGCGTGTTGCCGGTCTGGTTGAGCGTGCCCTGGCTGTTGATCTTGGCCGTGCCCTGCATCGCGACGCCCGAGCCGAGGTTGAGACCGGTGGCGAACTTGTTCTCGCTGTCGCTGTTCGCGCCCGCGGCCACGATCTGCTGATAGGCCAGCGTTTCGAAATCGGCGCGATCGCGCTTGAAGCCGGTGGTGTTGACGTTCGCCAGGTTGTTGGCGATCACGCGCATCTTCGTGTTCTGCGCGTCAAGGCCGGTGCGGGCGACATGAAGGGCTGCGTTGGTCATGGCTCAAAATCTCCGTAGGGCCGTCAGGCTTGCCTGTCGAAAAGCAAGAGCCGTGCCAAATTAACCATCAATCCAGGCGCATCAGCGATGCGCCGCCATCGTCGAGCTGCTTGGCGGTGTCGATCATCTTGACCTGGGTTTCCCAGGCGCGGCTCGCCTCGATCATCTGCACCAGCGCTGACGTGGCGTTGACGTTCGACCCTTCCAGCGATCCGCCGGTCACGCTGGCGAGCGGATCGTCGGGCAGCGCGCCGCCATTGGCTTCGCGGAACAGCCCGTCCGTGCCCTTGGCGATGCTGGAGCCGACCGGGCTGACCAGCTTCAGCTTGTCCACCTGTTGCGGATTGGCGGGGTCGCCGCCCTGCGGCACGCCCCAGATGCTGCCGTCTTTCGCGATGGAGATGCTGTCCATCTGCGGCAGGGTGATGGGGCCGCCTTCGCCCAGCACGGGCAGGCCGTCGCCGGTGGTCAGCAGGCCGCTGTCATTGACCTTCAGGTCGCCGCGGCGCGTATAGGCTTCGCTGCCGTCCGCGGCCTGAACGGCGAGCATCGCATCGCCGTTCATGGCCACGTCCAGCGGATTGCCGGTTTCCGTGACCGCGCCTTGCGCCATGTCGGCGGCGATCACCTGTTCGGACGCCTGCGCCCGCGTGTCGAAGGTGCTGCCCTTGATCCAGCGCGTCTCGGCATTGGCGATTTCCGCGCGGAAGCCGGTGGTGTTGACGTTCGCCAGATTGTTGGAGATCGCCGCCTGCCGCGCCATCGCGCCGCGCATCGCGGTGAGTGCCGTGTTGACGAGCCGGTCCATGGGGGTGTCCTGTTGTTGACTGCGGGCGCTGATTTATTTCCGTCACCCCCGCGGAGGCGGGGATCCATCTTCCAGCGTTGCCGCTTTGTGCGAGGTCGGGAGATGGGTTCCCGCTTTCGCGGGAATGACGGTTCAATCCATGCGGAAGCTTAGGTCCGCATGTTGACGATGGTGGTCGACAGCGTGTTCGCCGCCTCGATCGCCTTCGAGTTCGCCTGGAAGTTGCGCTGGGCGGAGATGAGGTTCACCAGTTCCTCGGTGATGTCGACGTTGGAGCGTTCCAGCGCGCCGGAGCGGACCGAGCCGAACAGGCCGCTATTGCCGGTGCCCAGCATCGGCGTGCCGCTCGCGTTGGTCGCGGTCCAATGGGCGTCGCCGCTCTGGCGCAGCCCTTCCTGGCTGTTGAACGCGGCGATGGCGGTTGCGCCCAGATAGACGGTGGAACCGTCGGCATAAACGCCGGTGATCTTGCCTTCTTCCGACACGCCCACGCTGGTGAGCTGGTTGCCGGTGCCGCCGTCGGGCCAGTTGGTCGGAATCTTGAGGTCGGTCAGCGATGTCGGGGTCAGGGTGCCCGTCACCGTCGGCGCGCCGGTGGTGGGATTGAGCGGGATCACCTGAAGCCGGGCGCCGGTGGTGTCGACGACATAGCGGTCCTCCTCCACCGAGAAGGCGCCGTTGCGGGTATAGCCCACCTGATTGTCGGCGCTACGCTTCACCGTGAAGAAGCCTTCGCCGGTGATGGCGAGGTCCAGCGTCTTGTCGGTGGTCTCGATCGTGCCCTGGGTGAACTGCTGGCTGATGCCCTGGGCGCGCACGCCCTGGCCGGCGACCTGCGTCGTGGTCTGCATCGGCGCGGCGGCGAAGATGTCGCCGAACACGGCCTTGCTCTTCTTGAAAGCGGTCGAGTTGACGTTGGCGACATTGTTCGCCGTGGTCGACAGGTCGGTCTGGGCGGCCTTCAGGCCGGAAAGCGAGATGTAGAAGGACATGGCGTTGCTCCTTGGGTGAAAAGGAAAATCGGTGTGAAAAGGATTGGTCGGTTAGGCGAGCGAGATGGCGTCGGACGGCGAATAGGTGCCGAGCGCGGTGATCAGCTTGGACGAACTGCCGTCGGCGGGTGACTGGACGGCGGCGATGGTGGCCCAGCTCGCGACGCGGCTGGGGTTGGCGCCGTTGACCTTGATCTTCAGCGCGTCGGTGGCGATGGTGTTGCCGGCTTCATCCTTGCCGTCCCAATAGAAATTGATGTCGCCCTTGGGCTGGTCGCCCAGTTCGATCGTCTTGACGACATTGCCGTTGCCGTCGATCAGGTCGACGCTGGCGCCGCTGGTGGCGTCGGCAAAGCTGACCTGGCCCATATATTGGCCGGCTGCATCGGGCGCGGCGATGTTGCTCTGGATCAGCATCGACTTGCCGATCCAGCTTGCCGCGTCGCCAAGACGCGATCCGGTCAGTTGCGACGCCAGATTCTTCAGCGTCTGGTTCATTTCCGCGATGCCGCTGCTGTTGGTGATGGTGGCCATCTGCGCGACCATCTGGGCGTTATCGACGGGTTCGAACGGGTCCTGCGTCTGCATCTGCGCGGTCAGCAGGCGCAGGAAATCCGCCTGGCCCATTTCCGACTTGCCCGTGCCGACATTGGCATAGGGGTTATAGACGGACAGGCCCGCGCTGTCGGTGGCGGTCGTGGTCGTCATTTGCCGATCCTTATGGTTTCCATCATCAGGGACTTGGCGGTGTTCAGCACCTGCACGTTGTTCTGGTACATGCGGGCGGTCTCGATCATGTCGACCAGCTCCGCGCTGCTATCCACGGCGGCTTCCCAGACATCGCCATTCTTGTCGGCCAGCGGATGGTTGGGATCGTGGCGCTTGGTGGGCTGCGCATTGGTGGTGACGACATTCTGGACCTTGACGGTCGAGACGCCGGGGCTGTCGGTGACCGACTGGAACACCGGCTTGATCGCGCGATAGGCCTCCGCCGCGCTGCCGGTGACGTTGCCGGCGTTCGCCATGTTGGAGGCGGTGGCGTTGAGCCGCACGAGCTGCGCGCTCATGGCGCGGCCGGCGATGTCGAAGACGTTCAGGGGGCCATGGCCGCTCATGCTCATTCTCCCTTAAGCGCGCGGGTGATGGTGTTGATGCGGCCCTCCAGGAAGGAGAGGGTCGTGCGATATTTGACGGCGTTTTCAGCGAACAGCGTCTGTTCGGTGCTGAGCTCGACGGTGTTGCCGTCGAGGCTGGGTTGCAGCGGCACGCGATAGCCCATCGAATCGTCGACGGCCTGCGACACGTCGGCGGCGGATTTGCCCTGCCGCGTCGTGGCTTCCTTGAGGGCGGACTCGAAATCGATGTCGCGCGCCTTGTATCCCGGCGTCGAAGCGTTCGCGATATTGGACGCGAGCAGGGACAGGCGCTGCGAGCGAAGCGCCAGCGCCTTTCCATGTATCCCGAACAATCCGTCTTCCAGCGACATTGTCGTCTTTCCGCTTTTTTCCGCCCCGATGGGCCTAAAACTTCCGTCTCCCCCGCCGTTCTGAGGCCTGATGGCGTGAACTGCGGGTGATCCAGCCTGATATTCGCAAGAGCCGTGCCAATTTGCGTGGGTGACGCATCGGCATGGCGGAAAATGGCGGAAATCCGGGGGATTGCGTGAGGATGGCGGCAAGGGCGGCAAAATTTTGCCGGCGGGTGGCAGCGCTTTGCCGCCGGCCGGCCGGGCGTAAGCGGGGACGTGAAGATGATCGGGATCATGGCGCATTTGTTCGACCCCCTGACCTTGCTGGCCATGGTCGCGGGGATCGGGCTGGTGGCGCTGTTCCAGAATGGCGCGCGGGCGCTGGGGCGGGCCTTTGCCGCCCTTGTTCCCCTGCTGCGCGCCGATCCGGCAAAGGACCGGGATGCTGCGCGGGCGGCCATGCTGAAGATCGATCAGGTCGCGCAACTGCGCGGCCTTGCCTGCACGGACCGGGTGAAGACGGCCAATCCCTATCTGACCGAAGCCGCGCGCAAGCTCGCCAATTGCGAGAAGACGGAGCAGTTCGAACTGTGGGCCGCGCAATCGCTGGCGGACCGGGCGCAGCGCCATGGCGCCGCCTGCAAGGTCTGGCTGTCCATCGCGGATGCCGCCCCGGCCCTGGGCATGGCAGGCACGATCATCGGTCTGGTCGGCATGTTCGCCGCGATGGACGATCCGGCGGCGCTGGGCCCCTCCATGGCCCTGGCGCTCCTCACCACCTTCTATGGCGTGGTCATTGCCAATGTCATCGCCGCGCCCGTAGCGACGCGGCTTGCCGACCTGTCGGAACGCGAACTCGCCTGGCAGAAGGAGGTCACTGATCGCATGGCCGCCATCGCGCGGCGGGAAAATGTGCCGATGCGCCGCGCCTCGATCCGCGAGGTGGCATGAATATCTCCGCCCTTGCCGGGGCGCGGCGCGGCCGCTGGGCGATCAGCTTCGCCGACCTGCTGCTGTTGCTGCTCGGCTTTTTCGTCATGCTTCAGGCCAGCGGCCAGCGGCGTGACGCCATGCTGGCGCAGGTGCGGCAGCAATTTGGCGGCCATGCCAGCAGTCCCATGGAAATCCACGCCGCCGAACTGTTCCTGCCCGGTGAGGCGTTGCTGACGCAGCAGGGCCGGAGGCGGCTGAAGATCGTGGCGGATCGCTTTGCGCTGGGGCGCGAGCGGCTGGAGGTCAGCAGCCGCGGCACGGATGCGGGGCATCAGCGCTTCGACGGCTGGGACCTGTCGGCGGCGCGCCTCGGCGCCGTGGCGCGGGCGCTGAAGGCCGAAGGCATTGGCGGCGACCGGCTGGTGCTGCGCGGGCTGGACCAGTTGGATGGCGAGGGCGGCAAGGGGCAGGTGATCCTGATTGTCGCGGGGCGTTAGGCGTCGACCGCCCCAAAGGTGCTGCTGTTTTTTTTTGGGGGCACGGCTCACCTCCCCCCGCAGCAGCGTCCATTATATGGCACGAATTTTGCGTGGTTCATGGTTAATCCTGTCCGCTTTCGGAGAGATACCGTGACGAATTTGCCCAAGATCCTGCTTCTGGCGCTGTCCGTTTCAGCGTCCGATCCTGCGCTGGCGCAGCAGAAGTTCGAGAATCTGGATCGGATCGACAGTCTGGTCGCGATGACCGTCGGCGCCAATCTGGGCGAACCGGGCGGGCCGATCGCGCCGGTCGACCGGCGTTTGCGGCTGGCCGCCTGTCCGGCGACGCCCAGCGTGGACGGGCCTGTCTTTGGCGCCGCCATCGTCAAGTGCGATGCGTTGGGCTGGCGAATCCGCGTGCCGTTGGTGGCCGGCGGCGCCGCTGCCGCTTCCGGGCCGGTGGCGCGCTACGCCCCTGCGGCGCGGGCGGCGCCCAGGGAGGCCGCCGTCAAGAAGGGCGACCCGGTGCAATTGATGGCGGGCAATGCGGCCTTCAGCGTCTCGCGCATGATGGTCGCGGACGAGGACGGCGCCGTGGGCGAGACGATCCGCGTGCGGGAAGACAGGAAATCCGCGCCGATATTGGCGCAGGTCGTGGAAATGGGAATTGTTCGTGTTCCGGGATTTAACAATTTTTGAACCCGGCCGTATATAGACTGTGCGGGACGAATGAAGGATTGAAACGATGATCAAGTCTGTCGGCCAGAATATCAGCGCCGCCATAGAGGCAGCCCGCCTGAAGGAAGGCGGCAGGACGACGCGCGCTTCTTCGACCGGTTCGGCAGCGACTTCCGCTTCTTCGGCCAGTTCGGCAAGCCCCGTCGCCCGCATGGCGGCCGAAGGCGCGCCGGTCGACATGGACCGCGTCGCCGCGATCAAGGCGGCCATCGCTTCGGGCAATTACCCCGTCGATCCGGCGGCGATCGCGGATCGCATGCTGGCGCTCGACCTGCCGGCGGCCGGTTGACCCCATGCCGCTCGGTCTTGCAGCGCTGGATGAGTTGGGCGCGGCTTTCGAAGAGCTGCGCGGGGCACTGGACGGCGTGGATGCGGCGGTGATCGAAGCGGCGACGCAGCGGATCGCCAAAGCCGCGTCCGCTGTTCGCGCCATCGGCGTATGGCGGTCCGACGAAGCGGTGAAGGATCGATTGAGGGCGCTCCAGCCGATGATGGAATCGGCGCGGATCCGTACCAACCTGCTCGCGGACCATGCGAATCAGCGGCTTGCGATACTCGCGGCGCGCGGCGCGGAAACGGCGCCTCTGGTTTACGGGCGCTGAAAATCCCGACCCTCCGAGACGTTGCAAGGGCGCCCGCCACGGCGCCCTTTTTGCTTTCCATCTGACGGCGGACTGGGCTCCTGCCCGCGCAGGAGCAGGTGGGCGCGGCTTGATTTGACCGGAGCAGGCTCCATTCCCGAAAATCAAATTATGAGCGCGCGTTAACCAAATCTTGGCACGTCACTTGCTCTAATGACCCCCGGTACCAACGGGGATTGATCGAACCAGTGTCGGCTTTCGCAGACATCGCAGGAACGGGGGCGGCAACGGGCGCTTCGACGGGCAATCGCGTGACCAACGCGATCGCCATGGCCAGCCGGCGGACGGGCGTGGACTTCGCCTATCTGCTGGGGCAGGCGAAGATCGAGAGCAGCCTCAATCCCACCGCCCGCGCGACCACCTCCTCCGCGACCGGGCTTTACCAGTTCGTCGACCAGAGCTGGCTGGCGGTCATCGACCAGCATGGCGGCGAATATGGGCTGGGCTGGGCCGCCGACGCGATCAGCCGGGGCAGCAATGGCCGCTATTATGTGGCCGATCCCGACCTTCGCCAGCAGATACTGGACCTGCGCAAGCATCCCGAAACCGCATCCGTCATGGCCGCCCAACATGCCGCCGACAACAAGGCCACATTGGAGCAGCGGCTGGGCCGCGAGGCGGAACCGGTCGACCTTTACATGGCCCATTTCCTGGGCGTCGGCGGGGCCAGCAGGTTCCTGTCGATGAACGACCGCGCGCCCAATGCCGCCGCCGCCGGGATGTTCCCGGCCGCCGCCCGCGCCAACCGGTCCATCTTCTACGACAGGCAGGGCAACGCCCGCAGCTTTGCCGAAATCCGCGACCGCTTCGCCGCCAAGCTCCAGAAGGGCTTCGATTCGGTCGGCGGCGGCGACATTCAATATGCCGATGCGTCTTTGCCCTCCGGCGCGAAGACCGTGCAGCCCGCCGACTATGTGCGGATCGAAACCCAGCGCCTTGCGACCGCCGCCGACGTCACCGTCCGGCCCGAACCGCAGACGGCGCGCCTCGCCTATCTCATGCTCGCCACCCTCGGAAGGTAACGGCCCGATATGACTCCCGCCCAAGTCAAAGCGAAGATCTGGATGAGCGCCGCCAAGGGGGCGGTGCTGCCCATTGCGACGCTGATGGTCGTGCTGTTCATGATGGTGCCGGTGCCGGCGATCATGCTGGACGTCGGCTTCATCACCAACATCATGATCAGCCTGGCCGTGCTGATGGTGGCGCTGAACGCCGCCAAGCCGCTCGACTTCTCCAGCTTTCCGACGGTGCTGCTGTTCGCGACGCTGCTGCGGCTGGCGCTGAACGTCGCGTCGACCCGCGTCGTGCTGGTGAACGGGCATGAAGGCACCGATTCGGCGGGCCATGTGATCGAGGCCTTCGGCCATTTCCTGATCGGCGGCGATTATGTCGTCGGCATCTTCGTCTTCGCGATCCTGATGATCATCAACCTGGTCGTGATCACCAAGGGCGCGGGCCGCGTGTCGGAAGTCAGCGCCCGCTTCACCCTGGACGCCCTGCCGGGCAAGCAGATGGCGATCGACGCCGACCTGAACGCCGGCCTGCTGACCCCGGAAGAGGCCAAGGTCCGCCGCCGTGAAGTGGCGACCGAGGCGGACTTCTACGGATCGATGGACGGCGCCTCCAAATTCGTGAAGGGCGATGCGGTCGCGGGCATCCTGATCCTGGCCATCAACATCGTCGGCGGCATCATATTGGGCGTGGTCAGCCACAAGCTCAGCATCGGGGAAGCCGCCCAGACCTATATCATCCTGGCCATCGGCGACGCGCTGGTCGCGCAGATTCCGGCGCTGCTGCTCTCCATCGCCGCCGCCGCCATCGTGACGCGGGTCGGCAGCGAGGACGATCTGTCGAACCAGATCACCAGCCAGTTCGGTTCGGGCAAGGCCTGGATGCCGGTCGCGGCGATCCTGACCTTCCTGGGTATCCTGCCCGGCATGCCGCACATGATCATCCTGCCCGCCGCCGCGGTGGCGGGCGGCATCGCCTGGCACCTCCGCAAGTCGAGCCAGCGCAAGGCCGCCGAACCCGAAGCCGCCGCCCCGCCGCCCAATCCCGCGCTGATCGAATGGAACGACGTGTCGGACGGCGCCGTGCTGGGGCTGGAGATCGGCTATGGCCTGATCAGCCTGGTGGACGAGCGCAAGGGCGCGCCGCTGATGGCCCGCATCACCGGCATCCGCCGCCAGCTTTCGAAGGAACTGGGCTTCGTCGTGCCGATGGTCCGCGTGAAGGACAATCTGGCGCTGGAGCCGAACCAATATCGCATCACCATCGCCGGTGTCGTCGTCGGTGAGGACGAGATTTTCCCCGACGACTTGCTGGCGCTGGACAGCGGCGCGCTGGAGGGCACTGTGTCCGGCCGCGAGGCGAAAGACCCGACCTTCGGTCTGGATGCCGTGTGGATTTCGCCTGCCAAGCGCAGCGAGGCGGTGGTCGCGGGCTATACGGTGGTCGATCCGCCGACGGTGGTCGCCACCCATCTCAACCAGCTTATTGCCATGAACGCCAGCGAGATGTTCGGCCTGGACGAAGCGCGCAAGCTGCTCGACAACCTCAAGGACGCCGCGCCGCAACTGGTCGACGGCCTGACGCCGGGGCTGCTGAACCTGACGCAGATCAGCGCGCTGTGCCGCGCCCTGCTGGCGGAGGGCATTCCACTCAAGGATTTCCGCCGCATCTGCGAGGCGATGGTCGACGCGGCGCGGCCCGACATGACGCTGGACCAGCTGGTCGAGGCGGTGCGCCAGCGCATCGGTTCGCTGATCATCCAGGGGCTGGTGCCGGTGAAGATGCCGCTGCCGGTGATCACGCTGGACGGCGATCTGGAAGCGTTGCTGGCGCAGGCGATGCGGGTCGCGGGCGATGCCCGGCACCCGATCGAGCCCGCCCTCGCCAACCGCATCATAGAGGCGGTGGTGACGGCGGCCCGTCCGCTGCTGGGGCAGGCGCGCAGCTTCGCCATCGTCACCTCGCCGCTGGCCCGCCGCGCGCTGGCCCGGCTGTTCAAGCCGCATCTGCCGGAGACGCCGGTGCTGTCCTTCCTGGAAATTCCCGATGGCAAGGGCGTGGAAGTCGTCGCCGTGGTCGGCGGCGAGCAGCGGCCCGCGCCGCGCCACGACCCCCTGCCGACACGCGAACGCGTTGCCTGAGGAGCCTGACCGATGTTCATGAATAGGGTCGTCGCCGGTTCCGATGCCAACACCTATGGCCGGTCCGCCCATGCCAATTCGCCCGAACGGCTGGCGCGCCAATATATGCCGCTGGTGCGCAAGATCGCCTGGCATGTCCATGGCCGGGTATCGAGCGCCATCGAGATCGAGGATCTGCTCCAGATCGGCATGGTCGCGCTGGTCGAGGCGGCCAATGGCTTCGAGGATCGGGGCCTTGGCTTCGCCTCCTATGCGCAGATGCGCGTGCGCGGGGCGATGATAGACCATCTGCGCCGCCATGCGACGATGACGCGTTCCGCCATGTCGCAGCGCAAGCAGTTAGGGGCCATCCGCAACCGGTTGGAGCAGAAGCTGGGCCGTGCGCCGCTGGAGGCGGAGATGTCCGCCGAAATGGGGCTGGACCCCGCCGCCTATCGCGAAGTGGCGGATGGCTGCGAGATGGTGCAGCATAGCAGCATGGACGAGGTCTATTCCGACCAGTCCATGTGGTTTGCCGATGTCGAGGATCGCGCCGACGATGTGATGGAGCGGGAATCGCTCAAAGCCGCGCTCGCCAAATGCATAGGCGACCTGCCGCAGCGGGAGGCGCTGGTGCTTCAGCTTTATTTCGTCGAGGAACTCAATCTGGAGGAGATCGGCGCGACGCTGGACATCGGCGCGGCGCGGGTGTGCCAGATCAAGAAGGCCGCGCTGGACAGGCTGCGCGAGAAATTGCGGGATTGGGACTGAGTCCCTTCGCTTTCCTTCAGACGTGCCGTGCTCCTGCGCAGGAACACGGTGTTTCAGGATCGACTAACTGTCGTTCGCGGCGTTGGAGAAGTCCTTGATCGGCGCATTGTCCAACTGCAACTGCCGATAGCGCGTCTTCTGGTAATTCTGCATCCGCCACCAGGGTTCCGCCACCTGGAACAGCCCGCTTTTCGCGACATGGCTGCCCCAATCCTTGCGCGCCGTGAAGGCCGCGAAGAAGGGCGCCAGCACCAGACCCGCCGCCACCGGCACGATCCAGCCCAGCGATGTATCGGACTCGACCGCCAGCAGCGTCAGCCCCATGCCCAGCAGGATATGCCATTTGAACAGCCAGATCGCCGGCAGCATCCGCATGCCGTCGCGGTCGCGGGTCTGGCCGTTCCAGCTGCTCTTGCGGCCCATCAATATGCCGAACAGGTTGATCGTCTGCGTGAGCATGCTGATCGGCGCCATCAGGATCGACAGCGCGATGTCCGCGATCACGCCGCGCATCATGCGCACTCCGCCGCCGAAACCGATGCGCCGTGCAGGATCGGCCAGCGCCCAGAGCAGCGCCAGCAGCTTCGGCCCGAACAGCAGCACGGCCGTCAGCGCCAGCAGGCCGCCCGACGGCAATATGGCGCTCGGCGGCCAGACGCCCGCCACCGCGCCGCCCAGCACCACCAGCATCAGCGCCAGCCACAGCGGCGAGGTGCAATAGGCCGACGCCCCGACGAAGAGCTGGAACTTGCTGACCGGGTGCATGCCCCTGATCTTAGAAAGGAGGGGGATGTGCTGGATATTGCCTTGGCACCAGCGGCGGTCGCGGGTGGCGAGATCGGGCAGGGAAGGGGGAAATTCCTCGAAACTGTCGTCGGCCATGACGATGTGCACGTCCCAGCCGCGACGGCGCAGCAGGGCCGCCTCTATCATGTCATGGCTCATGATATGCCCGCCAAAGGGCGCGCGCCCCGGCAGTTCGGGCAGGCCGCAGCTCTGCGCGAAGGCCCTGGTCCGCAGGATCGCATTATGGCCCCAGAACATACCTTCCGACCCTGACCACCAGATCATGCCGGCGGCGGAAATGGGGCCGAACAGGCGGCTGGCGAATTGCTGCCAGCGGGCGAACAGCGTCGACGCGCCGACGATCGACGGCACGGTCTGGATCAGGCCGACATGCGGATGCCGCTCCATATCCGAGGCCAGCCGCGCCATGGTCTGGCCGCTCATCACGCTGTCCGCGTCCAGCACGATCATATAGTCATAGGCGCCGCCGAAGCGTTCGACCCATTCCGCGATATTGCCCGGCTTGCGCCCGACATTGAGTGCGCGGCGGCGGTAATGGACGGGGCGGGAAAAGCCCTTGCGCATCTTCAGATAGGCGGCGCGCTCCTTCTCCCCATTTTCCGGGTTGGAATCGGAGAGGATGAAGAATTCGAACCGCTCGCCCCCCATGACCTGTGCCAGCGAGCGCTCCATGATCGACAGGCGGCCGAGCACGCCCTGGAAATCCTCATTGCAGACAGGCAGCAGCACGGCGGTGCGCCCGCGCAGCGGCGCCGTCGACCGCGCGCGATAGGGACGGACGCCCGGGCCGCGCCCCATGGTCAGCAGCAGGAAACCGATCAGGCTGGTGGCGAAGCCGAAGGCGATCCAGGCGAAGAGCGGGATGAAGAGGGCGAGATAGACGCCCTCCCATGCCGAAATGCCGTCCAGGCCGATGGAACGCCGCATCTCATGCGCCGCCATGGAGGCAGGCAGCAGCGCCAGCAGCACCACCAGGGTGCGCCGGGCCCAGAGGTCGATGTTGAACGGACGGTGGGGCAGGTCGCGCGGGGTCGCGGAAAAATCCTGCGCGGGCATGGCCAGGGGCCTCTCCGGGGGAAGATGCTCGAACGCCCTCGCGGTCGCCATTCCGCCGGTCCTGTTGCTGTGCACGCCACCCGTTGCTTTCATGCCCGACTCGTTTCGCCAGATTTCACGGGCTCGAAACCCGTCACCAGAACCGCCTTGAACCCGGCTGGTTCCCTTGTCGCCCTTAATTCAGGCGCCCAGCGGGTAATGCACATATTCGCTGAACGGGCGATTGCCAGCCCTGAGCTGGGCGCGGATATCGGTCGGCCTGCCCCGGTCCCGACGAATATCCAGGACCATCCGGAACATGTCCTTCTGGTGCAGGACCGGATAGCCGGCCTTCTTGACCAGCGTTCCGCCGGCAAGGTCGACCCATATGTCCGGCCGGCTTCCGGTCGGCACGCCGGCGAAGTCGACCAGGAAACGGTCGACCCCGGCTTCGCCCGACTGCCCGGTCCAGATATTCTCCACCGTGGCAAGGCCAGCGGAAGCGGGGGCGCGGGCGGCGGACCAGTCCAGCCGATAGCTCGCCTCTATCCGGCTGCCCGCGCGGGTGGGCGCGGCGGGGGTCCAATAGGCCGCGACATTGTCGGTATATTCGCTGTCGGTCGGAAAGGCGTAGAGCCGCACCTGTCCGGCGCCCAGCGGCTTGCGGCTGGTCGCCCATAGGGAAGGCCGCCGTTCGTAGAAGACGCCGTCATCCTGATAATGGTCGAAATTGCGGTCGCGCTGGAGCAGTCCGAAGCCCTTGGGGTTGCGCTCCTCAAAGACATCGACGCGGGGGGCGGAGGGATTGACCAGCGGACGGCAATGGACGGTCCCATCCGCGCCGGCGATGGAGAGCAGGTCGGAATCGTGGATTTCCGGCCGCCAGTCGGTGCGGGTGCGCCGGTCGGCCTGATCGTACCAGAACATGCTGGTCATCGGCATCAGCCCCAGTTCCGCGATCGCCTTGCGCGTGAACAGCACGGCGTCGACATCCTGCCGCACGCCCTGCGGCGTCAGTTCATTGGCGAAGCGGAAGGCGCCGGTGAGCGATGCGCTGTCCATCAGCGCATAGACGGTGACGCTGCTGCGCCCGGTCCGCTCCAGCCAGAAATGGGTGAAGCGGGGAAATTCCTCCTTCCCCGCGATGCTGGTGTTGATGGCGACGGCGCGGGCCGAAAGCCCGAACTGCCTTTCGGCGGGGGCGCGGAAATAGGTCGCGCCCAGAAAGGACAGCCAGTCGCCGTCCCGCGCCTGATTCATGATGCGGAAGCCGGCAAAGCCTGCATCGGGGCCCAGTGCGCGCACCGCATTGCCCGGCGGCGCGTCGAACATGGCGGGATCGTAGCGCAGCGGCGTAGCCCGGCCTTTTTCGACCAGCGCGATCTCCACCGGCTGCTGCACCGTGCCGCTCAGGGGGAACAGGCGGATGCCGGTATCGTCGCCGCTTTCGTTCCAGATGGTCCGCTCGTCACGGAAGCGCGCCTCGTTGAACGCATCATAGCCGATCCTGTCGGCGCCGGGGAAGAAGGGCGTCACCATGAACGCGCCGCGGGCGAGGCGCTGTGCCCGGGCGATCAGCATGGTCCAGGAAAAGGCCTCAGCCCGGTTCTGGGCCAGCACGGAATGCGGCAGCAGCAGCGCAGCGCCGGATGCCGCGATCATTGCGCGGCGTCCGATTCCTGTCGAAGAATTGTTGGTCATGGCCGTCATCATGGGTGCGACAACCGCCAATGCAAGTGTTTCGATCCCGCATTGATTGGAAACCGGCCGATCGACAAATGCGATGAAGCCTCCGCCCGGGGGGACGGAGGCTTCGTTATGCTGGTCGTTTCATCGAAGTTTTTACCCCCGGCGCGGTGGGGACTGTAAATGCGCCGGGGGCGGCATGACCGGCCGGGGTGACCAAAACCCTAGCCGGTCAATCTGAGTGTCGCAGCTTAGCTGATCAGCTTCAGCACGCCCTGCTGGCTCTGGTTCGCCTGGGCCAGCATCGCGGTCGAGGCCTGGCTCAGGATCTGCTGCTTGGCGAGCGCGGTCGTTTCCGCCGAGAAGTCGGCATCCTCGATGCGGCTGCGGGCGTCGGTCAGGTTGGTGACGTTGGCGGTCAGGTTGTTGATGGTTGATTCGAGGCGGTTCTGAACCGCACCGAGGCTGGCTCGCGACGTGTCGATCTGCTGCAGGACATCGTCATAGGCCTTGAGAGCATCGTCGAGCACGAAGTTCGTGGTATCCGTGACGTCCGTGTAGACGTCCGGCGCGGTGCCAAGATTAACGATGTTGCCGAGCGCGGCGCCTACCGGCGGAGTCGCAGTGTAGTCGATCGTGTTCTGGGTGGTCAGATTGCCTAGATCAATCTGCACGGCGTCCGTAGAGTTTGTGCCCGCCTGGATGTTGATCTTGCCGTCGCCAGCGGCACCGCCCGTACCATCGAACAGCGAAATGCCGTTGAACTTGGTGTTCGTGATGATCGAGGTGATCTGGTCGCCAAGCTGGCTGATTTCCGACTGGATATTCTTCTTCGACGTTGCGTCGTTGGTGTCGTTGCCAGCCTGGACGGTCAGTTCGCGCATGCGCTGGAGCATGTTGCTGACTTCGCTGAGCGCGCCTTCCGCTGTCTGGGCGAGCGAGATGCCGTCATTGGCGTTGCGGATGCCCTGGGTCATGCCGCGGATCTGCGAGGTCATGGTCGATGCGATGGCAAGGCCGGCCGCGTCGTCCTTCGCGCTGTTGATGCGCTTGCCGGTCGACAGGCGTTCCATCGCGGTGCTGAGCGCCTTGCTGGCCTGGGCCGAAGCATTGGATGCACGCAGCGCCGAGGAGTTGGTTCCGATAACAGTCATTTTGATACCCTTTCGTTCGTTCAGGTCGCTGCCATCAGGCTGCTTGCGGCCTCGAAAGGGGATAACGGCACCGGAAAAAAAGCTTTTAGGGCGGGGATGATTTTTTCTGCTATTTTCTTGAAAAGGCCCGGAAACAGGGCATTCGAGCCCCTTTGCGGGGGCCGATATATCCATGAAGCGCCGAAAAGTTCCGCCCCGGCGGAAAAAAATTGCCGTTATGCGGCAAGGGGTTTGCCGCATTAACCATATGCTAACCACAGTCGGGCAGTTTCAACCCATCGAAGGGGTCAGGGGCGTGCGGGGGCACAAGCCGGCCAAAACATGGGGACAAGTTCATGTCATCGTTGGACGTGAGCCGAGGAGTCTGCGCGCTCGTTCCGGGCCTGCAGCACTGGCTGGAAAATGCGTTCTTTACCGTCCGGATCGTGGACGCCCAGAGCCCGCGCGAGCGGGAAGACCGGCGCGTGTTGCTGGCCACCGAAATCGGCCATGCGACCCATCGCGACATATTGATCAACCTGATCGACGGCCTGCCCTCGCTGGTGCCTGCCGCCAACGGCCTGCCCGCCCGCGTCGCCTTCGGCCTTGAGGATATGGGTTTCGCCTTCGCGCTGATCGCGGAGCTGGCCCGTCCCGCTGCCGTTCCTGCGGTGGGCGACGCCGGCAGCACGCGGCTGATGACGCTGGCCGGCCGCGTGGCGCGCAGCGACGCCACCGTGCTGATCCAGGGCGATACGGGCACCGGCAAGGAAGGCATGGCGCGCTTCCTTCATGCCCAGTCGGGCCGCGTGACCCGCGACTTCATCGCCGTCAATTGCGCGGCGCTGCCCGAAACCATGATGGAAGCCATGCTCTTCGGCCACAAGAAGGGGAGCTTCACCGGCGCGGCCAATGCGTCCGAGGGCCTGTTCCTGGCGGCGGACGGCGGCACGCTGTTCCTCGACGAAATCGCCGAACTGCCGCTCAGCCTTCAGGCCAAGCTGCTGCGCGCCCTGCAGGAAGGCGAAGTGCTGCCCGTCGGCGCGACTCATCCGGTGCCGGTCAATGTCCGCATCATCGCGGCCTGCAACCGCAACCTCGCCGCCGAAGTCGCTGCCGGCCGCTTCCGCGAGGATCTATACTGGCGCCTCAATGTCATGCCGCTGGAGCTGCGTCCGCTGGCCGAGCGCCCGGGCGACATCGCCGCCATCGCCGCCGCCATGCTGCTGCGCCAGCAGGATGCCTTCGTCTGGCCGACCGCCGCGGCGCTGGAAAAGCTGACCGGCCATGTCTGGCCCGGCAATGCCCGCGAGCTGGGCAATGTCCTTCAGCGCGCCGTGGTCCTTCGCGACGGCGACCGCATCGATGCCGACGACCTGCACATCACCGGCGCGCCGCAACTGCGCATCGTGGAGCAGGTCCTGGCGCCGGCCGATCCGATCCGTCTGCGCGACGTGGCGCATAACAGCAAGCTGGAGGCGGTCCGTGCCGCCCTGCGCGAAACGGATGGCCATCGCGCCGCCGCCGCCCGCAAGCTGGGCATTTCCGAACGTACGCTGCGCTATCGGCTTGCCGAGATGCGCGAGCGGGCGGCGGCCTGAGGAGGAATAGGGCATGTCCGGAATTTCTCCGACCGATAGCGTGATGGCGATCCGCAACGCCATCCTCCAGAAGAACGCGGCGCTGCGCGACGTCGCCCAGACCGGCAATGTCGGCCCTGGCTCCGTGGTCGGCACCAATGGCGCAACCGCGCCGGGCGGCTTTACCGACGCGCTGAAATCGGCGCTGGAGCAGGTGAACGGCCTGCAGAACCAGGCGGGCGAAGCAGCCGCCTCGTTCGAACGGGGGGAAACCACCGATATTGCCGGGGTCATGCTGGCCAAGCAGCAGGCGTCCGTCAGCTTCGAAGCCACCCTTCAGGTCCGCAACAAATTGCTGTCCGCATACAAGGACATCATGAGCATGCCGGTGTAATATGAGCGAGAACGCACTCACCCCCTCCGTCGGCGGCGCCGCCGCTCTCCCGGCCACCAGCCCCGCCTTTCCGGGCGGCGCGAAGGGCGTCGATGCGCTGAAGGCGCGCTTCACCGGCTTCATGAAGCAGCCCGCCGTGGCGAAGAGCCTGCCGCTGCTGGGCCTGCTGGGCGTCGTCGCGACCGCTGGCGCGGCCTGGCTCGCCCTGCGCGAACCGCCGCAGCGCGACCTGTTCCGTGCCCTGCCCGATGCCGACAAGTCGGCGGTTGCGAGCGTGCTGGACCAGAATGGCATCCGCTACGACTTCGACAATTCGGGCAGCATGACCGTTGGCGAGGACGATTATTTCAAGGCGAAGATGATGCTCGCCGCCCAGGGCCTGCCCAAGAGCGCGCCCGACGGCAACAGCATGATCGACAGCCTGCCCATGGGCGCATCGCGCGCGGTGGAAGGCGAAAAGCTGCGCTCCGCCCGCGAAATGGACCTGGCCCGCACCATCGAGGCGATCGACAGCGTGGAGAGCGCCAAGGTCCACCTTGCGGTCGAGCCGCCCAGCGTCTTCCTGCGCGAACGGTCCAAACCCTCCGCATCGGTGATGCTGCGTCTTGCCTCCGGCCGGTCGCTGACCGACCAGCAGGTCAGCGCCATCGTGCATCTGGTGGCTTCGTCGATCCCGGAACTCAATCCGGAGGACATATCGGTCGTCGATCAGAATGGCCGTCTGCTCAGCAATAATGACAGCAACGCCGCCGACGACCGCCAGTTGGCCGTGCAGACGAAGATGGAGGATCGCTATCGCCAGTCGGTGATCGCGCTGCTGACGCCGATCCTGGGGGCGGGCAAATTTTCGACGGAGGTGCATGCCGAACTGAACTTTGCCGAGCGCCAGGCGACCCGCGAAACCTATCCGCAGGATGAAGCGCGTCTTCGCAGCGAACAGGGCACCTGGGCATCCGACCCGCGCGGTCAGGGCGCGGGCGGCGAAGCGAGCGGCATTCCCGGCGCGCTCAGCAATCAGGCGCCGGTCAATCCGACCGTGACGCAGACCAATCCCAATGGCCAGGCCGTCGCGCAGGGCGCCACCAGCGCCCAGACCGCAGCCCAGCCCGGCACGCCGCCCAATCCGCTGATGAAGACCGAGGAAACCTTCAACCGCAGCTTCGAACTGGGCCGCGAGGTTTCCGTGACCAGGGACGCCATCGGCACGGTCAAGCGCCTGTCGGTCGCGGTCGCGCTCGACAACGGGCCCGACGGCAAGCCGCGTTCGGCGCAGGAGATCGCGGCCTTGGAGGCTCTGGTGAAGGGGGCGGTCGGCTTCGACCAGGCGCGGGGCGACGTGGTGGCCCTTTCCGCCCGCAGCTTCGCCAAGGAAGAAGTGGTTCAGGCGCCCTGGTATGAAGCGGGATGGGTGTCGCCGCTGGTGCGCAATGTCTCTGCGCTGCTCGTCGCCCTGCTGGTGATCTTCGGCATCGGCCGCCCGCTGCTGAAGCGCCGCGCCGCCGCTCAGGCCGCCGCCGCCGAACAGGTCGCCGCCGAGGGCCAGAAGATCGGCCGCGAAATCTCGACCGAGATCACCCGTCAGGCGACGGTCAACCCGGATGGGTCGACGCCGGTCACGCTCGACATGATCTCCTCCACTTACGACTATGCCCAGCGCGCCGACCTGATCCGCAATTTCGTGAAGCAGGACCCCGATCGCGCCGCGCTGGTCGTCCGCGACCTTCTGAAGGAAGGGAAGAAGGAAAATGCCTGACGCCGCCACCGCCACGGCGCTGAAGGGCAGCGCCGCCGCCGCCGTCCTGCTGATGCTGTTCGACGAGGATGAGGCCGCGCAGATCCTCTCCCGCCTGGAGCCCGATGAGGTGCGCCAGCTTGGCTATGCCATGTATGACGTGGCCGATGTGCAGGTCGAGGAAGTCAACGAAGCGCTCGATCATTTCGTCACCAAGGCGAAGAAGCGCACCACCATCGGCTATGGCGCGACCCGCCATATTCGCGGCGCGATGACCAAGGCGCTGGGCGAGGAGCGGGCCGAGAACATGCTGGCCCGCATCACCCCGCCGACCCGCTCCACCCAGCTTGAGATGCTGAAATGGATGGACGCCAAGGAGATCGCCGTGCTGATCGAGGCGGAGCATCCGCAGATCATGGCGATCGTGCTCGCCCATCTGGAGGCGCCGATCGCCGCCGACGTGCTGCAATTGCTGCCGACCGAATATCAGGAAGAGGTGGTCTACCGCATCGCCACGCTCGGCCCCGTGTCGAACGAGGCGCTGGACGATCTGGAGCAGCTCCTGCTGCGCGGCAACATGGCCAAGAAGCAGGGCGGCGCATCGCAGCGCGGCGGCACCATCGAGGCGGCGGCGATCATGAACAATGTCCGCAAGGAGAATGAGCAGCGCATCATCAAGGCGCTGGCCAAGCGGGACAAGATGGTCGCCCAGACGATCGAGGAGGAGATGTTCGTCTTCGACAACCTGATCGACATGGACGACAAGAATATGGGCACGCTGATGCGCACCGTCGACAGTTCGATCCTGGTGGTCGCGCTGAAGGGCGCGAACGACATGCTGAAGGCGAAGATATTCGGTTCCATGTCCGCCCGCGCCGCGCAGGCCATTGCCGACGAGATCGAGGAACGCGGGCCGATCCGCCTGGCCGAGGTCATCGACGCGCAGAAGCTGATCATCGCCACCGCGCGCCGCATGGCCGATGCGGGCACCATCATGCTGGGCGGCAAGGGGAATGATTTTGTCTAAGCTCTGGAGCAATGCGGAGGTCGCCAGCATACCGCTGGGCGGCATGGGACAGGTGACGAGCGGCGGCTTTCGCAGCCTGTTCGCGCCTGCGCATGCCGCGCCCGGCCAGCCGGTGCATGACAGCATTCCGGAAAGCGAAGAGGATGTGCTGGAACAGGCGCGGATCGAAGCCTTCGCCATGGGCTTCGACGAAGGCAGCCGCGTGACGGCGGAAGCCCATGCGGCCGAGACGCAGGCCCGCCAGCAGCTTGCCCAAGCGCTGGAACTGCTGGCGCCAGCGCCCAGCGGCATGCTGTCCACCATGCTTTCCGCGACCGTGGTCCGGCTGGTGGAGCAGATCGTGGGCGAAGTCGAGATCGACATCGAACGGCTGCTCCAGCGCTGCGACAGCGTGGCCGCCTTCATCGAGGATAATGACGAAAAGGGCGCGCTGCACCTGCATCCCGACGACATCGAACTGCTGGAAGGCGAGAGCATCGGCGTGAAGCTGGTGCCCGACGGCGCGATGCAGCGCGGCTGCGTGCGCCTTGAAACCGCCGACGGCTGGGTCGAGGACGGCCCGGATGTGCGCCTGTCGCGCCTGCGCGCCCTGCTGGACGATATGGAGGGCAAGGCCTGATGATTCGCGCCTCGCTGGCCCAGGCGGAAACGCTGTTCGACCATATGCAGGTGCAGAACCGGCAGCCGCGCCATGTCGGCCGGCTGGTCAGCCATGATGCGGGCATGCTGGAAGTCACCGGCTTTCGCCGTCCCATCGGCGCGGGCGCGCGGGTGATCGCTTCGGACGGGACGGTCTGCCGCGCCGAGGTTGTGGGCTTTCGCGGCGACAGGACGCTGCTGGTGCCGCTCGACAGCGACGCGCCGCTGGAAAATGGGGCGCGGGTCGAACCGGATTCCCAGGCGACCATGGTGCAGGTGGGCGAAGGCCTTATCGGCCGCGTCATCGACGCCATGGGCCAGCCGCTGGACCGCAAGGGGCCGATCATCGCGGGCGGGTCGTGGCCATTGAACGGCGTCAAGGGCAATGTGCTCGACCGGGGCCGCGTCACCGAGCCGTTCGACCTGGGCGTGCGTGCGGTGAATGCGCTGCTGACCGCCGGACGCGGCCAGCGCATCGCGATCATCGCGGGGTCCGGCGTCGGCAAGTCGGTGCTGATGGGCCAGATGATCCAGGGCGCCGAAGCCGACATCGTCGTCGCGGGCCTGATCGGGGAGCGCGGACGCGAGGTCAGCGATTTCCTGGAGACCAAACTGAAAGGCGCGATGCACAAGAGCATCGTCGTCGCCGTCCCCGCAGACCATCCGCCGGTGCTGCGCCTGCGCGCCGCGGCCCGCGCCACCGCCATTGCCGAATATTTCCGGGCGCGGGGCAAGAAGGTGCTGCTGCTGATCGACAGCCTGACCCGCTGCGCCCATGCCCAGCGCGAGATCGGGCTGGCATTGGGCGAGCCGCCCGCGATGAAGGGCTATCCGCCCTCCGCGCTGGCGCTGATCCCGCGTCTGGTCGAGCGGGCGGGTGTCGATGCCCGGACTGGCGGGTCGATCACCGCGCTCTACACCGTGCTGGCCGATGGCGACGATACGGACGATCCGATCGTCGACGCCGCCCGCGCCATTGTGGACGGGCATTTCGTGCTGTCGCGCCATCTGTCGGAACAGGCGATCTTCCCGGCGATCGATGTCGGCAAGTCGCTGTCCCGCGTCATGGCGGATGTCGTGCCGGACGAGCATCGCCTTGCCGCCGCCGCCTATCGCCGCCTCTGGGCCGCCTATGAGGAAAATCGCGACCTCATCCTGATGGGCGCCTACCGCCCCGGCAACGATCCGGTGATCGATGAAGCCGTGCAGCGGCGACAGGAAGTCCTCGACTTCATTCGTCAGGATCAGAAGAGCTTCATCGACCTCGACACCAGCGCCCATGCCCTGATCGCCGAGTTCGGCGCGTGAAGGGCGAAGTCGCCCGCCGCCAGCGCGTGCTGCGCGTCCGCCATGTCCAGCATGCCATGGCCGCGGCCGAAACCGCCCGCGCCCGCGACGAGGCGGAGGGCCTTGCCCGCAATGTCGAGCGGCTGCGCAATGTGCGGAACGATCTTTTTACCGGGCAGGGCGTCGCAACTGGCGCGAATTTTGCAGCGATGCAGGAACTGGCGGGCCGTCTGGAACAGGCGGGGCGCCAGTTGGATGGTGCGCTCTACGATGCGCGCCGCAAGGTGGAGGTCAAGGAAGGCCTTTCCCTCGCGGCCAATCGGGATCGCGAAATCGCCGTGAAGCTCAAGGATCGCGCCCGCGCGGACCTTGAGGAATGGCGGGAGAACAAGCTTGCGGCGCTGCCGCGCTATCGCCGGATGCAGAGGACAGGAGATGTCTGACGTGAACATGCTGACCAGCCTCAAGGCGCTGCTCTTTTCCTCGGCGGCGACGTCGATGCCCGCCGATGGCGCGGCTGCGTTGGCCGTGCCTGCGGAGGGGGCGGCGGATTTCGCCCAGCTGCTGAACGGCACGATGGCCGCTTTGCCCGAAGCGCAGGAAAGCGCGGGGATCGCGGGCCCGCCGCAAGGGATCGCCCCGGCGGCCGCGGATGAAGCCGAGGGCATGGAGCCCGCACCGCCCAAGGCGGGCAAAGCCGATGGCGGCGATCCGGAGGTCGAGACGGCTTCCCCCTTGCCCTTCGGTCTGGCCAACGCGTTGAGGGCGGTGCAGAGCCACCGCAAGGATTCGCTGCCGCTGCCGCCCGGACTTGCGAGGAAGATCGACGCGCCAGCCGAGGCCGCCGTTCGGGAGACGGCGCCTGCGGTGGGTGCCGGCCCTGAGGTGGATAGCGGCCCTGCGGTGGATAGCGGTTCCGCCGAGGAGGTCGCGGCGGAAATGCCTGCTGCGGCGTCGGTCGCGATGGAAGAGGGCGAGGTCGGCGGGCTGGAACTGCCGGTCGTGACGCCCGATCCCCAGACCAAGGCCCCGCGCCCCGGCAAGGAAACCAAGCCGGAGAAGGTGGAGGCCTTGCCCGAAGCCGCGGCGGTGGAGCATGCCGACGAGCCAGCGGAAGCCGAGCCGGGCGACAGCGACAGGCCGAAGGAGCAGGCCGAGGCGGCACAGGCTCCGGCAACGGTCGTCGCTGCTGTCCAGATGCCGGCCCCGCCAGGCGTTGCGGCGCAGGCGCTGCCGCCATCGACGGCCCCGGTCGCGCAAACGGCGCCCGCCAAGCCGGATCGCGGCAAGAATCTGCCGGTAGCGGCGCCCTTGCCGCCTCAGGCTGTCGGACAGCCGGTTCCCGCCCAGTCGACGGTTGAACCGACTCCCGTGGCGGACGCCCCTGTGCAGCCAGCCATTGAAGCGCCTGCGGCATCGGCCGACCAGCCGGAAGGCCCGGTTCCCGCTGCGCATCCCGGCAGCGCCCCGGTGAAGTCCGAGGCGCTCGCCCTGCTCCAGCTCGTGCGCGATCAGGTCGCTGCCCGCCAGCCGGGCACGCCGGTCCGCGCCGGGGAACCGCTCGCGGCCCGCGTCGAAACGGGCAGGGCCGCCACGCCGGTCGAGGCTATGCCGGCCCATGCCGCCCAGCATGATCCGGTCGATGCCGTGCCCCCGATGCCGCTCGCCCAGCCTGTTTCCGCGCCGCCGGTGCCGTCGGCCGTCGCGCCGCCGCCGGCCGACCTGTCCGCCAGCCTTGGCGCGCAGATCGTCGACATGGGCGTTTCCGGCCAGTGGATCGACGGCCTGGCCCGCGAGATTGCCGGGCTGTCCGCGAACGGTGCGCAGGGGCGGTTCCAGATCAACGCCGACCAGCTTGGGGCCGTGCAGGTGGACATCCGCCAGGGCAGCGACGGCGCGGCGGTCAGCCTGACCGTCGCCAGCGAAGCCGCCGAAATGGCGCTGCGCCAGGACAGCGACCGTCTGCGCCTTGATGCCGGACTTTCGGCGGTGCGCATTGCCGAGGTGAAGATCGAACGCGCGCCCCCTGTCGCGGAAGCGGCCCGGGCGGACGGCGCCAATCAACAGCAATCCTCCCAGCAGCAGGGCGCGCAGCAACAGGGTTCCCAGGGCGCGAACGCATGGGCGAACAACGGCCAGAACATGGCGCAATCGCAGGGACAGGGTCGTTGGCGTCCCCAGGAAAATAGCGCATTCGCCCCTAAAAATTCCGGCGATCCGGCCGTTCTTAACCATGACGAGCTGCGCCATGCCGGCAATCCCGCCGCGCGCGCGCGCTATGCCTGACGACATGGATTGCGGGGGACTTTGACCGATGAGTGACGACGCCAAGCCGAAGAAGAAAAAGGGCGGTGGGATGAAGATGATCCTGCTCATCGTCATCGCCATGGTCGTTGGCGGGGCGGGCGCGGCCGGCGGTCTTTACGCCGCGGGTTTCTTCAGCCCGAAGGAAGAAGGGCCGAAGGAAGATCCGAACAAGCCCGTGCTCGTGCTGGCGGGGGAAAATGCCGAGGAAGTGGCGAAGGCCCATGGCTATGCCGGCGGTGGCGGCGGCGAAGGCGGCGGGCATGAGGGCGGCGGGGGTCATGCCCCTTCGGGCGTCCATGTCCCGGCCAAGGGCATCGACCTGCCCAGCCCGGCCAATCCTGCGGCCTATCAGGCGACCTATTTCCAGCTTCAGACGCCGTTCACCTCCAACATGTCGGATACGGACGCCTTTGCGCAGATTTCCATCGCCGTTTCGACCTATTACGACATTCGCGTTGTCGAGGCGATCAAGGTCCATGAGATGGCGATTCGCAGCCAGGTCCTGATGATGCTGGCCGAACAGCCGGTGGAGGCGCTGTCGACGCCGGAGGGGAAAAGGGCGCTTCAGGGGAAGATCAAGGGCATTATTAACGACATTCTGAAGCAGAAGACGGGCTATGGCGGCGTCGATAACGTTTATTTTACCAATTTCGTTATTCAATAGGGCTGCCTGATCGGCGGGAAGTCCCCCGCCCGGGACGGCTGGGGACTGAAATGACCGACGTTCAAGCCTACGCCTTTGGGCGGGGGGAATCGCAGGCGCCGCTGATGCTGTCGGGGCTGGACCGGCTGGGCGAAAAGCTCGGCCGGCGTTTGCGCGCCCTGATCGAGCCGATCGCCGGGGTTCGCCCGCATGTCGCCGCGCAGGACGCGCGCGCGCTGGAATTCGGCGCCTGGGCGCATGAGGTGCCCGGCTCCTCCAGCATCGGCGTCTATCGCCTGGCGCCGCTCAAGGGGCAGGTGCTGCTGCGGCTCGATGCGGCGATGATCTCGACGCTGGTCGACTGTTTCTATGGCGGCATCGGCAATCGTGCGCTGCCGCCGCGCGGCGAGTTCACGCCGACCGAAGATCGCCTGATCGCGCGGATTTCCGATGCCTTCATGGCCCGGCTGGTGGAATGCTGGAGCGACATGCTGGCCATAGAAGCCGGTCTGATCGTCCGGGAAACCGGCATCGGCTTCGCCGCCGCGGCCCAGCCGGGCGAGCAGATGGTGCTGCAACGCTTCCTGATCAGCATCAGCCGCGATGCCGAATGGCCCGTCGACCTGCTGTTCCCGCTGTCCGCGCTGCGCGCCGTCGAGTCGTTGACGGGCAGCCGCATCCCGATCGACGACGAACGCGCCGACCCGGTGTGGCAGGCGCGCATCGCCCACCGCATGCGCGACATCCGCCTGCCCGCCCGCACGGTGCTGGCGCGCCCCGACCTTTCCCTGGCCGAACTGATGCAGCTCAAGGCCGGCGACATCATTCCCGTCACCATCAACCGCAGCCTGCCGCTGATCGTGGGCGACCGTATCGTCGCGCACGGCTCCATCGGCGAACAGGATGGCCGCGCCGCATTCCAGATCGAAAAGCTTGCACAGGAAACCGGACAATGAGCGATATGAGCGAAGCCCCCCGCCTTGACAGCGTGGGCGAGGACAGCATTTCCCGCATGGTGAACAACCGCCAGTTCCGGTTGCTGGCCGACATTCCCGTCCGCATGTCGGTGGAGGTCGGGTCGACCTCGCTCCGGCTGGCGGAGGTCATGGATCTGAGCGAAGGAAGCGTCGTGGAACTGGACCGCCAGGCCGACGACCTGCTCGACATCATGGTCAACGGCGCGCTGATCGCCAAGGGAGAGGTGGTGACGGTGAACGGCCGCTACGGCATCCGCATCGTCGAAATCGCGGCTGCCGAAAGCCGGCTGGCGGGCGTCGAGCGGCGCGGCTGAAGCGCAGGCGGCAGATTTACCGCTTGCCTTGCGCGCCAATCTTTCGGAACGGATGACGAATTAACCATCTTCGCGGAAAGCCCTCATGATCTGGTATTTCGTCAAGCTGCTGATTTTATTGCCTCTGGTCGGCGGCATGGCCTTCGGCGCGCTGTGGCTGTGGCGCAAATATCAGCCGGGGATGATGGTCGGGCAGAACGACCGGTCGCTCAAGGTGCTGGAAGCATTGCCGATGGGGACGTTCGGCAAGCTCGCCGTCGTGGAGTTCGAGGGGAAGAAGATCCTGCTTTCCGTGACGCGGGGGCGGATCGAGAAGATCGCGGAAGGCGACCCTTATCGTGCCGGGCGCTGACCTGCTTGCCACCGTCATTCCGGCGCAGGCGGGAACCCATCTCCGGACTTCAAGTCCGCAGGCTGCTGCCGGGAGATGGGTCCCCGCCTGCGCGGGGATGATGAAATGGGGCGTGGTGGCGCTGCTGCTGCTGACCCTGGTCCTTGCCATGCCCGCCTTTGCGCAGGCCGCGCCCGCCGCCCCGGCGCCCATCGACAATGGCGGCGCGCTGAGCCGCGCCATGGGGCAGATCAGCGGCGACGGCCGTTCGCTGTCCCTATCGCTGCAGATCCTGATCCTCATGAGCCTGCTGACGGTGTTGCCGTCGCTGATCCTCATGATGACCAGCTTCACCCGCATCATCATCGTCCTGTCGCTGCTGCGTCAGGCGCTTGGCCTGCAACAGACGCCGCCCAATCAGGTGCTGGTCGGCCTGTCGCTGTTCCTCTCCCTGTTCGTGATGCGGCCGGCCATCGACCAGATCAATGCCCAGGCCTTCGATCCCTATGGCAAGGGGCAGATTTCCATCGAGGAGGCGGTGGGCCGTTCGGGCAAGGTGCTGCACGGCTTCATGACCAAGCAGACCCGCGAGACGGACCTCAAGCTCTTCTCCAATCTGGCGGAGGCGCCGGCCTTCCGCTCGCCCGCCGACATTCCCTTCTCCATCCTGCTGCCGGCCTTTGTGACGTCGGAACTGAAGACCGCTTTCCAGATCGGCTTCATGATCTTCCTGCCGTTCCTGATCATCGACCTTGTGGTCGCATCGACGCTGATGGCGCTCGGCATGATGATGCTGTCGCCCACGATCATCTCCATGCCGTTCAAGCTGCTGCTGTTCGTGCTGGTGGACGGCTGGGCGTTGACCATGGGTTCGCTTGCCGGATCGTTCGCGACATGAAGCGCGGGCGCTTCTCTCCTCCAAACGGCTCCGGGACGGCCTGATCCATGGAAAACGCCGATTTCTTCATGGGGCTGGCGCAGCAGGCGCTGTGGATCACGGCGCTGGCGGCAGCGCCGATCCTGATTCCCGCGCTGATCGCAGGCGTCGTCATCGGCATGGTGCAGGCCGCGACCTCCATCAATGAACAGACGCTGGCCTTCATCCCCAAGATCATCGTCGTCGGCGCGATGCTGGTGCTGTTCGGCGGTTCCATCATGGTGCTGATCGCCGATTTCACGCGCGAGATTTTCGAGCGCATTCCGGACCTGCTGCAATGATCGCGCCGGGCTTCGCCCCAGGCTTTGTCAATGTGGAAGTCCAGCTCTGGATCTGGCTGATCGCCATGATCCGCCCCGGCGCCGCCTTCATCGCCGCGCCCGTCTTCGGCGCGCCCGCCGTGCCGTTGCAATTGCGGCTGATCCTGTCGCTGGCGCTGGGCATGGCCGCGCTCAACAGCGTGCCTATCCAGCTTCCCGCCGACGGCGTCGCCAGTTTCCAGGGCGTGATGCTGGTTGCGGGTGAGGTGCTTGCCGGCCTCGCCATCGGTTTTGCCGTGCAGATCGGCTATGCCGCCGCGCTGGTGGCCGGGGAGGCTATCGGCAACACCATGGGCCTCAATTTCGCGGCGATGGTCGATCCTTCGTCGGGCCAGGCGACGCAGGCGGTGGGCCAGTTCCTCTCCATCCTGTCGACCTTCCTGCTGCTGGCGATGGACGGGCATCTGATGCTGGTGAGCTTTGTCGTGCAAAGCTATCGGGCGCTGCCGCCGGGTGGCGCGATGCTGAGCAACGATGCGGTCTGGCACCTGATCGAATTCGGCGGCGCGCTGCTCGGCGCGGGCGTCACCATCGCGCTGCCGGTCGGTTTCGCGCTGGTGCTGGTGCAGATCGTCATGGGCATGCTGGCGCGCACAGCGCCCGCGCTCAACCTGTTCGCGGTCGGCATGCCGGTGGCGCTGATGGCGGGGCTCATCCTGCTGGCCGTCACCGCGCCGATCATGGGGGAGGGGATCACCGCCGCCCTGAAGGCCGGGCTGGACCAGGCCCAGACCATTGCGGAGGGGCACTGACCATGGCCGGGAGCAATGGCGGCGGCGAAAAGACCGAGAAGCCGACAGCCAAGAAGCTGAAGGACGCGGCCAAGAATGGCGACATTCTCCAGTCCCGCGATCTCGCCACTGCATTGGTGGTGATGGCCGGCATTGGCTGGATCGCGGTCACGGGGCCCTCCATGGTCGAATCCCTGTCCGACATGCTGATAGAGGCGTTGCGTTTCCGGCGGGAGGACATCGTGAATTTCGCGCCGGCCGACCGGGGCATCGCGCTGCTGTCCGGCATCGCCCTGCCGGTCGCGGGGATATTGCTGGCGACCTTGCTGGCTGCCATTGCGGGGCCGGCGCTGCTCGGCTCGCTCGGCTTCCGTCCCGGCGCCTTCGCGCCCAAGGCGTCGAAGCTCAATCCCGCCGCCGGCCTCAAGCGCATGTTCGGGCTCCAGGGGCTGATCGAACTGGTCAAGTCCGTCGCCAAGGTCGCGCTGCTGGGCGCGATCGGCGTCTGGATGATCTGGGACCGGCTGACGGAGATCGTCGGGCTGGGCAAGGCGGGGCTGGCGCCCGCCATGGCGGACCTTGGCAACATGTTCATCATGACCTGCCTGATCATGGCGGGGGGCCTGTTCCTGATCGCGGGCATCGACGTTCCCGCCCAGCTCATGCAGCGGTCCAGGCGGCTGTCGATGACCAAGCAGGAGATCAAGGACGAGCATAAGGAGAGCGAAGGTTCCCCCGAGCTGAAAGGCCATATCCGCCGCAAGCAATATGAGGTGCTGAGCGGTTCGACCCGCAAGGCGGTGGCGGAGGCCAGCGTCATCATCACCAACCCCACCCATTTCGCCGTCGCCTTGCGCTACAAGCCGGGGCAGGACGCCGCGCCGGTGGTGGTGGCGCGCGGCTGCGACGCGGTGGCGGCGGCGATCCGCGACCTTGCCGACCAGAACGGGGTCACGGTGCTGCAATATCCCGAACTGGCCCGCGCCATATACTTCACCTCGCGCGCCGGGCAGATCGTCAATGAAGGGCTGTACATGGCGGTCGCGACCGTCCTTGCCTTCGTCTTCCGGGTGGAGAATCGGATGGCGAGCGAGATGGACCGGCCATTCATCACCGTGCCGGACGATCTGCGCTTCGACGCGGACGGCAAAAAATCATCTTGATAATCAGCGGTTTCCTGAAAATCGATCGTCCTTAACTTAAGTTTAGGACTTAATATCCGTATAATCTTCACGGGGACGCATTAGGATGTGCGTCATGAACGACTATATTTCGCGGACTGAACTGTCGGTGGAGCGCGGCGCGACCCGCGCGCCGTCCGCCGTGTCCGCGATTGCGCCCATTTCATCGGCCGCCACCGTGCATCAGGGCGGTGGATCGTCCCGGCAGGCGCCGACGCCCGAGGATCAGTCGGGCGTGGAAGAAAGCATCGCGACCAGCGCCGAATATGCCAAGGTGCATGCCCGCATTGCCGACATTCTGGCTGAATTGCGCAGTCAGGGCGGCACGGTGACGGTCGACGGGGCAGCCGACGAAATCCAGTCGATGCTGCCCGAGCCGCAGATACTGGTCCCCTTGCCCCCGGCCTCCAAGGAAGCGGTGGAAAGCACGATCCGCGTCGCCAAGCGCATCGCGGAACAGGCCGCCTATGCCCATGCGGCGCAGGCCAACATCCGTCGCGGCGCGGTCGACCAGATTCTGTCTCCGGGCGCTTGAGCCGGGTTCGTCGCGGCGCTCCTGCGCCTGCTCGTGAGCGTGCCGTTGCAGGCGGTGTTGAGAAATTCAGGACGGTGGACTGAGCGGTTGGGGTGGATCCCCCTCCCGCAGGCGGGAGGGGGATCCACCCCAACCGCTCAGTCCACCGTCCTGAATTTCTCAACACCGCCTGCAACGGCACGCTCACGAGCAGGCGCAGGAGCGCCGCGACGAACCCGGCTCAAGCGCCCGGAGACCTGTCTCTTAT